>SVIH01000003.1 GCA_015069575.1 Clostridiales bacterium
TACCTTAGGGTCGTATTCACTGCCATCATCAGAAAGCACTAAAAACTGATAGATATTGCCGTCTAAAAAGTTACGGGGGTCAAGATAATAGGCAATAACTTCTTCGCAAGCCTGACGCCAGTTTCCGATATCAAAGGAATACCAGTATTTATCGGTAAAATTATAAGCACCGTCTTCAAAGGACATCCAGGCTTCAGGGCTTTGCAAAAGATTTCTGCCGATAACACATTCGTTATTCATTAAGGTTTCCCATGTTAAATTGGTAACTAATGGGGTAAATTTCCAGGATGGATAAATGGCGTGTAACGTTCTTAATTTATCCTTATAACTATCAGGAAAATTCTTAATAGAAAGTTCAAAGGCTTCGTCAGGGGTTTGGGGAACGTCAACAAGTGTAATATATTTTTTCATTACAAAGCCAATGATACCGTTACCGCTGATTTTATACCATTCTTCTTTTTCCGCATTGGTAGTTGTGCCCGTAATATCAATAATCGTTCCTTTTGCAAGGGAGCCGACTTTTTCATATTCTGTGCCGGGACCTTTGTGCACGTTAAGATTATCACTATGCATTACGACAAATCCTTTTTTGTCAAATTTTTCAACCTCATAGGCATAAGCGATCATACAATTAAATATTCCAACTACTATTGCTACCGCAATAATTAAAGATAACAGTTTTTTCACAATATTTTCCCTCTCAAAAATAAAAAAAGTGCGCCTCAACAGAAGCGCACAAAAAAATATGCAAACTCCCGTTGTTGCTACACAAACTTGGAAAGAAACGGATATTACTCACATATACCATCCAGCTGGAATTTGCATTTTTTTATCAAATTCATCTGGATGATATTATTTGTAAACAAAACCAAGGCTATTCCTTGATTGCAGAAATATCCCTGAGTTTCTTTCCTTATTTAGTTTGTGTAGCATTTTAAGTATAGCATATTATTTTTGTTTTTACAAATATTTTTGCAAAAAAAGAGTGTTTCAAATTGAAACACTCTTTTTTCATTATTCAATATCGAACTGGGAATTATAAAGTTCCTTATAAAATCCGCCTTTATTAATAAGTTCATTATGGGTGCCTTGTTCAATGACGTTGCCATCCTTCATAACAAGGATTAAATCGGCTGTTTTTATAGTTGAAAGCCTGTGGGCAACGATAAAACTTGTTCTGCCTTTAAGTAGTTTTGAGAAGGCATCCTGAATCTTTTGTTCTGTACGGGTATCAATTGAAGACGTTGCTTCATCTAAAATAAGCATTGGCGGAGATTTTAGCATAAGCCTTGCAATACACAAAAGCTGTTTTTGACCTTGTGAAAGGCTTCCGCCATCTTCACCGATTACCGTCTGATAGCCCTTTGGCAAGCGCTTAATAAAGCTATGGGCGTGGGCGGCTTTTGCGGCGGCAATTATTTCTTCTTCGGTTGCATCGTCCTTACCGAACTTAATATTTTCTTCAATTGTACCTGAATAAAGCCAGGTTTCCTGCAACACCATGCCAAAGCTTTCCCTTAAAGAAGAACGGGTGATTTCATAAATTGATTTGTTGTCAATCAAAATATCGCCTTCGTTTACATCGTAAAAGCGCATTAAAAGGTTAATTAAGGTAGTTTTTCCGCAACCTGTAGGACCAACTATTGCTACGCGCATACCTTTTTTTATATCAAGTGAAAGGTTTTGTATCAGTGGCTTTTTAGAGTCATAACAGAATGATGCGTTTTTAATCTTTATATCCCCTGAAACGTTTTCTAAATTAACGGGGGTTTCATGTTTTTGGGGTTCTTCTTCAATTAAATCAAACACCCTTTGTGCGCAGGCAAGTGCATTTTGCATTTCGGCAACAACGCCTGAAATTTCGTTAAAAGGCTTTGTGTACTGATTGGCATAACTTAAAAAAATTGTAAGACCGCCTACTGTTAAAGAGCCAGGCACTAAAAGCGAACCTAAAAATGCAACGAATGCGTAAACAACGCTATTTACAAAGCGTGTTGTTGGGTTTGTTAATGATGAAAAGAAGATTGCTTTTAAGGAATGTTTTTCTAAACGGTCATTTATCGCAGAAAATTCGCTTACTGCCCTATCGTTATAGGAAAAGGCTTTAACAACTTTTAAGCCGCCAATGATTTCATCAATATATGCCGTTTGTTCGCCCCTTGTTTCTGACTGTTTTTTAAACATACCATAGGTTCTTTTGGCAATAAAGTTTGCAATAACAAGTGAAAGCGGTGTTAAAACAACAACAGCAAGGGCAACCTGCCAGTTAAGATAAATCATAAATACTAAGGTTGCGATAATGGTTACGATTCCTGTAAAGAACTGTGTAAAACCCATTAAAAGACCATCGGCAAACTGATCGGTATCGGCAATAATTCTGCTTACGGTTTCACCTGTTGGGTGTGTATCAAGATATTTTAAGGGTAGATCCTGAATTTTATTAAATGCAGTTTCCCTTATATCCTTTACTACACCGTAAGTTACGCGGTTATTTATCATTCCAAAAATCCACTGAAGAAGCGCGCCGATTCCTGTAATAATTAATGCCTGAACGATATAGAAACTTACTTTTGAAAAATTTACATTGTTTTCGCCAACAATATAATCAATGGCTTGTCCGATTAAAATAGGAACATAAAGGGATAAAAGCACGCTTGCAAAGGATAAAATAATAGAGATTAAAATAAAACCTTTATATTTACCAATATATTTTATGGTTTTTTTGATGGTTTCTTTATTCAACATCTTCACCCCCTACCTGCTGATAGTGGATTTCCCTGTAAAGAGGTGAATATTCAAGAAGCTCGCTATGTGTGCCTATTGCCTGAATCTTACCATCATCCATTAAAACGATTTTATCGGCGTGGCGTATTGATGAAGTACGCTGTGAAACGATAAATACTGTTTTATCCTCCATTTCTTTAATTGCTTTCATCAAAAGCGAATCGGTTTTATAATCAAGCGCCGATGCGCTATCATCTAAAATAAGAATCTGGGAATCTTTTAAAAGCGCCCTTGCAATTGTCAAGCGTTGCTTTTGTCCGCCTGAAAAATTTCTGCCGTACTGTTCAACAGGAGCATCAAGACCTAATTCCTTACTTTTAACAATATCAAGTGCCTGTGCTTTATTTAAGGCGTCCATTATCTGTTCGTCAGTTGCGTTTTCATTACCCCAAAGAATATTTTCACGAATTGTACCTTTAAAAAGTTCTGCCTTTTGTGGAACAATAGATATAACGGAACGAAGAAATTCTGTATCGTAGTTTTTAACATCTTCACCATAAACCTTGCAACTGCCCATAAAGGTATCGTAAAATCTTGGGATAAGGTTAATTAAACTTGTTTTACCTGAACCTGTACCGCCAATAATACCGATGGTTTCGCCCTTATTTACTGAAAAAGTTATATTTTCAATAGATGGTTCAACATTATCACCATAAATTAACGAAGCATTATCAAATTCAACAATTGGTTTAGTAAAATCAAATTCTTTTTTAGTTCCGTTTTGCTGTGAAGGTGTCAAATCAAGTACCGATTGAATACGGTTACCGCAAGCAAAAGCCCTGGTGATGCTGATAATCAGATTTGCAAGTTTTATAAGTTCAACAAGTATCTGTGACATATAGTTATAAAGCGCAACTAACGCGCCTTGTGAAATTATACCTATTTCAACTTTAATTGCGCCTTTATAAATTAAAAATACAATAGCAAGGTTAATCACAACATAAGTAAGTGGGTTCATCAGTTGCGAAATTCTGCCCACCAGCACTTGCATTTTAACTAAACTGGTGTTTTCTTCCTTAAAACGCTGTTCTTCATCTTTTTCTTTTACAAAAGCACGGATAACGCGGGTGCCTGATAAGTTCTGCCTTGTGGAAGAAAGCACTTTATCAAGTTTTTGCTGAACCTTTTTATAAAGCGGAATGGAAACAAGCATTATTGAAAAAACAATAACAGCTAAAACGGGAATTACCACCACAAAGATAATAGCAAGTTCTTTATTTACAAAGAACGCCATTATCATTGCGCCAAACACAACAAATGGTGACCTTAACAAAAGCCTTAAACCTAAATTTATACCGTTTTGTACCTGATTAACATCGCTTGTAAGCCTTGTTATCATTGTTGCTTTGCCAAGTTTATCTATTTCAGGGTAACCAAGTTTATTGATATGATCAAAAAGTTTTAAACGAACATGCTTTACAACGCCTGTTGCCGCTTTTGCTGCAAAAAACTGGGCGCACACACTGAAAAGTAAGCCTAAAAATGCAAACAAAACAAGAATAAGGCTCATTTTAAGTATATGTGGCATACCAAGTCCGCCCTTTATACCCTTATCAATCAAAGATGCAACAACCAAGGGCACAAAAAGTTCAAACAATGCTTCAGCCATTTTTAATAAGGGCCCTAAAACTGTTTCTTTTTTGTATTTTCCTAATAATTTAAGTAACTTTATCATTTATTTTTTTCCTTGCTGAAATAACATTCATTTTCAATGGAGCATCCACCGCATTTTGTGCAACCTTCTTGTAAAAATGGCGAAAGTTTATATTTTACAAGCATAGCACCTAATTTATTGCTCATTTTAATTAAATCGTCCGGATCACAAGATTTTAAAAAATTATAATCGCAGTTATCCATTGGTCTGAATGGCATAATAGTTGGAAAAACGCCCATTTTAGTTAATTTTTCACACTCTGCAATTATATGTTCTGTCGGCTGAATACCGCCAATTAAAACGCTTGAAACCTGACCCCATCCAAAGAGTTCAACCGCTTTTTTTAAGGCGTTATGATAATGCTCATAAGTAATACTTGATTTGCCCGGACAAATCTTTTTTCTTAAAGTACTATCGGCAATTTCAAGATTCATAATTACCGCATTTGCACCTGCTTCTTTTAATTCTTTTAACTTGTTAAGATTGCTTGGGGGTGCAAACTCAATGGCTATGGGGCATGAAGAAAACTCCCTTACTCCTTTAACAACACTAATCCAATAATCAACCATATTGTCCGGACTAAGATATGTTCCGCCTGAAAAATTAAGTGTGCTTTCTTTATAAACTGAAAAAAGTTTTTTTATCGCACTGCACAGTTCTTCAACAGGAATGGGCGTGTTATTAGAACACTCCAAAGAACAGAATTTGCACTTTTTTTCGGGCGTATCATAACAACAGCTTGTGCTTGGCCATATATTAATACAAGAATCAGCATGCAACCTTGCAAGATCATCAAGAACTGTATTTGTTGCAGGTAAAGATTCAAAAAATTCAAGCTTGAATTTTTCATTATCTTTAAAAACAAAATATCCTTGTTCTGTTTTTTTAAGAACATACGGTGATCGAGTTGAATAGTTTTCTGCAATGCTTACGCAAATATTTGAATTATTTATTTTTAAATTAACAGCATCAATAAACCCTTTATAAAAAAAGTGGGGATATTCTTTTTGTAAAACTTCCTTAGTTTCAGGATGCACTGACATACCTAAACAAAGAAGTTCTGCTTTTAACCTTATAATATCTATCAATTTTTAACCCCTTTTCATAATACGCGGAAAACAATTTTTATTAAACTGCGGACAATATAAACATTCTTTAATTAAATCACTATCTTCTGTTTCAATAAATCCCTGACTTTTAAAAAAGCCTTGATTTTTTGCACATATGTAAACTTCGTTTTCGTTTTTAAGTATTTGTTCTAAAAGTTCTTTACCAAGACCTTTGCCCCTTAAAGACTTATCAACACCTATATAATCAAGAATAGTTTTATTAAATCGTTTGGAAATTGTTGCTGCACAGATGATTTTACCGTTTTCTATGCACCCGATACTTCTGATAGGATTCATTAACTTTACCCAATCATCTTCTATTTCCATTTTGCAGTTTTTATAAAAATCAGTTAAAATTTTATTATCTGTTACTTCTATAAAATTCATTATATCACCTATCTATATAGTTTAACATAAATTTCGCTTAATGTAAAACCTCTTTTTTTAAAAAAACGCTTTAAAATATATAAGTTTTTTGGTATAATATACTATATTATTTTTTAAGGAGCATAATAAAAATGGTAAAACACATTATTCTTTGGCAGTTAAAAGATGATTTTTCTGAAACTGAACGAAATGAAATTTTAAAAAATGCAAAAATTAATTTGGAAGGTTTATTAGGTAAAATTGAAGGTTTAACCGAAATTAAACTTCAAACAGAAAAACTGGATTCTTCTAACGCTGATATGATGCTTTATAGTGAATTTGTTTCCGATAATGCTTTAAAATGTTATCAAACACACCCTGACCACGTTTTTGTTGCTGATAACTTTATCCGTCCCTTTACAAAGGCAAGGTTATGCCTTGATTTTGAAGAATAATGAAAAGAATTATAACACTGCAGGATATTACCTGTGTTGGCAAATGCGCATTAACCGTTGCTTTGCCTGTAATTTCATCTTTTGGTATCGAGGCTTGCCCCTTACCTACAGCGCTTTTATCAACCCATACCGCATTTAAAAGCTTTAAGATTTTTGATCTTCATAATAATATGCAAGAAATAATCCCTGAATTAAAAAATCAAGGGTTTAGTTTTGACGGAATTTATTCTGCATATTTAGGTTCAAAAGAACAGATACAAACAGTATGTGATTTTATTGATGATTTTAAAACTGACAACACTCTTGTGCTTGTTGATCCCGTTATGGGCGATAACGGCAAGTTATATTCAGGCTTTGATATAGAATTTCCTAAAGAGATGCAAAAACTTTGTAAAAAAGCCGATATTATCGTGCCTAATGTAACTGAAGCAAGTTTTTTACTTAATAAAGGCGGCAAACTGTTTTACTCAAATCTTGATGGGCTTATGTTGCAGATGCAAAGGCTTTGCGATCTTGGGCCAAAGATATGTGTGCTTACAGGCGTTGAATTGAACAAAAAAGTAGGCAGTGCAATTTACGATAAAACTACAGGCGAGTTTTACTGTTATTTAAAAGAAAAAATTGACCGCACCTTTCATGGCACAGGCGATTTGTTTGCTTCGGTTTTATTTTCAGCCTTAATAAAAGGTTTTTCGAACAAAAAAGCGTTACAGATTGCTGTTGAATTTACATACAGGGCTATGAAAGCAACTGTTGAAAATAAAGATGCTTCATGGTACGGTGTTGATTTTGAAACTGTTTTGCCACAGCTTATTTCTTTAAGTACGGAAATCACTTGAAAGATTTGCCATTTTATGATATGATACTATATATTGAGTTTTTTGTTAAGGAGGTTAACTATGCGCCACAAAATAATCGGTGTTGATGAAAATTCTATTTGTGCTGAACTTGGTATAAAGCCCGGCGATATTCTTGTTGCCATAAATGACCAGCCTGTACGAGACTTAATTGATTATCAGTATTATGATGCAATGGATGAACTTACCATTACCATTATTGAAAAGGATACTGACGAGGCAGTTTTATACGAAATAGAAAAATACGATTATGAACATCTTGGATTAAAGTTTGAAAATGACCTTTTAACCATGCGTTCATGCGCTAATAAATGTATTTTCTGCTTTGTTGACCAACTTCCTCCAAATATGCGCAAAACTCTTTATGTTAAAGATGATGACTGGCGAATGTCTGTTTTGTTTGGCAACTATGTTACTTTAACAAACGTTTCCGAAAGAGAAATACAAAGAATAATTGATCAGCATATTTCCCCTCTTTATATTTCAGTTCATGCAACAGATGTTGAATTAAGGCGCCATATGCTTGGTAATCCTAAAGCGCAGGATATTATGGCTATATTAAGGCGCTTTGCTGAAGCAGAAATTTATTTTCACACACAGATAGTTTTATGCCCTGAAATTAACGATGGCTTTTATTTAAGGCAGACTTTTGAAGACCTTTTTACGCTTTATCCATACTGTCAGTCTTTAGCAGTTGTTCCTGTTGGCCTTACTTATCACAGAAAAAAACTGCACAAATTAAAAAAATTCAATTCTTCTGATGCAAAGCATATTGTTGAAGAAATTACCAAATGGCAGGAAAGTTGCCTTGAATTTAAAGGTTCACGCTTTATTTATCCTTCTGATGAATTCTATGTTCAGGCAAAATTACCAATTCCCAATGCAAGCGAATACGAGGATTTTATGCAAATAGAAAACGGCGTTGGTATGCTTGCAAAGTTCAAGCAAGAAGTTCTTGATTATATCCCTAACATGCCCCCTTGGATACCTGACCGAAAAGTTTCCATTGCTACAGGCGTTTCAAGTGCAGACTTTATGAAGGAAATGGTTGATATTTTAAATGAACATTTTCCTAATCTTACTGTAAACATTTTCCCTATCACAAACTTTTTCTTTGGTGAATCTGTTACTGTTACGGGGCTTTTAACAGGCAGGGATATTGCTGTTCAACTTGACGGCAAAGATGTTGGAAGTGAGATTTTCATCTGCAACACAATGTTAAGGGGCGAAAACGGAAAATTCCTTGACGATTTAAGTGTTAACGATGTTGAAAATTGGATTAATAAAAAAATTACGCCCATTGATAACTTAGGCTCTGCCTTTGTTCAGGCGCTATTAGGTATTAAGGAGAATTAAAACATGAAACCCCTTGTTGCCATAGTTGGCAGACCAAACGTTGGTAAATCTACTTTTTTTAATAAACTTTCAGGAAAGCGGCTTTCAATAGTTGAAGATACCCCTGGCGTTACAAGAGACAGGCTTTATACTGATGTTACCTGGCTTGATTATACTTTTACTCTTGTTGATACCGGTGGTATCGAATTAAAAAGTGATGATGTTTTTTATAACGAAATGCTTAAACAGGCTGAAGTTGCTGTTGAAACTGCAGATGTTATCTTGTTTTTTACAGATGCACGCCAGGGTATGCTTTCTGCCGATCAGGACGTTGCCGATTATTTAAGAAAAAAACACAATAATATTATTTTAGTTGTAAACAAGGTTGATGGACCCACTCAAGAAGACAGTGTTTATGATTTTTATTCACTTGGATTAGGTGAGCCCGAAAGTATTTCTGCCCTTAATATGATGGGCTTTGGTGACCTTTTGGACAGAATTGTTGAAAACTTTCCACACAATGCAGATGATGAAGAAGATGACGACACTATAAAAATTGCCGTTGTAGGAAAACCAAACGCGGGAAAATCTTCCCTTGTTAATAAACTTTTAGGTGAGCAAAGGTCAATAGTTAGTAATATTCCCGGTACTACCCGCGATGCTATTGACACACCTTTTGAACAGGACGGACAAAAGTTTGTTTTAATTGACACTGCAGGTATCCGCCGTAAAAAATCTATTGATGATGGCACTGTTGAAAGATACAGCGTCATCCGTTCGCTTGATGCTATAAGGCGCTCGGATGTTGCGTTAATAGTTTTAGATGCTTCACAGGGTATGACTGAACAAGACGTTAAGATTGCAGGATATGTTAAAGAACAAGGTAAAGCTGCGCTGGTTGTTGTTAATAAATGGGATCTTATTGAAAAAGATACCAACACAAGTGAAAAATTCAAGAAAAAAATGCGTGCTGACTTAGCATTTATGGATTATGTTGATTATATATTTATATCAGCTATGACAGGACAGCGCACACATAAGATATTATCAATGGTAAAAGAGATTTATGATTCTGCCTGCAAAAGAATTTCAACAGGTATCTTAAATGACACTTTATCTGATGCTATGCAACTTAATGAGCCACCTACAAAGAACGGTAAACGCTTAAAGATTAAGTATGCTGCACAGGTTGCCGTTAAGCCTCCTACATTTATTTTGTTTGTTAATGATCAAAAGCTTATGCATTTTTCATATAAGCGTTATTTAGAAAATAGTTTTCGAGAAGCCTTTGGATTTAGAGGCACACCGATTAACCTTATTCTTAGAGAGAAGGAGAAAGAATAGTGTTAGTTATAAAAATAATAATTGCAGTTATATTAGGATATTTACTTGGCAACATTTCTTGTGCAAGCATTTTATCAAAAGTATTTTTCAAAAAAGATATCCGCACTTTAGGTAGTGGCAATGCAGGTGCAACAAATGTTTTAAGAAATTTTGGTTTAAAATACGCTGTTCCCGTTTTTTTCGGAGATGCAATAAAATGCGCAGGTGCAGGGCTATTAGGCTGTTTAATTATTGGTAAAGGCTTTGAAAACTTTACTTTTTGGTACGGTTTTGACCAGCCATACATTTTTATTGGTGGATTAAGTGCAATTTTAGGACACAATTTCCCCATATTTATGGGCTTTAAAGGTGGAAAAGGCGTTGCCTGTTCATTAGGGCTTTTATTCCTTATGAATCCTGTTTTAGGCGCTATATTTATTTTTCTTGCGGCAATAGCAAATATTCATATCAGGCTTTATTCCCTTGTATCAATGTTAACAATGTTGCTTTCTGCAATTATTTTTACAATCTTTGATGCAAAAGGCGAAATTTTTGAAATTCTTACACTTTGGTTTATGTTTGCATTAATGGTGTTTATGCACCGCGAAAACGTTAAAAGACTTTTTAAAGGTGAAGAAAAGAAAGTTGATATTTTCAAGTAATTTGGGGGTTCTGTAATGGCTTATAATGCAAAAGATATAAAAATTCTTGAAGGTCTTGATGCAGTTCGTATGCGTCCGGGTATGTATATTGGTACAACCGGACCTGACGGTATGCATCATCTTTTATGGGAAATAGTTGATAATGCCATTGACGAGGCTGCTAATGGTTATGCTGATGAGGTTACTATTACACTTTCTGATGATAACGTTGCTTCAGTTGAAGATAACGGACGCGGTATGCCTGTTGATATACACCCGCAGAAACAAGTTTCAGGTGTTGAAGTTATTTTTACCCAACTTCATGCAGGGGGAAAATTTGATAACAACCAATATGAATTCAGTGGCGGATTGCACGGCGTTGGCGCAAGCGTAGTTAATGCGCTTTCAGAATGGACCACTGTTGAGGTATATAAAGATTATAAAGTTTATCGCGCAGAATTTGAAAGGCAGTACACCGAAGATAAAAAAAGCGTTATTTCCGGCGCAACAAAGATGCATTTAACAAAAACAGGTACAACAGAAAAGCACGGATCTTGCGTTTCATTCAAACCGGACAAACTTGTTTTTGGCACTGTTACATTTAATTTTGATACTATTGCACACAGGCTTAAAGAACTTGCTTTTTTAAATGCCGGCTTAAAAATAAATCTTATTGATACCCGTGTTGGTAAAGAAAAAGAAAAGCATTACTGCTTCCAGGGTGGTCTTAAAGATTTCGTTAAATATTCAAACGAAGGCAAGACTCCTGTCTTTGATGAGCCTATGCTTTTTAAAGGCGAATATAACGGTATCCGCGCAGAAGCGGCTATTCAATATACAGATTCATATAACGAAAGCACTGTTTCATTTGTAAATAATATTCCCACAAAAGAAGGTGGAACTCATGAAACAGGTTTCAGAACTGCTTTGACTAAAGTTTTAAACGATTACGCACGCAGAACTGAAGTTTTAAAGGAAAAAGATTCTAACTTTAACGGTGAAGATTTCAGAGAAGGTATGACTGCGGTTATCTCCATAAAAATGCAGAATATACAGTTTGAAGGACAGACAAAATCCAAACTTGGTTCAGTTGAAGCACGCCCTGCAGTTGAAGCGATTATTTCCGAGCAACTTGAAAAGTTCCTTGATGACCCTAAAAATCAGGCTATCGGCGCTTTGATTTTACAAAAGGCAGTTGCCGCCGCAAAGGTTCGTGAAGCAGCAAAAAAAGCTAAGGATATTGCAAGAAAGAAAAACAGCCTTGATGTTACTGCATTAGTTGGTAAACTTGCTTCCTGTACAGGCAAAAAACCCGAACAAAACGAACTTATTATCGTTGAGGGTGATTCTGCAGGCGGTAGCGCAAAACAGGGACGCGACAGGAGATTTCAGGCTATTTTACCTTTAAGGGGTAAGCCTGCAAACAGTGAAAAAAGAAGAATTGAACAGATACTTTCAAACGAAGAATATTGTTCACTTATTACTGCCCTTGGCACAGGTATTGACGATGATTTTGATATTTCGCTTTTAAAATATCACAAAATTATTATTTTAGCCGATGCTGACCAGGACGGCGGGCACATTCGTTCACTTTTGCTTACTTTCTTCTACAGATATATGAAGCCATTAATTACAGAAGGGCATGTGTATATCGGTACTCCGCCTCTTTACAGATTAGAAAAGAAATCAACAAAGGAACTTTTTTACTGTTATTCTGATGAAGAACGCATCGAAACTGCTCAAAAATTAGGCAGAGGTTATGAGATTCAGCGTTACAAAGGTTTAGGTGAAATGGACCCTGAACAACTTTGGGAAACCACTATGAACCCTGAGCATCGCACATTAGTTCGCGTTACAATTGAGGATGCTTTTGAAGCTGAGCGTCTTGTTACTGTTTTAATGGGCGATAAAGTAGATGTGCGCAGGCAGTATATTATTGATAATGCCAACTTTAATAAAGTTGACGAATTTGCAAAAGATATGGGGGTGTTAAAATAAATGGCAAAGAAGAATGACCAGATAATTGATAACAGCATAATTCTTTCTCAAACTATGGAAAGCGTTATGCATAATTCAATGATTCCCTATTCTGAACACGTTATTTTAGAGCGTGCTCTCCCCCGTGTTGAAGACGGTTTAAAGCCTGTTCAAAGAAGAATTCTTTATGTTATGTACGAACAGGGTTTAACACCTGATAAGCCTTTTAAAAAGAGCGCCAACATTGTTGGTGAAACTATGGCTAAATACCATCCACATGGTGACTCATCAATATACGGCGCAATGGTTAACCTTGCACAAGATTTTGCTATGCGTGCACCTTTAGTTGACGGGCACGGTAACTTTGGTTCTATTGATGGTGACTCTGCCGCAGCTTTCCGTTATACAGAAGCAAGAATGGCACCCCTTACTTTAGAGCTTTTAAGAGATATTGAAAAAGATACTATTAAATGGACCCTTAACTTTGACGACACAAGAAAAGAACCCGAAATTTTGCCAGGTCGTTTTCCTAACCTTTTAGTAAACGGCTCAATGGGTATTGCGGTAGGACTTGCAACAAATATTCCGCCCCATAACTTAGGCGAAGTTATTGACGGTATTATTGCCCAAATTGATAATCCACGCATTACTTTAGACGAAATGATGAAGTATATCAAAGGT
Source organism: Clostridiales bacterium (assembly GCA_015069575.1). Taxonomy (GTDB): domain Bacteria; phylum Bacillota; class Clostridia; order Christensenellales; family QALW01; genus UMGS1322. The sequence continues at coordinate 13,183 of SVIH01000003.1, forward strand.
CCTGATTTTCCAACAGGCGCACAGATTATCAATGGCGAAGCAATAAAAGATGCTTATTTAACAGGTCGCGGCAAGTTAATAATGCGCGCAAAAACCACCATCGAAAATGCGCCTAACGGCAAAAAACTTATTGTTATAAACGAAGTTCCTTATCAGACCAATAAGGCTGAAATGCTTGTTGAAATTATGAAAATGGTCAACGAGAAAAAGGGACCCCTTTCAATGATTAGTGATATTCGCGATGAATCTGACCGCGAAGGTTTAAGAGCTGTTATTGAGGTAAGAAAAGATGGCGATATTGATAAAATTCTTCCTTACCTTTATAAGTATTCAAATATGCAAAAGACTTTTGGTGTTAATATGGTTGCCATTGCTGATGGCAAGCCTATGCAATTAGGCTTATTGCAGATGACAAAATACTATATTGAATATCAAAAGGAAGTTGAAAGAAAGCGTGTTCGCCACGATCTTGAAGCTGCAAGGCAAAGAGAAGAAATTTTATCGGGCTTAATGATAGCCATTAAGAATATTGATAAAGTTATTAAGATAATACGTTCTTCCCCTAACGTTCGCACTGCAAAAGAACGTTTAAAAGAGACTTTTGCACTAACTGAAAGACAGGCAACCGCAATTTTAGAAATGCGCTTACAGCGTTTAACAGGCCTTGAAATTGAAAATCTTGAAAAAGAATTAAAAGAAATTCGCGAACTTATTAAGGAACTTGAAAGCATACTTCAAAGCAAAACAAAACTTAACGCAGTTATTAAGAAAAATCTTCAGGATATTAAACGCAAATATAAAAACCCAAGACGCACAGACATTATATACGGTCACACCGAAGAAACTGTTACAAAGGAAACCTTTAAAACTGTTGAAGATGCTGTTGTTTCCATTGACCGTGCAGGCTTTATCCGCAGAGTTCAGGTTAAAAATTACAATCTTTCTAACAAGGACATTCCATCATCACCTAATGATGCTCTTATATCAGTTCATCAGGTGCAAACGGATATGAACTTATTGTTGTTCAGCAATTTAGGATTTGCTTATAATGTAAAAGTTGAAGATATTCCTGAATACAAGTGGCGCGATAAGGGTTGCGCACCGGGAAGACTTTGTGCAGGCTTTAATGATAACGAAAAAATCTTGCTTGCTATCCCCTATAAAAATGTACTACCTACCGGTAATGTAACATTTATGACCAAGGGAGGTATGATAAAGGTTTCAGCCTTAGAAGAATACGCAGTTAAGAAAAATAAATTTAATTCCATTACCCTTAAAAATGATGATGTTTTAGTGAATGTTGAATTACAACAAAAAGATGCAACTGTTCTTTATATTACAAAGAATGGTATGAGCTTGAATATGGATACATCTGAAATCAGCGTTACAGGGCGTGTTACCGCAGGTGTTAAGGGAATTAACTTAGACGACGGCGACTCAGTTATTTTTGCAAAGCAGATAACTGACGAGGGCGAGGTTGTTTTATTTACCGAAAAGGGTTACGCAAAGCGTGTATTTGCCTTTGATTTTGAAATCGGTTTGCGTGCAAGAAAAGGCAATAAAACTTTTGAATGGCGTAAAAACGGTTCGAACGGAACGAGTGTTTCAGGCGCAGTTTATGTTAAGGAACCTGTTGACATACTTGCCTTGCACAAAAACGGTGATATTGAAACCTTTAACAGTGAAGATATCTTTATTGAAGCAAGGCTTTCAGCCGGTAAACCCTACGCATTAGCAGTTATGGGCGATGAAATTGAAGATATTGCACAATTTATAATGTAGTAAAAAAGAGAAAAAGCAGTTCGTTTGAACTGCTTTTTTTATTAATTTTCAATTTGCAACATTTCTTCAATGCGGGCTAAGATTTCTTCTTTGCCTATGCGTTTTTCAGAAGAAACAGAAATTATCTGATTAACGATAACACCTGTTTTAACAGAGATATTTTTTAATGCTTTATGAATTTGTGAGGTGCCTATTTTATCTGCTTTTGTTGCGCCAACAATAAAAGGAATATGATAGTAGCTAAGCCATTTTATCATCTGAATATCCTGTGCGGTTGGGTCGTGTCGGATATCAAGCAAAAGAACCACGCATTTTAACTGCTTGGAAGTACTTAAATAGCCTTCCATCAGACTTGCCCAGCGTTCCTTTTCCTTATCGCTTACTTTTGCAAAGCCGTATCCCGGAAAATCCATTAAATAAAAGCTATCATTAATTTTAAATGCGTTTATTAAAATAGTTTTGCCCGGTTTTTGACCAACGCGGGAAAGCTTATTATTATTGCAGAGCATATTGATAAAGCTTGATTTACCTACATTTGATTTGCCTGCAACAGCAATTTCGGGCAAATTTTTATCAACATATTGGTTTGCAAGGGCAAATCCATAATCATACACTGCTTTTTTAATTATCATTTGTTAATTTTCCTTTTTGAGAATATTATCCAAAACTTCGTCTACATTATCAACCGCGATATATTCAATGTTCTGCCTTACTTCCTCAGGAACATCTTCAATATCCCTTAAATTATCTTTAGGGATTATAATGCGCCTTATTCCGCCCCTGTATGCTGCCAAAGATTTTTCTTTTAAGCCACCGATAGCAAGAACCCTTCCGCGTAATGTTATTTCGCCCGTCATGGCAGTATCACCACGAACGGCAATACCTGTTACTGCAGAAACCATAGATGTAAATAAAGTTACGCCTGCTGATGGACCGTCTTTGGGGGTTGCGCCTTCAGGAATATGAATATGAAAATCTTTTTCTTTAAAGAATTCAGGAGTAATATTCCATCTGTCAGCACGGGAACGGATAAGAGAAAATGCTGTGCGGGCAGATTCTTTCATTACATCGCCAAGTTGACCTGTTAACAGTAATTCACCGCCGCCTGAATACACAGTAACATCAATTTCCAATGTTTCACCGCCAATGCTTGTCCATGCTAAGCCTGTTGCTGAACCAACTTTGTTTTCAAGCATTATATCGTCTCTATGATATTTAGGCTTACCGATAAGTTCTTCAAGATCATTAAGCCCAACAGAAATTGCGTTCCTGCCATTTTTGACAAACTTGCACGCACATTTCCTTAAAAGTTGCCCTATCTGCCTTTCCAGAGACCTTACGCCTGCTTCACGGGTATAATTGTTTATAATATAAAGCATTGCTTCATCGCTAACTGTTACATCGCCCTTTGCCATACCGTTTTCCTTAAGTTGCTTTAACATTAAGTGGCGCTGTGCGATATGCAATTTTTCAACATCTGTATAACTTGAAAGTTCAATAATTTCCATTCTATCCCTTAATGGACCGGGGATACCTTCTAAAGAGTTGGCAGTTGTTATAAACATTACGTTGCTTAAATCGTAAGGAACTTCTAAAAAATTATCCCTGAAAGAATTGTTTTGTTCAGGGTCAAGAACTTCAAGCATTGCAGAAGCGGGATCACCCTTATAATCTGATGCCATTTTATCAATTTCATCAAACAAAAACACAGGATTAACTGTGCCTGCCTGCTTCATTAAAGAAATAATTCTGCCGGGCATTGCGCCAACATAGGTACGCCTGTGGCCACGGATTTCGGCTTCATCCCTTAAACCGCCAAGGCTCATACGAACAAACTTACGGTTTACTGCTTCGGCAATAGACTTTGCAATAGAGGTTTTACCAACACCGGGAGGACCCACAAAACATATTACAGGGCCACGCATTGAGTTTGAAAGTGCGCGCACTGCAAGATATTCAATGATTCTTTCCTTAACCTTATGCATTCCATAATGGTCGCGGTCAAGAATTTCCTTTGCATTATCAAGATCAAGATTATCTTCACTTTGTTTTTTCCAAGGCAAATCAACCAATGTTTCAATGTATGCCCTTAAGATTGAACTTTCAGGCATTGCCGGTGGCATCTTTGACATTCTTAAAAGTTCTTTTTCTGCCTTTTTGCGAACTTCTGCAGGCATTTTACTGGCTTTTATTCTTTTAGAAAGTTCATCATTAAGTGATTCATCTGTATCACCTAACTCATGATGAATAGCCTTTATCTGTTCGTGCAGATAATAATCCCTTTGGGCTTTATCCATCTGCGTTTTAACCCTGCCACGAACGCGTTGTTCAATAGAAAGAATCTGATTTTCGTTATTTAAAAATGAGAAAAGTTTTTCTAAACGGTCAATAGGATCAAGGGCTTCAAGAAGTTCTTGCCTTTTAATCATATCATCTACAACCGCTGCTGCAACAGTATCTGCTACAAGCCCAGGTGCACGCATTTTTCTAACTGCATTTATAACATCAACGGGTATTTTTTTGCCGTTTTTTGCAAACATTTCAAGTTCACCAAGAACCATACGAATATGTGCTTCTGCTTCGATAAGTTCAAATTCAGAAAATTCTTCAACTTCACTTACTTCACCACAGAAATTTTCTTTATCTTCATAAAATGTTTCTACCCTGCCACGCGTTATACCCTGCGCAACTATTCTGATTCCTTCACCGGGTAAACGAAGCATTTGTTTGATTTTTGCAATTGTTCCTACTGTGAATATATCTTCACCTGTAGGATCTTTAACATTAGGATCTTTTTGGCTTACAAGCATAACAAGCGAATCTGTTGCCATTGCTTCTTCAACTGCAGAAACCGCTTTTTTGCGAACTGCTTCTACATTAACGGTCATATTTGGAAATACCACTACACCTCTAAGTGGTAATATCATCATTTTTTTAGTTGCCATAATTACTCCTTTGGTTCAATATCGTCAGTATTATTATTGTCATTTTTATGTTGATTATTATCTTTACCGTTCATATTCATTGCTTTATTGATCATTTCGCGTATTTTTTGTTTAATGCCTGATTGCAATTCAAGGGTAAAAAATTCAGGTATGGTATGCATCCACATATGTGCAAAAACCACAATTTCTAAAAGCGCACTGATAGCGATTAAAACAAACATCACATAAACATCTTTTGAAAGGGCTACTGCTATTGCCTGAAGTGAAACGGGCAAAATAAATCCTAATATAATAAAAGGCGAAATATGTAACATCTGACGCCAAACATTACCTTTTAAAACTGCTTTTGTATAACCTAATGCAAACAACAATCTACATCTATTAGAAGCAACAGCTATTGCCATATAGTGTATATACATTAAAAACCAGCATGAAAGCAGTATTACTAAAATCATAAATATTGCAAGCATTAAAATTGATGTGTATATTGCCACAGGGTTGGCTATATAAAACGATGCAAAGGCAACAAATATTCCTGAATAAATTATTGATTCTACTTCATAAATTACCCACGATGAAAAAATACTTAAAATTAAAACTGATGGTACTTTTTTTATGGCTTGCTTAAAATATATCTCTGTTTTTTCTTTTTTATCCTGTATAAGTGACGAGCCTAAAATTATTATAAAAGCATCGAGAAAGACAATAAGCAAAATATCAATGAATTCCAGTGCGTAATCAGAAAAAGTGTGTTTTATTGCCGGTTGCGGAAACATTTTTGAAATTCCTTGCACAAACGCATCGATTGCTTCTGCATTTCCTTTTAATGCACTGTTGAAATCCACATTATCAAGCAGTGAATAATCAAGGCCTGCGCCACCATAAGCCATATAAAAACTATAGCAATTTATAATTAAAACAGGAATGAGCACCAATAAAAGAGCCTTTTGGAAAAGACCGCCTGAATGCCTTATAAGTTCATCCATATTCTTAAATGCTTGCTTTACTGTTGTTTTGCTCAAAATATTTCCTCCTGCATTTTTATGTAAAGTTTACCATTTTATTTAATATATAATACTAAAAATTTTTGATTCTGTAAAGCGTCGGGGAAACTTTCTTATTAAAATTTCACAAACATTTCTAAATATTAATTGCAATGGTATACAAAATAATGTATAATATTATAAAAATTATGGTTATGAGGTATTTATGAAGCGAGTTTTATGCTTTTTATTATTTATTATTATGCTTTTTACCGGCTGTAGTGAAAGTGTTGAACCTATCGATGTTTCACATAGCATTATGGATGATAAGCAAATAACTGTTCCTGACAACATAAGCAACCTTGCAAAAGCAATATTTGTGGCAACTGATTATGTTATGAATACAGTTATAAATAAAAATATTAAAAAACAGCCTGAATTTATTTCTTTTGAATTTTCTACAGATGTTCTTTTAAGCCAAAGTGAAAAAGATGCTTTAAAAGAGGCTTTTGAGTGTTACGGTATTGAAATAACTGACGGGTTACGTAAGGACCTTGACGAAATTGAAAGAGGTATTACTATTGGTTATGATTCAATAAAGAATACTACTCTTGAAGACTGTGACTTAACTATTCCTGTAAAAATTTATTACGGTAATGATTATTACACATATTGTTGTGATTTTAAAATGGTTAAAAATGAATATATTTTATTCAGAAGTGAATTTTTATATAGAACGCGATATATTTATTGATTAATTGTTCTATTAACCTCTCTTTAGGAATATTTTTTAGTAAAATAATCCTTTAGGGAGGTTTTTTTATGTTCAATGATTGGGTTTGTGAACGCACTATTGAACTTGCCCAATATATCTTAGAAACACACGATACTGTTCGTGGTGCAGCAAAAAAATTTGGCATAAGCAAAAGCACCGTTCATAAAGATATTACGCAACGCCTTGAAACAATTAATACTCCCCTTTATTTAAAAATTAAAGAAATTATGGAAATACACAAAGATGAACGGCATATCAGGGGCGGTATCGCCACAAAAGAAAAATATTTAAAACTAAAAAAGGACTGCTGAACAGTCCTTTTATTTTAATTTTGAAATTATTCGGTTAATTTCTTCATTAGGTGCGCAAAACACTACTTTTGTACCGTTTTCGCCGTATTCTTCTGATATTATCTTGCATTTAGAGTGAATGTAAGCAAGAATATCTCCCCTTGCATAAGGTACAGTTACTGTTGCTTCCTGGCGCATCTTTTTAATTTCTTCCAAAATTGCTTTTTTAAGGTTTTCTAACCCTAATCCTTCTTTTGCAGAAACATATACGCCATCCTTTACAGGCTGTTCTTCACCATCTATTGCATCTACTTTATTTACTACGCAGATAGTTGGAATATTTGATGCACCAATCTGATTCAACACACCTTCAACTGCAGCCATTTGCTGATACAGTTCATCACTTGAACCATCGCAAACATGTAACAGTATATCAGCAAAAACTGTTTCTTCTAAAGTAGATCTGAATGCCTCAACAAGTTGGTGCGGTAATTTTTTGATAAAACCTACCGTATCTGTTATTAAAACTTCAACACCTTTATCAAGTTCGCATCTTCTTGTTAGTGGATCAAGTGTTGCAAAAAGTTTATCTTCACAAAAAACCTCACTACCTGAAAGGGCTTTTAATAATGTGCTTTTTCCTGCATTTGTATATCCAACAAGCGCTATCTGGGGTAAATCCTGTTTTTTTCGTTGTTTTCGCATAAGCCCTCGCCTTTGGCTAAGGGCTGATAATTGAGATTTTAATTCGTAGATTCTTCTGTTAATGTGGCGGCGGTCTGTTTCAAGTTTTTCTTCGCCCGGACCACGAGTGCCTATTCCACCGCCCTGACGGGAAAGTGCTAAACCTTCACCTTTAAGGCGCGTTAATTTATATTGAAGTTGCGCAAGTTCTACTTGCATCTTACCTTCTTTTGTTGCAGCACGCATTGCAAATATATCAAGAATCAACTGTGTTCTATCAATAATGGGAACACCTAATTCCTTTTCAAGCATATTTGCTTCAGACGCCGTTAATTCATCATCATATATTGCAATATCAACATTTTTAGACTGTACAACCAGCGCAAGTTCATTTATCTTGCCCTTTCCTATAAGCCCTTTTGCGCTTTTTTGTACTGCCTTAAATACAGTTTCACCACCTGCTGTATCGGTAAGGCGTTCAAGTTCATCAAGAGAATCTTTATCGTTTCCGATAAGCAATGCTCTTTCTTTTTCAGTATCCTGTTCTAAAATAGTTTCATGCTTGATAATTTTATCGGCTTCATAAATTACATTCATCCAAGCATCCTGAGGCACTTTTTGAATGTTTAACGAACTGTAATATTCATACCCTTGTTCGTTATCACTTAATACTGCCATAGAAATATTGGTTGGACCAAATTCGTTTACACCGATAGCGCACATCGCATCAAACCTTAATTTTTTAAGGCTTTCAATATCAACCTGTGAAAGATGCCCGTTTCCGCCGGGGTGGGTATGGATACATCTTAAACCTGAAAGACGGCTATTACTTCTTCTTAAACTGATATTTATTAATGACGCCCTGTCTTCTTCGCCTAAATTAATATACAATATCTCACCACTGCGGGAAAGATACACGCACAATTCTTTGTTTAAATAATTTGTGATTTCTGCAAGTTCTTGTGCAAGTTCTTCATCAACAAACTTAAAAGAATCAAATTTCTTTCCATCAAGTTCTTCAATGCGCTTTTTTATAAAATCTTTTATTCCTTTTAAATTTCCGTTTATCATATTATTCTATAACATTTTCCCCTCTGATATTGTTGGGCAACATCTATAAAAACATCCTTATTTTCTTGTGCACCACGCTGCTGTAGATGCTTTATAACGGTATTATATGCAATTTCCGGTGTATTATTTTCTTCAGATAAATGGGCAAGTATAACTTGTTTTAATCCAAAATCAAGAAGTTTTGCAAGAGTTTGACCGCAAATTTCATTACAAAGATGGCCTTTAGGTCCTTGCACCCTTTGTTTTAAAAATGCCGAATACGGACCTTTTATAAGCATTTCAAGATCATGGTTTGCCTCAAGCACTAAAATATCACTATTTTTTAAGTTTTCCATAACACTTGAATTTATATGCCCTAAATCTGTTGCAACGGTAACTTTATTTACACCTGAATATATTGAAAAGCCACAGGAACAAACACTATCATGGGGTGTTTTAAATGGCGCAATATCAAGCGAACCAATATAAAAACTTTCGCCATTATTAAATATACGAAGATTTTTACTTTCTATATCAGGAATTTTTCGAATTATCGCAGAGGCAGTTTTTTCGTTTGCGTAAACAGGCACACCATATTTTTTAGAAAATACACGAATTCCGCCAATATGGTCCATATGCTCATGTGTAACAACAATACCGTTTATTTCATCAGGATTTATGCCTAAACACATAAGATTATCAACAATACATTTGGTTGATAATCCTGCATCAACAAGTATTTTGTTTTTATCGTTACCAACAAGATAACTGTTGCCTTTGCTTCCGCTGCCTAACGCACAAAAAATAACTGACACTTTTCTATTCCTTATTACAAAAAATTCAGTAAAATTATATCATTATTAAACCTTTTTTGCAAGCGGAAAAGAATTGAAAAATTCTTAATAAATACTCATATCTGCTTTACATTTCTTTTTTTTTATGCTAAAATTACTATGATTCTATATATTTTAGTGAGGATATTAATTATGAAAAAGTTAAATGTTGGTATTATCGGTGCAACCGGTATGGTTGGACAGCGTTTTATAACTCTGCTTGCTGACCATCCTTGGTTTAATATTGTTACCTTGGCAGCTTCTGCTCGTTCAGCAAACAAAACTTATAAAGAGGCAGTTGGTGACCGTTGGGTTATGGATATGCCCGTGCCCCAGTTTATAAATGATATGATGGTGCTTGATGCTACAGGCGATGCAGAAAAAATTGCTTCAATGGTTGATATGGTTTTTTGCGCAGTTGATATGCCAAAAGATGAAATCCGTGCATTAGAAGAAAAATATGCTAAACTTGAAGTTGCAGTTATTTCAAACAACTCTGCACACCGTGGTACTGCTGATGTGCCAATGATTATCCCTGAACTTAACGCTGATCATTCTGAAGTTATTACTGCACAAAAAATGCGCCTTGGCACAAAGAAAGGCTTTATTGCAGTTAAATCAAACTGTTCACTTCAAAGTTATGTGCCTGCACTTTTCCCTCTTTCAAAGTTTGGTATTACCAAAGCTCTTGCTTGCACATATCAGGCAATTTCGGGTGCAGGTAAAACTTTTGAGCGTTGGCCTGAAATGGTAGATAACCTTATTCCATTTATTGGCGGCGAAGAAGAAAAAAGCGAAAAAGAACCTTTGAAAATCTGGGGTAAAGTTGAAAACGGTGTAATCGTGCCAAGTGAAACACCCCACATTACAACACAGTGCTTCCGTGTTCCTGTTTCAAACGGACACACCGCTGCAGTTTTTGTTAGTTTTGAAAACAAGCCTTCAAAGGAAGAAATCCTTGAAATATGGAAAAACTTTAAAGGTGATCCGCAGATTTTTAATCTTCCCTCAGCACCAAAGCAGTTCCTTAACTACTTTACAGAAGATAATCAACCACAGATTAAAAATTGCCGTGAATTAGAAGGCGGTATGGCTGTTTCCATTGGTAGATTAAGAGAAGATACACAGTATGATTACAAGTTTGTTTGTATGTCACACAACACATTACGCGGTGCAGCAGGCGGTGCAGTTTTAATGGCTGAACTTCTTGTAGCACAGGGTTTTATTGAGAAGTGAGAATTATGAGAAAAAGTACTATTTTTACAGGCAGTGCCACTGCTTTAATTACACCTTTTACAAAAGACGGTGTTGATTTCGAAGCTTTTAAGCGTTTAATTGATTTTCAGATTGAAAACGGAACCGATGCTCTTGTTGTTTGCGGAACCACCGGTGAACCTGCAACAATGACTTATGAAGAAAGAGCCAGTGTTGTTAAGTTTGCTATTGATTATATTAACAAACGCGTTCCTGTTATAGTTGGAACAGGATCAAATGCAACACATATTGCAGTAAGCAATTCAAAGGTTGCTTACGAAGCAGGCGCAGATGCTCTTTTAGTTGTTACACCCTATTATAATAAATGCACACAGGAAGGTTTATTCCGCCATTTTGAAGCAGTTTGCTCTGCTACCCCTTTGCCTGTTATTTGTTATAGTGTTCCTGGCAGAACAGGTGTTAACATCACTCCTGAAACATTAGAAAGGCTTGCTACACTTGAAACTATGACTGCTATTAAAGAAGCAAGCGGAAGCATGGATCAGATTACTGATATATGCGCACGCGTTAAGGATAAATTAGATGTTTATTCAGGTGATGACGGTTTAATTTTACCTATTCTTTCTGTTGGCGGAAAAGGCGTTATAAGTGTTGCATCAAACATTGTACCAAACGAAGTACATAATCTTTGCCAGAACTTTTTTGATGGCAAAATAAACGATGCAACTGATATGCAATTAAAACTTTATCCCCTTGTTAAAGCACTTTTTTGTGAGGTTAATCCTATCCCTGTAAAAACTGCTGCTTCATTAATGGGATTTGGCGAATGTAATTTAAGGCTTCCCCTTTGTAATATGAGTGATAAAAACCTTGAATATCTTAAAAATGAAATAAAAAAGTTCGGTATTCAATTTTAATTTTACGGGAGGACAGTTATGTTAAGAGTTATTCTTTCCGGTTGTATGGGTAAAATGGGTAGGGTTATTATCTCTGAAACCCAAAAAAATGATGATTTTTTAGTTGTTGCCGGTGTTGATAAAATGGCACAAAATGCATCTGGATTTGATTTTCCTGTTTACAGTGATATTTCAAAGTGTAAAGAGAAAGCTGATGTTATTATTGACTTTTCTCGCCCTGAAGCATTACCTCAACTTTTACGCTATGCCCAAAAAAATCATTTACCTATGGTTCTTGCTTCAACAGGATATAATGCCAATGATATAAGCGCCATTGAATTTGCTTCTGAAAATGTTGCAATTATGCGTTCATCAAATATGTCCGTTGGTATCAACTTATTAATGGAACTTTCAAAATCAGCAACAAACATTTTACATAGCAATTTTGATATTGAAATTGAAGAAAGGCACCATAATCAAAAGGTTGATGCACCTTCAGGCACAGCAATTATGCTTGCAGATGCTATTAATCAGGCCGCAGGTGGTGATCTTGAATATGTTTATGACCGTCACGAATCAAGAACTGCACGAACAAAGCGTGAAATTGGTATGCATGCTTTAAGGGGCGGTACTATTACAGGTGAACATTCTGTTGTTTTTGCAGGAAGTGATGAAGTTATCGAACTTACTCACAAAGCTTATTCAAGAAACATTTTTGCATTAGGCGCATTAAGGGCAGCAAAGTTTATTGTTAATATTCCTTGCGGTCTTTATAATATGGGCAGCCTTTTAACTCAGCAAAATATTGTTACAAATGCATATTCCTCAGAATCTGATGCAATAATATCAATAAGCAATATTAAAAATCCTTCGCTTATAAGTGCAATATTCAGGCTTTTGAAAGAAAACGAAATTATGGTTGATATTATCAGCCAGACTGTTCCTGTTAACAGCATCTATACCCTTTCATTTTCAGTATCAAAGCCCCTTGCACACAAGGCTTTTGAGTTAATTAAGACACTTTTGAATGACGAAATTATCGATATACTTGAGCATATTGCAAAAGTTACCATTGAAGGTAGCGGTATGGCTCACCATGCCGGTGTTTCAGGTGATATTTTTGATTCGCTTCAACAAAAAAATATTCCTGTTTTACTTATTACAACAAGTGAAACGAAGATTACCTGCTGTATTCCTGTTGAATATAAGGATGCGGCATTAGAAGCCCTTAAAGAGTGCTTTACATGATATTAACAAAACCATTATAACTTAAATCAGTTGTAAAATGTAAAATTTATGTTTTAACTGTGTTAAAGCCCTTGATAATATTGACCATATTATCTGCGGGCTTTTCCTTGTTATAACAAGAATTTTATCATTTTTCAATCTGCGACCTTAAACTGCTCAATTTGGGTGAGATTTGGGTGCGAAGGACGCGTTAAGGCAGGTCGCCTTAAAAGGACGCCAAACCCAAATATGCCTAAATTCAGCAGTTTAAGGTTGGTTCAAGTTATAATGGTTTGGTTAACATAAGGGCGAACGAAAGTTCACCCATAAATTTATAAACAGGAGAGAAGACAATGGTTGATGAAAGAATAAAAATATTAGCAGACAAACTTGTTAACTATTCATGCCACATAAAAAAAGGTGAAAACTGCCTTATCGAACTTATTGGCGCTGATGAGGCTTTTGGTGAAGAACTTATTAAAGCAGTTAATAAAGCCGGTGGTAATCCTTATTTATGGGTGCGTTCTAACAAACTTAATCGTGCGCTTTTAATGAAAGCAAGCGAAGAACAATTAAAACTGCGCGCTGAATACGATGCTTATTTAATGAGCAAAATGGACGCTTATATCGGTGTTCGCGCAGGCGACAACAGTTTTGAATTAAGCGATGTTCCACAGGAAAATATGGAAGCATATTCTAAAATATATTGGGAACCCGTTCACGGCGCTTTAAGGGTTGCAAAAACTAAATGGGTTATTTTAAGATATCCAAACGGCAGTATGAGTCAACTTGCAAAAATGTCTACTGAAAAATTCGAGAATTTTTATTTTGATGTATGCAATCTTGATTATGAAAAAATGTCCAAAGCAATGGATCCTTTAGTTGAACTTATGAACAAAACTGATAAGGTCCGCATTGTTGCAAAGGATACGGACATTAGTTTTTCAATTAAAGATATTCCTGCAATTAAGTGTGACGGTTTCTGTAATATTCCTGACGGAGAAATCTATACTGCACCTGTTAAAAACAGCGTAAATGGTGTTATCACATACAACACGCCAAGTGTTGAAGACGGTTTTACCTATGAAAAAATCCGATTTGAATTTAAAGATGGTAAAATCATTAATGCTACTGCAAATGATACCGAAAGAATTAACAAACTTCTTAATACCGATGAGGGTGCAAGATACGTTGGCGAATTTGCTATTGGTGTAAACCCATATATTAATGTACCAATGCTTGACACTTTATTTGATGAAAAAATTGCAGGCAGTATTCACTTTACCCCAGGTTCCTGTTATGACGATGCACCTAACGGAAATCATTCTGCTGTACATTGGGATCTTGTTTTGATTCAGACAGAAGAATACGGTGGCGGTGAAATTTGGTTTGACGATGTATTAATTCGCAAAAACGGCATTTTCGTGCTTGACAAATTAAAGTGCCTTAACCCTGAAAATCTTAAATAAGAATATTTCATCTAATTAGTTTTTTAAAATTTTTTCTTTGTTTTTACTATTGACTTTAAAATAAAAAACATTTATAATCAAGAAAAAATCCCCGTTTAGAAAGGATGATCATTTTGCAAGCTAAACTTGTTTTTGAAAACGGAAATACTGAATTTCGCAATGTTACTATTAAAGAATCAGATGGCGTTACCATTGCCTCTCTTTCACCTGAAGAAATTGGTTCAGGTGTTTCATATGTTGATTTTTTATTTGACCACTTAACCGCTAAAGTTGGTGACCCAGGTTATTTTGTTACCGATGCAATTTTGAACGGTACAATTATTACTGAGTTCAAACCCCGTGAAGAAACAAAGGTTGCACCTACTACATATGCCTTTATTGGCTGTTATGGACAATGTTACGGAACAGATGGTATACTTGGTATTGTTACCGGTATGCGCTATGATTTTGGTTCTGTTGTTCAATATTACAATGGTACATATTCTACTTATCCCCGTTTTTATCTGGATGGCGATTATCCATATGAAGATATTAAAGTAGAATTCTATCATCTTGAAGACGGTAGTTATTCTTCAATGGCAAGAAAATACCGGGAATATCAACTTACCCGTGGTGGATGCGTTCCACTTGCAGAACGCGTTAAAAAAGACCCACGCCTTAAAAAAAGTGTTGATTCTATTGCAGTTCGTGTGCGTCAGGGTTGGAAGCCTGTTCCAAGTCCTGTAGAAAATCAGACCCCTGAAACTGAACCGCCTATGCATGTTGCATGCACATTCTCCCGTGTTGGTGATATTGCAGAAGAATTCCGTAAGGCAAACATTCCTGAAGCAGAATTCTGCCTTGTTGGTTGGAATTATGGCGGACATGATGGCCGTTTCCCACAAATATTCCCGCCTGACCCACGCCTTGGCGGTGAAGAAGAAATGGTTAAACTTATTAAAAAGGTTAAAGATTTAGGCTATGGTATTGTTTGCCACGACGATGCCACCGCTGCATACACAATTGCCGATTGCTTTGATGAAGAATATCTTTTAAGAAATAAAGACGGTAATCTTCATCTGAGACCTACCTTATGGTCAGGCGGCAGACCTCACAAAATATGCCCCCAAAGAGAATATGAAAGATTCGAAGTTGAAAATCAGGAAAAACTTGCACAGTTAGGTTTTGAAGGTATTCACTATATTGATGTTATTACAATTTTACCGTTGCTTAAGTGTTACGATCCCCGTCATCCACTTTCAAGGCAAGACTCTGCATATTGGTATCGCAAGATAATGAAATTGAGCAGAGAAAAATTCGGTGGTTTTTCTTCAGAATCAAGTTTTGATTTTGCTGCTTCTGATCTTGATTATGTACTTTATGCAACATTCAGTGAAGGCAAACCTGCGCAACATCCATTCTCTGACAGGGTTGTTCCCTTCTTTGAATTAGTTTACCACGGAATTATGCTTTATAACCCCTGTACATTTACTTTAAATTACTGTGCTAAAGGCGTAGATAACCGTTTAAAGTATATTGAATACGGTGGAAGACCCCTTGCATGCTATTATGCTAACTTTGCACAGCACGATCATTGGATGGGATTAGAAGATCTTTTATGTGATAATGATGAACAACTTGCTGACAGCGTAAAACGCGTAAAACAAATGGCTGATGACTATGCTCTTTTTGAAAGTGTTCGTTATGAGTTTATGGATTCCCACGAAAAGATTGCTGACGGTGTATTCCGTACAGTTTATTCAAATGGCATGACCGTTACTGTTGATTACAATAAAGGCACATTTGATATTACAAATAAATAATACTATTAAAATAGAAAAAGCCCTTTTAAAAAGGGCTTTTTATTTTATTGAATTAAAGTTTTTATAGAAGAATACATCTCTTCTACCCTACTTTTTGCTTTTTGTTGGCTTTCGCCTTTAACAAACATATAAATTTTTAACTTAGGTTCAGTTCCTGATGGGCGCACAACGAATGAGCAACCATCACTTAACTTATAGGCTAGGACATTAGATTTTGGTAATAAAATCGGTGTTTCGCCATGCTTGTTTTTAGTTATTGAAAGTTTGTAATCACTTGTTTCAATAATATCTGCACCTGCAACTGACTTTGGCGGTGCCTGACGAAGTTGTTCCATTATTGAAGCCATCTTCTTTAAACCTGATGCGCCTTCAAAGGCAAAAGTAACGGTTTTGTTTTCATAATATCCAAACTCTTTAAACATATCTTCAAGCACATCTACAAGCGTTTTGCCTTTAGATTTATAATACGCCGTCATATCAGCAATAAGCATTACTGCACTTATTGCATCTTTATCACGAACATATTCACCTAAAAACAGATAACCGTAACTTTCTTCAAATCCTAAAAGATAATCATCTAACCTGTTGTTTTCTTCAAGTTCGGCAATAACGCCACCGATAAATTTAAAACCTGTTAATACGCTTTCAAGTTTAACACCGTATTTTTGTGTAACCGCATCAACCATTGCAGTTGTAACAATAGTTTTAACTGCAACAGGATTTTTGGGCATTGTTCCGTTTAATGTTTTTGCACGGCATATATAATCAAGCATTAAAACACCCATTTCGTTGCCTGTTATAAGCCTGAAATCACCATTATGTTTTACAGCAACACCTACACGGTCAGCATCAGGATCTGTGGCAATTAATATATCTCCGTTTGTTTTTTCTAAAAGCTCAAGACCTTTTTCAAGGGCTTCACGGATTTCAGGGTTAGGATATGAACAGGTTGGGAAATTACCGTCAGGCATTTCTTGTTCTTTAACAACTGATATATTCTTTACGCCCATTTTTTTCATAACTAAATCAACAGGTCTTCTTCCTGTTCCGTTAAGAGGGGTGTAAACAATATTAAGATTTTTTACTGCATCCTTAGCTTCATAAACACGCTTTTTAAGTATTGCATCAACAAATCCTTCTACAACACTATCGGGAATAATATTGATATTTTTATCATTCTTATCTGCAAGTTCAACTTTGAACATATCTGTTTTGTTGATATATGTTAAAATTGCATCTGCCATTTCAGGCCCTGCCTGACAACCATCAGGACCATAAACTTTATATCCATTATACTTTGCCGGATTATGACTTGCTGTAATAACAATACCGCCATCGCACTTATAATGCCTTAAAGCATAAGAAAGCATGGGAGTTGGCATAAGTTCACTATAAATATATACTTTAATACCGTTTTTAGCCATAATGCGTGCACTAACCCAGGCAAACAGTTCAGAATTTATTCTTGAATCATAGGCTATGGCAATTGAAGGCGATTTAAAATTTTCCTTTAAATATTTAGCAAATCCTTCACTTGCCTTACCAACAGTATAAATATTCATTCTATTGGTACCTGCACCTAAAATACCCCTTAACCCTGCAGTGCCAAATTCAAGATCTTTATAAAAACTTTCAAAAATCTCGTTTTCATTGCCTTCCATTAATTTAAGTTGATTTAAAACCTCTTGGTCAATATTTTCTTGTTCAAGCCAGTAATTATATTTTTCTTGTTCCGTCATCTTTCTTCCTCCGTTTTATAAAATAATTTGCTGTGTACATGCTGTAAAAAGTAAAATTTTTGCGGATTAAAAACTATTAATTTCATTAAATTTAACTAGTAGTATTATACTATAATTATACAAAAATTACAATACAAAATTAGTTAAATACTTGTGAAAAAGCCTGTGCTACAAGTTCGGCACTTGCTTGCACCTGCTGTAAATTATTTTTTTCGTTACCCATTTCGATTAACAAGCAGGCATCAGAAACATGTTGATTAAACCTTTTATCTTTAAATATAATTTTTTTAGCTACGCCCGGACACAGTTCATTTAATTTATCTGTTAAGAGTTTTGCTATTTTATAATTTTCTTGCCAATTGGGTTTATATGTATAATTTTCGCCGTTTGCCACAACAAAGGCAATGTATGCATATTCTTTACCGTTATTTTCAATAAAATTAGGTTCTTTACCGCCATATGCATCTCTGTGCATATCTACATAAATATCGACTTTACCAAAATAATTTTTTATTGTATTATAACTTGTATCATATGCATTATAAAAACCGTTCTCGACATTATCTGTTTTATCATGAACAACATTAAAACCAAAATTTTGTAAGTCAGTTTTTAATTTATCCCCTACTTTTACAATGCTGTAATCCTGATCTTTTGTTCTGCCAACACTTGTTTCAACATAATCCTGATCGCCTTTTAAAAATGCTTCATCAGTGTGGGTATGATAAATTAATACAGTGTTTATCTTTTTTACCTTAAAATCCTCTTTTAATATAGAAACATTTATATTATCAATTTCTATCTGCATATTTTGCGGTATTTCTTCAGGCACGAGATCAATATATATTTCTTTACTTGCTTTGCGCGAATCGATTCCTAAAAAAAACGAAACCGCTTTTGAAATAATATCATCTTTAAAACTACTTTCAGATGTAGGTGATAATGCCGAAATTGTTAATAAAATAAATGATAAAATACTGCAAGTCCATTTTTTCATTAAAAATCACTCCCATCAATAAATGATATTAGTGATGGGATTTTTTTAGAACATATAACTTTGTATTTCATTTAACGAAATATTATTGTGTAGCGCAAGATTTATTCCGTCAGCAATAATTTTTGCGCTGTCTTTTGCAATAATATCTATTTCTTTAGGTGTTACCACCATATCTTCCATTGAAAATGACGCCATTTTTCTTGCAGCATCTTCAACTTTTTGTTCGCTTTGCCCTGTTATATCACTTAAAAGATCTACTGCAGCATCATAAACAAGACTGGAAGCATATATCACCGTTGGTACACCCATTGCTATAACAGGAACGCCGATGGTCTCTTTTGTTAATGCAATGCGCTTGTTACCAACCCCTGCACCTGGCTCTATCCCTGTATCTGTTAATTGAAAAGTAGAAAACATTCTTTCACTTCTTCTTGCGGCAAGAGCATCTATTACTATGATTGCACAAACTTGCGTTTTTGATATAATACCTTTGATAACATCAGCACTTTCAAGCCCCGTTACGCCTAAAACACCGGGTGCTATAGCACAAACAGAATTCATTCGCTCATCTGCTTCATTAGGAAGATACTCCAGTATATGCCTTGTTACAAAAATATTTTTAACAACCATAGGTCCGATTGAATCAGGCGTCATGCTCTCATTTCCAAGCCCCACAACTAAAACCGTCTTGTCTTTTTCAGCAGGGACAAGTTTTTTAATTTCATCTGCTATTGCTTTACTGATTTTTATATATTCTTCTGTATCCCTTGAAAGCAATGCATCTGTTTCAAAAGAAATATATTTTCCTTGCCTTTTGCCTATTCTTTCTTCAGCTTCTTTATTTAACACTTCTACTTGAGTGCCTTTAATTCCGTATTTTTTGATTTTTTCACTTTTTATGCCTGTTAGTGAACTATCAACTTCTGCCGCTTCGGTAATTAAGTCGGTTCTGAATATCATACATACCTCTTTAAAAAAGTTTTTTCTATAAAGACAGTATGTTCTTAAAAAATTTTTTTATTCATTGTGTTTATTTTAAAAAAATCCTTGCCAAAAAATGCAGTTCGTGTTAGAATATGTCCGTTAATATGTATTATGTTGTTGGGAGGGAAAGTCCATGGCTAATATAAAATCAGCAAAAAAGAGAATTAAGGTTACTGCAAAAAAGGCTTTGCGCAACCGCAGCGTTAAATCCGCTATGAAGACAAATCTTAAAAAATTCTATGCTGTTGTTGAATCCGGTGATAAAGCTGCTGCTGCTGCAATGTTACCTGCAATTACAGCTGTTGTTGATAAAGCTGCTGCAAAAGGTATTCTTCATAAGAATGCTGCTGCACACAAAAAATCACAGCTTGCAACTGCCGTTAACAAAATGGCTTAATATTGCATATAAAATTAAGGCATCTTTCAGATGTCTTTTTTTTACATTTTTTTACTGTAAAATAAATAAACTATTGACATAAATTGTATAATGTAGTAAAATAATGTAAAAATATGGGGGGGAGATTTTATGAAGGCTACTGGTACAGTTAGACCCGTTGATAGTTTAGGGCGCGTTGTTTTACCAATGGAACTTAGAAAAACCTTAGATATTGATGTTAGAGATACGGTTGAAATCTATGTAAGTGATAATCAAGAAATTATCCTTAAAAAACATGAACCTGCATGTATTTTTTGCAATGAAACATCTGATGTTATTCATTTTGAAGGCAAAAAAATCTGCAAAAAATGTATTGATAAATTAAAGTTAGCAGCAGATAGTATTTAATTTTTAAGAATTACTTATTTTTTAAGTAATTCTTTTTTTATTTTTTATATTTTTTTGCAAAATTTGTTGTGTTTTTAAAGGAAATAGTATATAATATCTCTGTTATTTTTGTTTAGTTTTAATTAAACTAATTTTAAACTTTTTTAATGAAAGAAGGCAACAAAAAATGAGCAAAAACGAAAGAAGAGTAGGTACTGTTTCAAGGGGTATCCGTTGCCCTATTATTCGCCAAGGTGACGATCTTGCGAAAATCGTTGCTGACAGCGTTTTGGAGGCTGCTGAAATTGAAGGCTTTTCAATTAATGACAGAGATGTTATTTCTATAACTGAATCTATCGTTGCAAGAGCCCAGGGCAATTACGCTTCTGTTAATGATATTGCTTCTGATGTAAAAACAAAATTTGGTGGTGGCACTGTTGGTGTTATCTTCCCTATTCTTTCAAGAAACAGATTTGCTATCTGCTTAAAGGGTATTGCAATGGGTGCAAAAAAGATTGTACTTATGCTTAGTTATCCTTCAGATGAAGTAGGAAACGAACTTGTTAGCCTTGATAAAATTGATGAGGCAGGAATTAATCCTTATTCTGATGTACTTTCAGAAGCAAAATACCGCGAGCTTTTTGGCGAAAACAAGCACGAATTCACAGGCGTTGATTACGTTGAATATTATAAGGGCATTATTGAAGATGCAGGTGCTGAGGCTGAAATAGTTTTTGCTAATCAGGCGAAGGCAATTCTTGACTATACCGATTGCGTGCTTAACTGCGATATTCACACCCGTGCACGCACAAAGCGTATATTAAAGGCTGCAGGCGCTAAAATTGTTTTAGGTCTTGATGAAATTCTTAATGCACCTGTTAACAACAGCGGTTGTAATGAAATGTACGGTTTGTTAGGCTCAAACAAATCAACGGAAGATACTATCAAACTTTTCCCAAGAGAATGCAAAAACCTTGTTTTAGATATTCAAAAGCGCATTTTTGATGCATGCAATAAGCATGTTGAAGTTATGGTTTATGGTGACGGTGCATTTAAAGATCCTAAAGGCAAAATTTGGGAGCTTGCTGATCCGGTAGTTTCACCTGCGTTTACAGATGGGCTTGTTGGCACACCAAACGAACTTAAACTTAAATATCTTGCAGATAATGATTTTAAGAATCTTTCAGGCGAGGCTTTAAAAGACGCTATTTCAAAGAGTATCCGTGAAAAACAGGATAATCTTGTTGGCAATATGGCTTCACAAGGCACAACACCACGCCAGCTTACAGATCTTATTGGTTCACTTTGTGACCTTACAAGTGGTTCAGGTGATAAAGGAACTCCTGTTGTTTTAGTTCAAGGCTATTTTGATAACTATACCAATTAAATAAAAATTAAAAGCACTCAAATTTGAGTGCTTTATTTTTTTATCCAACAGTATTTTGTGCTTTACCATCAATAAACGCCTGTATGTTTTCTATTACAAGTTTTAAAAGGCGTGTACGTGTTTCAACACCTGCCCATGCAATATGCGGTGTAATATAACAATTAGGCACATTAAATAACGGGCAATCTTTATCCATGGGTTCTTTTTTAAGAACATCTAACCCTGCGCCAAGTAATTTTTTACTTTCAAGAGCATTTCTTAGTGCATATTCATCAACCATACCGCCACGGGCAGTGTTAACAAAAACTGCTCCATCCTTCATTTTACTAAAAGCATCTTCATTCATTATGTTTTCGGAATCCTTGTTTAAAGGACAATGAAGCGTTACAATATCTGAATTTTTTAAAAGTTCATCAAAAGAAACCTGCGTAACCGTTTCATCCTGAACTTTACTGCGATTATTAACAAGAATTCGCATATTAAAGGCTTTTGCAATTTCCCCTACCTGTTTGCCTATTGAGCCATACCCAACAATACCGATGGTTTTTTGCGAAAGTTCTGAAAGGGGCAATGGAAAATATGAAAATGTTCTGCTTTTAATCCAGTCGCCCTGTTTGACAGTTTCATTATATTCCCCTACTCTGTTTAAAATAGAAAGAATAAAAGCAAAGGTATGCTGCGCTACTGCTTCAGTTGAATAGCCCGGTGCATTACAAACAGTAATACCTTTTTCGTTGGTATATTCAAGGTCAATATTATTATATCCCGTTGCAAACAAGCCAATATACTTAAGATTATTTGCATCTTTAAGATTATGGCGGTTTAAAACAGTTTTATTTACTATAACTGCATCTGCATCTTTAATTCTTTGTGCAACCTGATCAGGTTCTGTAACATCATAGATTGCAACTTCGCCGAACTGTTCAAAAACCTTTAATGATATATCTCCATTTGTTACCGTTGAAGCATCAGTTATTACTATTTTCATTGTTTTTCTCCTTAAAACTTAAATAAAATGGTAAAACAAGCAGAACTACTATTAATGCTGCTAAAAAGATATTTTCGTTTGGCACAAATGAAAATGTACCATCGTTGTTTTGAATCATTGTTGCATTTTCTAAAACTTTTTTACCAATAAATGGGCCAACAATACCGGGAACAAGAACTTGTGAAAAGATTCTAACCCCCTGCAATCTGCCTGATTTTCCTTTTGGGGTGTTATCTCTTATTGCCGCGCCAAACACCGCCATTGATGAAAGATATCCCGACATCATTAAAAGTGAGCCTATAAATACAAGCGCGGTATTTTTAAACATATACAAAAGAATATATCCCAAAATCAAAGCAATCAATGCTATTATCGAGGAAAACATAAAGCCTTTTTTATCATAAACCTTGCCCCATAAAGCAGTAACAAGTGATGCAATAATAATAGCAGGCGCCATTATTAAAACATAATCTTTCATACCTAATGAAACTTCGTAATAAAGAATCAGATAAGGCATAAACACCTGAATAGAAATATTAAAAATAATAAAGGCAAGCAAGTAAAGGTAAAGTTTATAGTTTTCCTTAATTGTTTTTAAGCGGAAGCCGTAAATAATTCCGCCTAAATAGGAATCCTTATTAGGTTGAACGTCAGGCTCTTTTATAATAAAGAAGCCTAAAATACCAACTATAGTTACTACAATACCGATAATAGTAAAGATAAGGCTCCAGCTTTCTGCCTTATTTAAATCAAAGAACATAAATCCGCCAAATACCACCAATATACTTACAAGGGGCATCATGGCATTGATGCCTTCGGCGGCTCCGCGATTAGTTGAATCTGTTGAATCGGTAAGCCACGCATTAAACGCAGCATCGTTTGCGCTTGAGCCAAAGAAGGTCATAACACAATCCAATATAATAGTAAGGCTTACGCCTAATGTTGCCGCTGAAACACCTAAACCAAATGTTTTTGATAAAATGTCCTTACGGATAAACACAAAGCTAAAAATTGATATGCCCCACAGAATATACCCAAGGGAAATAAACAATTTTCTTTTACCGATTTTATCTGAAAGTGCACCGATAAATATAGTTGTTAGCGTTGCGGTTATTGCTGAAAGCGCAACCATATTGGAAATGTCTTGCGCACTTGCATTAAACATTTTATAGATAAAAACGTTAAAATACATATTTTCAACTACCCAGGCAACCTGTCCCATAAGGCTGAAAATAGTGATGGCAATCCAAAATCTTGGTCCTAATTTTGTTTTCATTATTCGTTATAAAGCTCCTTTATATAACTTGTTTTTCTTGCTTTATCCAAAAGGGCGCGATATTTCATTTTTCTAGAGCCTTGTAATTCGGATTTTAAATATTCCGTGGCGTAAATAATATGCATTAAAGTGCCGTTTATTAAAACACTTTCATCAATATCAAACTGATAATTGTGATGCGGTGCACCTGTTCCCTTTTTATCATTTTTAATGCCAACTAACGCAAACACGCCCGGCCACTGATAAGTATAATTTGAAAAAGACTCTGTTGCCATCCACGGCGCACCTGTTGAAACAAAATCTTCGCCTAACTGTTTATTTATAGTTTCCCTTGCCCAAACGGCAAATTTACTATCATTGATTAAAGGAAGATTTGATATAACAGGCATATTGTATTCTGCATAACATCCGTGTTCTTTTGTTGTATTTTGGAGCATTTGTATGAATTCATCAAAAAACTTTTCACCTGCGTTATCCATATCAAAGGTTCGCATTGTACCTGAAAAGGAAAGAGTTTGCGGAATAATGTTTTTTGCGCTTCCTGCATTAACCTGACCTACCGAATAGGTGCAATTTTTAAAGCGTTCATCCTTACCAAATGATAAAAGGTTCTTATGAACATCAGCAAAACAATCGATTGGATTTATGGCTTCCTGAGGGCAGGAGCCATGACCGCCTTTGCCAATTATTGTAACTTCAAAAGTAATATTGCCCGCCATAACAGAAGAATCGTTTATTATTATTTTGCCTGATTCAAGCCCTGAATACAGATGCATACCAAACACGGTATCTATCTTTATATCATTATCTTCTATATATTTTAAAATATACCTTGCATAGCCAATTAGCTCTTCCCCACATTCAAAGCAAAGATAAATCGTACCGTTGATTTCGTGTTTCATCTGGCTTAAAACCTTTGCAGCGCCTAAAAGCATTGCCGTATGACCATCGTGTCCGCAAGCGTGCATTACACCTTTATTTTTAGAAATACATGTGCGCATATCTTTTTTAAGATTATCTTCATTTTCTTCAATTGCCAATGCATCAACATCTGCCCGTAAAAGTACTGCTTTATCTGATTCAACATTACCTGTGATTTTTGCAAGAATTCCGCCTTTATCGATATTTACATATTCTATTCCCATACTATGAAGTTCGGCACATATTTTATTAACGGTGTTTGTTTCCTTGCCGGAAAGTTCAGGGTTTTCATGAAAATACCGACGCATTGAAATGATATAATCTTCGTATTCTTTTTTTAGTTCAATATAGTTCAAAAACAATACCTTCTTTTTTATAATAGATAATTAATTATTTAAAAATTCAATAGCCTGAAGGTATTTTTCCCTTCGCTTTAAGGCTTTTTCATCAACAGTATTTAGTCTTGTGATATCAGAATTATGCTTTAAATCTGCAAGCTTTACTTTGGTTGCAATAGGATTTTCTTTTATCTTTTTAACATAATCCATATAGTCAACGCCTTTTTGATGGTTTAATAATGAAAGCGCATCAAGCACATCATCGCTAAAGCCTAATTTTTTTATATGGTTTAAAGTGTAACGGGTATCTTCAACAACATCATGTAATAATGCAACGATGGTGGTTGTTTCATCTTCCATATGTTCTGCTAATAAAAAAGGATGAAACACATATGGCATCCCGCTTTTATCTTTTTGTCGTTTATGTGCTTTAAAGCAAAAAGACAGTGCTTTTTTTGTGTTTTCAGTATAAATCAAGATAATCACCTCTTTAATTTATTATACCATTAAAAATCGCCTTTTGCAAGGGTGTTTACGTCTTGACTTTACATATTTAAGATGTTAAAATATTTAAAATTCAATATGTTTTTGGAGATATGATGAAAAGAATTTTAGCAATTTTTTTGTGTTTTTGCATATTTTTCTGTTTTACCGCCTGTGATAATGCGCCAACAGAATCTATTATAGAAAACACGCCTATACCAACACCTACTACTACACCGCATGTTCATTCGTTTGAACCTGCTACCTGTTTAAATGCTGAAACCTGTGCTACCTGCGGATTGACGCAAGGTGAAAAATCAGCGCACAACTTCGTTTTTGGTGAATGTTCCGTTTGTAAAGATTATAATCCCACATATTGCCCAAAGTTATATTTTAGTGGCGATTTAACGCAGATGACTTCTAAAAAAGACGTTAGAAATATTACCTTTGAATACAAAAGCAAGGATCAGATTGTTTCAGGCGCAGCAAAAGTTAAAGTGCAAGGTTCATCAAGTTTAGGATATGATAAGAAAAACTATACTATAAATTTTTATAAGGATTCAGCCTATACTGAAAAACTTGGTTTAGATGTTGGTTGGGGTAAACAAAATAGCTACTGCCTTAAAGCAAACTGGATTGATAAAACACATTCAAGAAATATTGTTAGCGCAAAACTTGCAGGGCAAATACAAAAGAAATACGGTTTGCTTGAAACTGCACCCAATAATGGCGCTATTGATGGATTTCCTGTTGAGGTTTACATTAACGGTAGTTTTCACGGCCTTTACACTATGAACATACCCAAAGATGCCTGGATGTTTAATATGGACAAAAATAATCCCAATCACATTGTTGTTTGCGGAGAAGATTGGTTCGCACCTGTGCTTTTCAGGGAAGTTCCTAATGATTTAGGCAGTTGGACTGTTGAGGTTGGCCCTGAAAACAGTGAAACGCTTAAAAAGATTCAGCGTCTTGTTTCATTTGTTTTAAACAGTTCTGACGAAGAATTTAAAGAGAATTTCAACGAGTATCTTAACCTTGATTCAACGATTAACTATTATATTATGATAAACTACGGTTGGATGCCCGATAACACAGGAAAAAATATGCTTCTTGCAACCTATGACGGAAAAGTATGGTACCCTTCCCTATATGATCTTGACACCACCTGGGGTGCAAACTACAAGGGCACAGGCTTATACAGTTACAAAAATAATAATTTAAGTTTAAATAACAGTTTATTATGGGAGCGTTTGGAAAAATTATTTAAAAAGGAAATTGCCAACAGGTATTTTGAACTGCGCCAAACTATTCTTGACCCTAAAAACGTTATGGCAGAATTTAATGCTTTTTATAATTCTATTCCTGCTGAAATAATAGCCCGCGAAGAAGCAAAATGGAAAAACATTCCCGGTTATCCGTTAACGCAGATAGAAAGTTATTTAAACGCAACGGTACCTAAACTTGATAATAAATACGGTGCCTGGAAATAAAAAAGGAAGTATGATTATGGAAAACAACTTTCACAAGCTTGGGGTTATGATTGACTGTTCAAGAAATGCAGTTATGAATATTGATTCTATAAAAAAATTTATAAGTATTATAAAGAAAATGGGCTATAACCAGGTTCATTTATATATGGAAGATACTTATGAAATCAAAATTGATAAGCATTTTGGATATTTAAGAGGCAGATATACTAAAGAAGAATTAAAAGAACTTGATGATTTTGCTTTTAATCTTGGCGTTGAGCTTGTGCCTAATATTCAGACCCTTGCACATATGACTGCTTATACACGTTGGTGCAAGGATATAATCGATGCTGACGATATTCTGCTTGTTGGAAACGATAAGGTTTACGATTTAATTAAGGATATGTTTACCTGTTTACGCCAATGTTTTCGCACAGAAAATATTCATATTGGTATGGACGAAGCACATATGCTTGGTAGAGGCAAGTATTTTGACCTTTTTGGTGCAAAAGACCGTTTTGAGATATTACTCAGCCACTTAAACATAGTTTGCGATATTGCAAAAAGTACAGGCTTTAAGCCAATGATGTGGAGTGATATGTTTTACCGTATTGCAAACGGCGGTGAGTATTATGAAGCTTCATCAAAGTTTGATGTATCTATTAAAAATCAGATTCCTGCTGATTTAACACTTGTTTATTGGGATTATTATCATACTGATTTTAACACTTATGACAGAATGTTAAAGGAGCACAATCAATTATGCAATAACGTTATTTTTGCAGGTGGCGCGTGGAAATGGTCAGGTTTTGCACCTAATAATTATTTTTCACTTTCAACTTTAAAGCCTGCAATAAAAGCCTGTAATAAAAACGGGGTTAAAGATATTTTTATTACCTTGTGGGGTGATAACGGCGCGGAATGTTCATCGTTTAGCGTTTTGCCAAGCCTTTGCTATGCCGCCTGTTTAGTTCAAGGCGTTACAAAAGCATCTGATATTAAGCAGAAATTTAAAGAATGGATTGGCGTTTCCTTTGACGATTTTATGTTGCTTGATTTACCTAATAAAATTGAAAATGTTAAAACAGCCGTAAATCCATCAAAGTACTTTTTGTATGGCGACTGCTTTATGTCAATATTCCAAAGCCAAGAAAAGCCTGAATTTAAAGATAAATATGTTAGTTTTGCAAGGAAACTCAAATACGCGAAAAATCGCACAGGCGAATACTCTTATTTATTTGATACCTTATCAAAACTTTGCAATGTTTTAGCAATAAAACAGGATATTTGTTCACGCACCCGTCAGGCTTATAAAAATTGCGAGCTTTTAGACGATGTTATATCTGATTACAAGAAAATGATAAAGCGCACAGAAGAATTTTATTTAGCATTCCGTAATCAATGGTATAAGGAGAATAAACCCTTTGGTTTTGAAATTCAAGACGCCCGCCTTGGCGGACTTATCCAAAGAATGAAATCCTGTTTAAACAGACTTATTGATTTTAAAGAAGGCAAGATTGCAAATATCCCTGAATTAGAAGAAAATATTTTACCAATAGATGACGAGCTTTTCCCGTACAACGAATGGACAGGCTTAATATCAACAAGCGTTATGTAAAAAAACCCACCTAAAAAGGTGGGATTTTTATATTTTAATCTTCATTAAACCGTCAATATTACAATAAATATACAAGTTTCCCTTGCCTCGAAGATTGAATCGGGCTTCGGCGTTGCCTTCGGGATATAATTTTATAAACTGCACTTTATCAAAAGTTACATACGCCATAAACGAAATAAAATGCTCTTTTGTCATAGGGTGATTAACTGTGATAAAATGCTCATCTTCAACTTTTTCTATGGTTATGTTGTAATGTTCATCAATTTCTTTTGCGATAAGTGGTTTTAGACTGTTTCCACAACAGGAAATTTCAGCTTCGTTTAAAGAGTGAATTATATTATTACACGTTGGGCAAACATAAAATTTTGAACGCATAATGTTTAAAGAAAAATTTTTATCCATGGTCTTCTCCCCTATCAATAATTCGTAATAACTAATAACAACATTAAAAAAATAAAGATTATTAAAATTACAGTTGTAATTATATTTATTATTTTATTTATCTTTTGCTTGTTTTTAAATATTTTTACTAAAAACACATACAGGAACACCCCTAAAATTACGCCAAGAGTGTTCGTAATTAAATCTGAAACATCAACTGCACCTATTGAAAATATAAGCTGGCATAATTCAAATGTTAAACTGCGAATACAGCCAAACAGAATAATAATAACAAAATAATTATATCACCAATTCCTTAAAATTGCAATAGATGTAAAAATCACCCTGCCGTATTCGGCAGGGTGATAAATTTACTTTATAAATCTAAATTACTTAGATTTTTTGATAGCAGCCTGAGTGGCATACTGCAAAGGGGGAAACTGTAATTTGTTAATTCAAACCAGTTTTAGATATGATATCCTCAAAACAACTGGGATACGGCTCTTTTTCTAAAAGATATCTGATACCGTCAATAACAATTATATCTAATCCCTCTTTTATTACGGTTCCGTCTGAATATTCAATTTTGACATAATAAGTATTTGTGCCTGGTAAAACATCTTCATCAGTTGCTTCTCTGTTAATAGTAAAAGAATCTAACCAATTTATGATTTCGTCCATATGCTCCTCTGGAACTTTGCTTCCTTTACCATTACCATAATAGGCATAAAAAGTGATGCTTGTAATATTTTCTGTAACAAAAACCGAGGGATATTCGTCAAACAACGTGTCGTAGGTTTTGGCGGTGTTTTCATTGCATGCCGTAAAGCAAAGTAACATTATTACGCTTAAAAGCAAACTTAATAATTTTTTCATTTATCCCAGCCCCCCTTTATAATTGATTATAATATAAAAGTAGTTTTTTTGCAATAAGTATAAAAAATCCGCCCGATTTCTCGGGCGGATAAACCGTTTATGAAACTTAATTATTTCATATCCTTAATTGCAGCCTGTGCTGCTATCAGCAAAAGTGGGAAATTAAGCAAAGGATTTTAGAAAATTAAGCGCATACTTTGCTGTATGTCCTTCTTTAATCATTTTCTCCCATATATCCTTGTATTCTGCCCATTCAGTTTCTAGTATTTTAGTATTTTCGCGATTACTTTTTCTTAAAATAGCATCTACCAAATTAGCTTCTATTATTTCACCTTCAATCTGTAGTTGATAAGGGTTGTCAACTGCACTATCTGTTGCTTCTTCTACTACCAATTGCAACTGTTTGAGATATTCTATAACCTTTATTTTATATATTAATTTGGAAACAAGCGGTTCCCAAATTTCCTTAAAATCGCCCCATTCCGTTTCTAAAATTTCAGTATGTTCTTTGTCTAATCGTATAATACATTCATTTAAAAATTTTTCTTCGGCCTTTTCGGCTCTTTCTTCGACAGCAATCATCCAATCTGTAATTTCTTTGAGCTTTTGTGCGTTTGTTTTATCCATCGTCCTCACCTCATAGATACATTATAGCACACTATCTGTCCAATAAAAAGGACTTTGCAAAGAAAAATCCGCCCGAATTTCTTCGGGCGGATTGGTTTCTTTTATTAAAGTCAACAATTACTTGTTGTCCTTAATTGCAGCCTGTGCGGCAGCAAGGCGAGCGATCGGAACGCGGAAAGGTGAGCAGGATACATAGTCAAGGCCGATCTTGTGGCAGAACTCAACTGATACGGGGTCACCGCCGTGTTCACCGCAGATACCGCAGTGAAGTGCGCTATTTACGGGTTTACCAAGTTTAAGTGACATATCCATAAGCTTACCTACGCCGTTCTGGTCAAGCTTAGCAAAGGGATCGTTTTCATAGATCTTCTTATCGTAGTATGCTGAAAGGAACTTACCAGCATCGTCACGTGAGAAGCCAAATGTCATCTGAGTAAGGTCGTTAGTACCGAAGCAGAAGAAATCAGCTTCCTTAGCGATTTCGTCAGCAGTAAGACAAGCTCTGGGGATTTCGATCATAGTACCAACTTCATATTCAAGTTTAATGCCTGCAGCAGCGATTTCCTTATCTGCAACTTCAACAACGATATCCTTAACGAACTTGAATTCTTTAAGTTCGCCTGTAAGAGGAATCATAATTTCGGGCTTAACATTCCAAGCGGGATTAGCCTTCTGTACATTGATAGCAGCGCGGATAACTGCCTTTGTCTGCATTGCAGCAATTTCAGGATAAGTAACTGCAAGACGGCATCCACGGTGACCCATCATTGGGTTGAACTCGTGAAGTGAAGCAATGATTGCTTTGATATCTTCAACAGTTTTGCCCTGTGCTTCTGCAAGAGCCTTGATGTCAGCTTCTTCTGTGGGAACGAACTCATGAAGCGGAGGATCAAGGAAACGGATTGTTACGGGGTTGCCTTCAAGAGCTGTGTAAAGCTGTTCAAAGTCGCCCTGCTGATAAGGAAGAATCTTTTCGAGTGCTGTTTCACGTTCTTCAACTGTATCAGCACAGATCATTTCGCGGAATGCTGCGATACGGTCTGCTTCAAAGAACATATGCTCTGTACGGCAAAGACCGATACCTTCTGCGCCAAGTTCAACTGCTTTCTTAGCATCAGCAGGTGTATCAGCGTTTGTACGAACCTTAAGTGTTCTGAATTCATCAGCCCAGTTCATAATTGTTTCAAATTCGCCAACGATAGTAGCATCAACTGTGGGGATAATGCCATCATAGATGTTACCTGTTGAACCATCAATAGAGATATAGTCACCTTCGTGATAAGTTTTGCCTGCAAGAGTGAACTTTTTGTTTTCTTCATCCATATTGATTTCGCCACAACCCGAAACGCAGCAAGTACCCATACCACGAGCAACAACAGCTGCGTGTGATGTCATACCACCACGAACGGTTAAAATACCCTGTGAAGCCTTCATACCTGTAATATCTTCAGGAGAGGTTTCAAGACGAACAAGGATAACCTTTTCGCCACGGTTGTTCCAAGCTTCTGCATCTTCAGCAGTAAATACTACTTTACCGCAAGCAGCACCGGGTGATGCGCCAAGACCTTTACCTGCAGGATTTGCTTCTTTAAGAGCCTTTGCATCAAACTGGGGATGAAGAAGTGTATCAAGGTTTCTGGGATCGATCATAGCAACTGCCTGCTTCTTATCGATCATACCTTCTTCTACTAAATCACAAGCGATTTTAAGAGCAGCTTTAGCTGTTCTCTTACCGTTACGGGTCTGAAGCATATAAAGTTTGCCATCTTCAACAGTGAATTCCATATCCTGCATATCACGATAGTGGTCTTCAAGAATCTTGCAAACTTCTGTGAACTGCTTGAAAGCTTCAGGGAATTTCTGAGCCATTTCAGCGATAGGCATAGGAGTACGAACACCTGCAACAACGTCTTCACCCTGTGCATTTGTTAAGAATTCACCCATAAGGCCTTTTTCACCAGTAGCAGGGTCACGTGTGAAAGCAACACCGGTACCACAGTTATCACCCATATTACCGAAAGCCATCATCTGTACGTTAACTGCTGTACCCCATGAATAAGGAATATCGTTATCACGGCGATATACGTTTGCACGGGGGTTGTCCCATGAACGGAAAACTGCTTCAACAGCGCCCATAAGCTGTTCCTTGGGATCTGTTGGGAAATCTTTACCGATCTTGTTCTTGTATTCAGCCTTAAACTGACGTGCAAGTTCTTTAAGATCTTCAGCAGTAAGTTCAACGTCCTGAGTTACGCCTTTTTCTTCTTTCATTTTGTCGATAAGTTCTTCAAAATACTTCTTACCAACTTCCATAACTACGTCAGAATACATCTGAATGAATCTTCTATAGCAGTCATATGCCCAACGAGCATTACCTGACTTTGCAGCCATTGTTTCAACAACTTCTTCGTTAAGGCCAAGGTTGAGGATTGTATCCATCATACCAGGCATTGATGCACGTGCGCCTGAACGAACTGAAACAAGAAGGGGATTTTCCTTGTCGCCAAACTTTTTGCCAACAATTCCTTCCATTTTGTCGATGTATTCCATAATCTGTGCCTGAATATCATCGTTGATCTTTCTACCATCTTCGTAGTACTGTGTGCAAGCTTCAGTTGTAACGGTGAAACCCTGTGGAACAGGAAGACCGATTTTGGTCATTTCTGCAAGGTTAGCGCCTTTACCACCAAGAAGCTCACGCATTGTTGCGTCACCTTCTGAGAAAAGGTATACAAACTTGTGACTCATATCTCTATAACCTCCTAAAATTAATGGGCTTTTTGCCCTAAAATGTACAATTTTACATTCGTAGATTATTATAATGCAATTATCAAATATTGGCAACTGTTTTTTTGCACATATATTAAATACGAAAAGAAAAAAGCAGAAATTTTCTGCTTTTTGGTTAAACTATCTGATATTTATTAATATATTCCATTATCTTTAGTTTTTCATCAAAAAAATATGCGGTGTAATAACAAGCAACTTTATAAAGTTCTTTTATTTGTTTATTTGTAGGATTATACAAAAACACATCTTCAAAGTTGTTTGAACATATTTTTTTTATATACAGCAAGCAACCGCCTGTTATTGCAAGATGTTGTGCATCATTACAATTTTTACACAAAACGCCGCCTGTTTGGGCGCTAAAGAAAATCAGATCTTTATTATTAAAACATTTTGTGCATATTTCAAGTTCAGGCTGATAACCCATAATTGAAGCATATTTGAACAAAAACACACTTGCAACAAAACCCGGATGCACTGAAGGCTCCCTTAACTTATGAAGGCTGTTTACTAAAAGAGAAAAAAGTTCAATATTCTGTTCATCAGGCGCAATGGATTTTTCGCATATTTTTAAAAACAGAACGCCTAATGTTAATCTATCAAAATCATCACGGAGTTCAAAAAAAGAATCTATTGAATCGTATCCCGTAACAGTATATCTGCCTTTTGATTCAGCCAATATGTAGGTGCCTAAAGCAAACACTTCACTTGAAGCACGAAGTTTGGAGTTTTGCTTTTTCACACCTTTGCACGATGCAGTTAATTTTCCTTTTTGAGCAGAAAAAAGAGTTAAAACGCGGTCGTTATCCTTAAAATCAACTTTATTAAGTACTATCGCCTGTGTTTTTATCTGTTCCCCCATTTTTACTCCTTTCCCTGTATATCCCACGGGCTGTATAATACGCAGGATCACCTGTTTTTAAAAACATTCTCATTAGCGCGCGGTCAATTCTATCATCCATTTTTTTCACCCCAATTTATTTTTTGCGGTGAATAAATTTTTATTCAGTATATCCTAAATCTTTTAACGCAGTATTTGAATTACGCCAATTATCACGAACTTTTACAAAGAGTTCAATATATACTTTGGTCTCTAAAAGCGCTTCTAACTCCTGCCTTGCAAGCGTGCCGATAGTTTTTATCATAGCACCTTTTTTACCGATAATAATGCCTTTGTGAGAATCTCTTTCACAAATAATATCTGCTGAAATTCTTATATTACCGTTTGCCTGTTCCTGCATCTGATTGATATTTACGCCAATGCCGTGGGGAATTTCTTCATTTAAGTTTAAAAGTGCTTTTTCCCTGATAACTTCAGCAGCCAAAAATCTTTCGGGAAAATCGCATACCATATCTTCGGGGAAATACTGTGGGCCTTCGGGAAGATGCTGTTTGATAACCGATAAAAGTTCCTCTGCCCCTTCCCCTGTTTGCGCAGAAACGGGAATAATCATACAATCGTATTTTGCAAGGCGAGTTAAGTAAGAAATTACTGTTTCTTTTTGCACCAGATCAATTTTATTTAAAACGATTGCACAAGGAATATCAGAAGACGCGTATTCTTCAATAATATGTTCATCCGTTGAGCCGATAGGTTGGGTAATATCAAGCATAACGCAAGTAAAATCTGCGCCGATTGCCGCTTCCTTTTGTTCTTTAACCATAAATTCATTTAATTTGCATTTTGGCTTATGAATACCGGGGGTATCAAGGAAAACTATCTGATAATCGTCCCCTGTTAAAATACCGCGGATGCAGTTGCGGGTGGTTTGGGCTTTAGGTGAAACTATTGCAACCTTTTGACCAACAAAATGATTCATTAAAGTGCTTTTGCCGACGTTGGGACGTCCGCACAAAACACAAAAGCCTGATTTATATGCCATTATTTTTTTCTCCTTGGTTTACTTTGTTTTGAAAAATCGTTCTTTATAACCCTTGGTTTTATTAAACAATTTGGTTTAAATCCGATTAAATCCTGCCTGTTTGCTTTAATTAGCGCCTTTTTTACGGTTTCGTAATTTTCAGGCTTTTTATACTGCAATAATGCCCTTTGCATTATTTTTTCTTTTATATCCTTTGCAACATACACCGGCTTCATTGTGCGAGGGTCCATTTCGGTATAAAACATACAAGTTGAAAGTGTTCCGGGTGTTGCATAAAATTCCTGCACTTGTTCAGGATTAATGCGATGTTTATGAAGATATTCGGCTAATTTAATCGCTTCTTTTAAATCACTGCCTGGATGCCCTGAGATTAAATACGGAACAAGATATTGTTCTTTGCCTAATCTTTCGTTGGTTTTTTTATATCTTTGGCAAAACTCGTTATAAACGCTTTCCCCAGGCTTACCCATATATTTTAAAACATTATCGGAAATATGTTCAGGGGCAACCTTTAACTGCCCTGAAACATGATGGGTACAAAGTTCATTCAAAAACTCGCCACCGTGCTTTTTATCTGCTAAAATACAATCAAACCTTAATCCAGAACGGATAAAAACCTTTTTAACTTTTGGCAATTCCCTTAACTTTTTTAAAAGCGAAAGATATTTTGAGTGATCAGGCTTAAAGGCAGGGCAAACAGAAGGATACAAGCATTGTTTATCTTTGCATGCCCCTGATTCCATCTGTTTTTGACAGCCTTGTTTATAAAAGTTTGCAGTTGGCCCGCCAACATCGTGAATATAGCCTTTAAAGTTTGGTAATGTTGTTAAGAGTTTGGCTTCTTCTATAATAGATTGCTCACTACGCGACTGCAATATTCTGCCCTGATGGAAAGTAATTGCACAGAACGAGCAAGCGCCCACACAACCGCGGTTTGCAGTTATGGAAAATTCAATTTCTTTTATTGCAGGGATACCGCCTAAAGAATCGTACATCGGGTGTGGCTTGCGGGTATAAGGCAAGTTATAAACCGCATCCATTTCCCGTTCACTTAACGGTTCGCTTGGAGGATTAACAGTTAAAAAACTTTTGCCATGCTTTTGCACCAATGTTTTTCCGCTGTAACAGTTTTGTTCATTATACTGCGCCATAAATGCGCGGCAGTATGCTTTTTTATCGTTTTTAACATCTTCAAAACTTTCAATTACTTTGGCGTTATATACATTTTCGCAATTTTCTGTCAAATAAGCAGAACCTTTTATGTATGTAATATCCTTAATGTTTAAACCGCTGTTTAAGGCATCAGCAACTTCTACGATACTTTTTTCGCCCATACCGTAAAGAAGTAAATCTGCACCGCTATCAACCAAAATTGAAGCGCGGACTTTGTTATCCCAACAATCGTAGTGGGCAAATCGCCTTAAACTTGCTTCAACACCACCAATAATAATGGTTGCATTTCTATATGCCTGGCGAATACAGTTACAGTATACGATATCTGCCCTATCAGGTCTTAAACCTATTTTACCCCCAGGTGAATAAGCATCGGTGCTTCTTCTTTTATGGGCGGCGGTATAGTGATTAACCATAGGGTCAATATTACCTGAACAGACTAAAAAGCCAAGACGGGGACGACCAAAGCGTTTAAAATCCTGAATATTCTTCCAATCAGGTTGGCTTAATATTGCAACTTTATATCCGTTACTTTGTAAAATGCGGGAAATTATAGCAGGACCAAAACTTGGGTGGTCAACATAGGCATCACCCAAAACATATACAAAATCAGGTCTTTCCCAACCTAATTTTTCACATTCTTCTTTTGTTACAGGTAAAAATTCATCACACATAAGAAAATCCTTTAATATTTATATCTTAATTATACTTTTTATTTAATAAATAGTCAACAATGAAAAAAGCCGTCATTGACGGCTTTTTATTACATTACAACCCTTATTTCACATTTATCATCTTTTATTACTTCATTTATGCTTTCAACGGTATCTGTTTTATTTTCACTGTTAAGCACTTTAATATCATACTTGTTTGTTGCTGTTTCAATTTTTACGGAATATTCTTGCCATTGGCTTGGTATATGGGGTTCAATTTTTATTTTACCGTTTTCCATTTTTATACCAAGCATATCCGTTAAAACAGCATTGAAATAAAGAGCTGACGATGCGGTATACCAACTCCAACCACCGCGACCGTAGTTTTCAATATTAGAATAAATATCCGCCGCCACAGAATATGGTTCAAGTTTGTATTTATCAGTTAAATGCTTGTTTTTTGTATGATTTATAGGATTTATCATATCAAGAATATTATAGCCTTTTTCAGTTTCACCTAACCTAAAAAACGCCTGAGCACTCCATATTGCGCCATGGGTATACTGACCGCCGTTTTCCCTTACACCCGGAATATATTCGCCAATATATCCTGCATTAAATTCCTTAGTAAATGGCGGTGTAAGAAGTTTTAATATTCCGTGATCATAATCAATAAGATTTTTTTCAAGACTTTCCATTGCCTTTTGTGCCATATGATTTTTACCTGCACCTGAAAGCACTGACCACGCTTGCGATATAGCATCAATCTGGGCGCAAGAACTTGATTTGCTGCCTATTACCCTGTTATCATCATCAAAAGCACGCACATACCACGAACCATCCCAGCAAACTGTGTTAAGAGCATTATAAAGTTTTTTGACATATGCCATTAATTCTTCATAAAACTTAGCATCTCTTTCCTTTATAAATGGCGAAAACTTACTTACCGTATCAAATAAAAACCAGCCAAGCCAAACGCTTTCACCTTTACCTTTTTTGCCTAATGCATTCATACCGTCATTCCAGTCACCACACAAAATCAATGGTAAACCGTGCTGGCCTGTACGCTTTAAAACAAGTTTTATTGCCCGAACACAATGTTCATAAAGTGGTGCTTTTTCATTACTTTGCCATGCATTTTCATAAAGATCTTTCCTATCACCTAAACTGTGCCCTTCAAGAAAAGGAACTTCAACATTTAAAATATCTTTATCACCTGTTACAGAAATATAGATTGACGTAATATATGGCAAGAACAAAAGATCATCGCTTACAAGAGTGCGTACGCCCAAATATTCAGGATGCCACCAATGTTGAACATCGCCTTCTTTAAACTGATGGCTTGCGCAATACAAAATATGCTTTTTAACAAATTCAGGCTCTGAAATCATTAATGCCTGACAATCCTGCAGTTGATCCCTGAAACCGTATGCTCCGCCTGCTTGATAAAAACCGCATTTCGCCTGAATGCGTGACGACATAGTTTGATAATACAACCAGTTATTAAACAGAATATTAAGTTTTTTATCAGGAGTTGAAATTTGTATGCTTCCTGCACGTTCTTCCCAATCTATTTTAACTTCTTCAAGCCATAAATCTGTTTTGGCGCCTTTAATAAGTTTACTTAATTCTTCAAGTTCTTCCAAACTTTCTGCAGCACCTAAAAAGATATTGAATTCATCTTTTGCTTGTACTTTTAATGATAAAAGTGGCTGATTATCATTTGTTTTAATAAACTCGCCTTGTTTTACGCTATCAGGTTCTTTGAAATCATTGTTTCCAAAAAATCCTTGATAATTATCGCAATATTCCGCATTATCTGCATAAATGAACATATATTCATTATTTGATTCTGCACACAACATTCCATATTTTTCACTGATTTTTACATAACGATTTGCTTCAATGTGTTGACCCATCTGTACTTTTGCAAAATAAAATGCAGAAATATCGCGCTGGGTGATATTATCAAGTGTAACATTTATAACTTTTATACTTTTATTCTTATGAACAAACACTGTTTGCTTCTGATTAATACCGTATCCGTTATATCTGAATATACCATAACCTTTTCCGTAAATTGTATCGTGCTGATCAGAAGCATCAACGGGATCCCTTGTAATTGACCAGAATCTTGAAATTTTATTATCCCTTAAATAAAGCGCCTCCCCTAAAGGATCGGATACAGCATCATTATACCAAGGTGTTAGTTTATTTAAGCACGAATTTTTATAATAAGTGTATCCGCCACCGCTTTCTGTAATAAGCGTACCAAAGATTTTATTTGATATAATGTTTGACCAGGGCATTGGTGTACGGGCATAGATATAATATTCTTTTCCGCCATTAATAAACCTACCGTAACCCGAATCAAACTCCCCTTGAATGAAATCGTTTTTGCTTACAGGATATTTATTTTGTAAAGGAACAATATTTTCAACTTCAACATAAGATTCAGCCTTACCGATGCTTTCAAAAATATCATTTTCTAAAGAAATATAAAGAAAACTTGCTGTTTTTATCTGATTAAGATGTTCACTTTTTATAATTCCTTTTTTAATGTGATGAACATTGGATAAGTTATACTGACTTATTATTTCGCCCGTTGAATTAAACAAGTTATCAAGGTAATCTTCAACAGAATCCTCAATAATTGCTATTTGCATATCAAAGCCCTTATCCATTAATAACTTTGTACTTTTTAACAGAGTTTTTAGTTTTGCCTTTACATATTCTTTAGGCAATATTACAGTCATTAAAGGAATTTTATCATTAATTGAATACTGCCATAATATTTCTTTTGATGTTTTATCGTTGCCTGCCCTTGCCTGACTTTCCTTAAGCGCCGCAATTTTCAACGATAAAAGCCATTCTTCTTTTGAAATATCAAATGCATTTATATCCCCCATATTGAAAATACATGCATTTTCTTTCTTTAAATTTACCGTTGCTTTGTTTCTAATTATTGGTTCATCAAAAGATAAAACTATATTAATTTCCTTTTTATCACCGGGATTTATTAAAACTTCAGTTTTAGAGGCAATAACAGGTGTTATAGGATATTTTTTTATGCTATCATTAAAATGAAGCACCGGTTTATTAAAGCCGTTACCCCTGCCGATAATATTAAGTTTATCTGTTTCAAAAGCAGTTTCTTCTTCGCTTACAACTGATAAAACACATTTTCTGTCAGTTTTTTTGTTTTTTAATTTTAAGGTATTGTTTTTTTCTGTTACTTCCATAGACAAACCAAAAAAATACGGATGCGCCATATAATTTTCAATATTTGTTAATGCCGGTTCAAGCACAAACACTATATTTTCTTGTATTGGTTGTTGAGATTTATTTGTTATTTCCACAGAAAACAACGCTTCAACAGTATCTTCCACAGCGTAGATACTGTTTTGAATATTTTGGCGTTTATCTTTTGAAACATAAGTTACGCACTGAGGTTTAAACACAGTCTGATACTCTTTTGTTCTGTCTTTTACAGGTTCAAAAGATATACTGCTTGTTTTCTCATCCTGAACATAAATATAAGCTTCGCCAATATAAGCGCTGCCATTATATATTTTTACTTTTCCTCTAGAGGTGGCTTCAATCCTTAATTCTCCCCCTGAAAGCACAAGCATTTCACTGCTTTGCTTCTGGGGATAAATAAATCTGCGGATATAATCTTCCTGTTTAGTTAATTTAGGTTCTTCGTGAATATCAGTTTTTTTCCTTGGCATAACACCTATTGGCATTTTTTCATCAAGCAAAACTGCATTGGCACTTATAAATTTTGATTTAAGAAATGATTTTCTTAAAAATCCATTATAAAAATAGTTTGTTAAAGCACAAAGGCTCATACCCGAATGATGCGCCATGTGCGAATAAACTATACCGCCATTTTCACCTTTAAGGCGTTTAAAATCAATGGCTTCATAAAATCCATAAATACCCATTACACCGTTTTCTACAAGGCGGATAATATTATCCATACATTCCCTTGGTGCATATTCTATTGCAAGCAACGTTGAATACGGTGAATATACTTTTTCATTTTTAAATGTGCTTATTGCTGTTAAAGGAACACCAAATGCTTTGTAATTATATTCTCTTGATCTATCAAGACTGTTAAATGCAGATTCAGATATACCCCATATGCCGTTTTTATTTTTATATTCCATCTGCGCCTGAACCTGCATATATGATGAATTGTACAGCATTGAATTTGGTGAGGGCTGAATAAAAATATCAGGCATAAGGTATTCAAACATTGTACCGCTCCATGAAAGGCAAACAGGTTTATTATCTATTCTTGTATACTGCCTTGACAGCCTGAACCAATGTTCAACAGGCAATTTTCCTAAAGAAATTCCCACAAAACTTGTCAGGCGCGCTTCTGACATAAGCATATCGTAATAATTTTCGCTTTTTTTTCCATCTTGCGCATTTAAACCAATGGACAAAAGTTTTTTCTTTTCATCAAAAACACAGGCAAAATCAATTTCTTCAAGATATTTATCTATAAAATCTTCAATTTCAACAAGTCTTTGATTAATGCGGTAAGCATAAGCATATATTTTACGGAATTCGTTAAGCACATCTTTTAAAATCACGCTGTATTTTTCTTTTCCTAAATTCCATATAAGCCCGTCCACCTGTTTTTCAAAATCAGTTATTGCCAGCGTTTCTGCCACCGAATAAGGAAACTTTTGCAGATATTCTTTTAAAGGGCGCAGATTAATATCGTCAGCTTGATTTATCCTTTCAAAAATGTTTTTTGAAAAACTTAAACCATCATAATCTTCTAACCAGTTTTTAATTATCTTTTGGCAAAATTCTGCGCCCTGACACGATGAAATTATGCCTTCATTTAAAAAATCTTGTGCACGGTTTCTTGCTTTTAATCCATTTAACAAATAAAAATCGCTTGCATATTCTTCAAGGTGTACCGAAAAATCTTCCCCTACGCCGTCTAAACAAGATGATATTACATCACCTATACCATTACATTCACCGCGCCCTAATATTTTACGGGTTCTAACTGCCTCGATACTACCTTTTAATGCTATCAGCGATGCACAGAAATTACCGCTGTCAACAGTTGAAATATACTGATTTAACGGTTTTTTTGTTTCAGTATTATACCAATTATACAAATGCCCTTTATATTGAGGTAATTTTTTTATCTGTTCTATTTGTTTTAAAACATTGTTTGAAAACAGTCCCGGTGAGTATGCCCCTGATTTCAATCCGCACACAGCACTTAAAAGAGCAAAACCTATATTTGTTGGTGATGTTCTTTTTGCATAGCCTTTATACGGTTTTAACTGAAGATTATCACAAACGATATATTCATTATCTTCAAGACATTCATAGAAAAATCTTAAAGTGCGCATTAAAAGCAACTTCAAACCGTGATCTTCATCAGGTAATAAACGAATTTGCTCTTTTTTTGTTTTTGAGCCTAAATAAAATGCAAACGCAAATGTTAATGACCAAACAGCAAACGCAACAAACGAAATTAAAATACCAATACCTTTATAGATACAAACTGCCAAAAATATTCCTGATAACAATATTGAAGGTGCAAAAAATAAAAAGTGTTCTTTTTTTGAGTTTTTGTTTGAAGTTGATGAAAATGTGCTCCATTCAAGCACATTTTTATGGCTGATTAATCTTCGCCATAACGCTTTAATTATTGCTGTTAAACTGTTATAACATTCATATGGCAAAAATAGTTTGTTAATAAGTGACATTTTTACACTGTTTCTTCTGTTTGGTTTATTATCGTGAAAAACATGCTTATCCTTATCAAATCTCAAAGCATCCATATATGCAAAAATCGTCGGCATAGAAAGTTCGATTAAACTTATACCCCAAATCATAAATGCCCACAAATCAAAAAACGGCGCTATAAGAATCTGCAAAAACACACCTACGGGAAAAAGCGACTGCACAAGATTATAAAAAATTTTCCATTTGGAAATTGCTTTAAGATCCGAAAACAGCCAGGGCAAAAGTTGCCAATCGCCACGCACCCAACGTTCACGGCGCTTATAATAGGATATCGGTGTTTGAGGAAACTCATCTAAAAAAGTAACATCATTAGCGCCAAGAGTGTTTAGTAACTCGCCTTCAAGCAAATCGTGTGACAACACTGTGTTAGGCTGTATTTTGCCTTGCACAAGATTTTTATATGCATCAACGCTAAAAATACCTTTTCCGCAAAATGACCCTGAAAGAAAGAAATCGTTATTTACTTCGCTTACAGGGTAATTATAGGCATCGATTCCCCCTAATGAAGCCATTATCTGCGAGTATGGTGTTTGATTGGTTAATGTTGTTCCTATTTCAGCCTGTACAAGACCGTAACCTTTTGTGAAATTACTATTTATTTTATTCCTTGGATGTGTTATTACACCTAACATTCTGACTATACTTTCAGGCGGTGCAACAGTATCAGCATCAAGAGTGCAAATATATTTCGTGTTCTTTAAAATTTTACCGTTATTATTTAAAAGAAAAATATCTTCTTCATCAGTTATATATCGTACAAGTTGTTCTATGGCACCGCGCTTTCTTTCCCAACCTGAATATTTATTATCTCTTTTTCCCCTGAAACGCAAAAGCGCACTGAATTTATCGTTATATTTTTTATTCAATGCATCTACCCCGTCATTAAGGGCATTTATTATTTTTTCATCATTTTCAGTTGTTTCTGTTTTTGATTCGTTAAGGTCTGCTAAAATCAGATATACTCCGTTATCAAGATAATTTCCCGAAAAATATTCTTCAACAGTTTTAAGAGCCTTTTTTACTGCCTTTTCACTTTCAAGCATAATTGTTAATACTGTTGCCGTTTTATTTTGGGGTATATCCGCAAATTCTTTTTTTAAACGCATAGGCTTTTTAGGTGTAAGCCTAAACAAAATACTACGATTAATTACATTTAAAAAAAATACTAAAAACGGACAAAAGGATATTACGCAATATAAAAATTTTAGTTTTGCAGAGGTTGGCAGAAACCATATTAACCCTAAAAAAAAGCCTGTAACACCTACGGCGGATAAAATATATAATGCCAATTTGCAGTTTATTGAAGTATTATTTTCTTTTACGCCGATATTTAATAAAAATAATTGTTTGTTCTGTCCAAACAAATTTTCTGTTACATCTCCAAGTGCAAAATCTTTTAATTTTGCACATATTTCTGTTTCACTTTTGGAACTTAACAAACTTAACTTGCTTATCTGTTTACGGTACTGCCCTTTTGTTGCTTCATCAGACATCTCATACACAGCATCACTAATCAAAATATTTTCCTGCTTTAGACATTTTTCACGCAAGGCACCAAAATCTATATGATTAAACAGAATAAGTGACCTGACAACAGAAGGTGCAATATTTTTATCTTGATTGTTTTCAAGAATATCTATTACCATATCTAATAAACTTATTTTAAAAAACAGCGGTAAAAAATCATATTCTTCAAAAGAAAGATCGAATTTTTTTGTAATAAGAACGGTTTCCTGATCAATTCCGCCTTGCGCCATAGCACATATTTCCCTTGCAAGTTCCAGTGCGCGTGGCTCTTTAAAACCTTTGGGCAGAATGCATTTAGGCGTTTTTTTACATAAATCCCCACTGATGAATACTATACGGTTTTTATTATCGTTAATCCATTTTAGCCTATTATCTTCTGA
This sequence comes from Clostridiales bacterium, assembly GCA_015069575.1. Classification (GTDB taxonomy): domain Bacteria; phylum Bacillota; class Clostridia; order Christensenellales; family QALW01; genus UMGS1322. The sequence continues at coordinate 58,174 of SVIH01000003.1, forward strand.
AAAAGGTTTCTCAAGCAAAATCTCAAGTTTTTTATATTGCCGATAAACATAGTTTTTCAGTTTTAATGTATAATTCATAATTACCTCCGCCTGTAATTTTGCTTTTAGTATTTGCTAATCCTGTTTTAATATGCAAAATTAACCATTTTTATGATTTTTTCATATTTTGCTTATAGGTGGTGATTTTTATTGAATTATTTAGTGCTTGCACTGTTTTCAGCAATAGGCACATGGTTTTTAACTGCTTTGGGCAGTAGCACTGTGTTCTTTTTTAAAAAATTAAACGATAAAATTTTAAATATGATGCTTGGTTTTTCTTCAGGCATTATGATTGCTGCAAGTTTCTTTTCACTTTTGGCGCCCGCTATTGATTTGGCTCCACACTTACCCTGGCTTATTACTTCTTTAGGCTTTTTATCCGGTGGAATTATTTTAATATTATGCGATATACTTTTAATAAAAGTTAATAAACATAGAGAATTTTCATCATCAAAAAAAAGATGCGCTATGCTTGTTTCCTCTATTACATTACACAACATTCCCGAGGGCCTTGTAGTTGGTGTTGCCTTTGGTGCATTAAAAGGGCAAGAGTTAACTTTTGATAATGTAATTATGCCTTTTTCTATTGCGCTTGCAATAGGATTGCAGAATTTCCCTGAAGGTGCAGCAGTTTCAATTCCTTTAAGGCGTGAAGGTTTTTCTATTTTAAAAAGCTTTTTTTACGGTCAGCTTTCAGGAATGGTTGAACCTGTAAGCGCATTTTTAGGTGCATTGCTTGTTGGATTTTTTTCACCCATTCTGCCTTTTGCATTATCCTTTGCCGCAGGTGCAATGATTTTTGTAGTTTTAAAAGAGCTTGTGCCTGAAAGTGAAAAAGACGGCGGATACTTTGCTTCGTTAGGCGCATTACTTGGCTTTACCTGTATGATGATGCTTGATGTAGCGTTAGGGTAAAAAAAGACTGTCTATTTTCTAGACAGTCTTTTTATTTTTATAAAAAATTATTTTGTACCGAATAATCTATCCCCTGCATCGCCTAAGCCGGGCAAGATGTAACAATGGTCGTTTAATTTATCATCAAGGCTTGCTGTAAAAATATCAACGTCAGGATGGTCAGTTTGTACTTTTTTAACGCCTTCGGGTGCTGCAACAAGACACATAAGGCGAATGTTTTTTACGCCCTTTTCTTTAAGCATTGTAATAGCATCAGAAGCTGATCCGCCTGTAGCAAGCATTGGGTCAACAACAATTGTAATACGATCTTCAATATCAACAGGAAGTTTGCAATAGTAAACTACGGGAAGATGTGTTTCAGGATCGCGGTAAAGACCGATATGCCCTACCTTTGCAACGGGAATTAAAGAAAGCATACCATCAACCATACCTAAGCCTGCCCTTAAAATCGGCACAATAGCAACCTTTTTGCCATCAATGGTTTTTCCTACCATTTTGCAAAGGGGTGTATCAATAGGTTTATCACAAAGTGGGAAATCCCTTGTAATTTCATAACCCATTAAAGTTGTAATTTCGTTTAAAAGCTCTCTGAATTCTTTGGCGCCTGTTTCAGTTTGGCGCATAATTGTTAATTTGTGCTGAATTAACGGATGATCTATAATGTGTAAATTACTCATAATTTTTCTCCTTAAAATTCTTATTAACAATATTATACATTAAATTATATTTTTTTCAAGAGTGAATTTAAAAAAGCCACTAATTTAGTGGCTTTTATTATTTTAGTGGATAAAATGCTTGTTTTCATCCTTATGAATTTCAAATGCAGCGCAAGGAAGGTTAGTTGATGAGCCTAAGTTTGCGTTTTCCCAAATTGCTTCGTGAGTATAAGCATAACGCAATGTTACAGGCTCTTTTACGCCCTTAAACACTATTGTGTCACCATTAATTTTACCGCGCACCTTTTTAAACTTACCGGTTTCGTCTTTTGCTTCAAACCCAACAAGTTTTTCACCTGTTAAAAGTTTAAGACCATCGCCTACATTATCAAAATGAACGGTTACGCTATCTTCATCAAAACGCCAGCAACAAGGAATTGGGCAAAGGTTATATTCAGGATCGCCTATGCCGTATTCGTTAGACAAAACCGCCATGGCAAGACGCTCACCGATAGGTTTTTTATACGGTGGATGCGCCCAGTCAGGATTCTGCTCTTTGCCGCCAACATCCATCGAAACAATCATATAAGCATTATCTAAAACATCAAGAATATTTGTTTGTGAATAACGGATATGCGGTACTCTTTTCCATTGTTCAAGAGCAGGACCAACATGGCTTGAAATCTGCACAAAATAGAATGGGAAATCGTTTTCAAAACGTTTTCTTAATTCTTCAACATACCACTTTAACTGATAGGGATATTTTACATTACCCCACTGCTCGCTTTCTCCCTGATAAAAGAGCATACCCTTAATTGTCATCTTCTGAACAGGCGCCATTAAGGCGTTATAAATCCCTGAATATGGAATTGCTCTTTCCTGTGTTGAGGTATACCCTAAAGGTAATTGAAGTTCAGGCATAATAAGTTCAGAAATAGGTGAACCGCCTGAAGCAGTCTGAACAATACCGATCGGAACACTTCCGTTTAAAGTTCTTGACATATATCGGGCAAAGAAGAATGCCATACAGGAAACATCAAGCCTGTTAGGTGCAGTTGCAAGATCACGCCATGAAGCTTCTTCAGGAACTGCTATATCAAACTGTGGTTTAAGCATATTTTCAGGCTTATTATCCCGTGCGTGATTACGTTTTTGAATCATAACGCGGATATTATCTTCCGGTTTTATTGTATCAAGTTCATCATCATAAACGCCTGCGCCGTTTTTATTGCAGGCATCTAATGAAACCTCAGCATTGGACTGACCGTTGATAATCCATATATCACCGATTAAAACATCTTCTAAAACGATTCTGTCTTCACCATCTGAAACAACAAGAGTTTGCGGAACAGTGTTTGCAGGCATTGGCGGAAGATAAACTTCAAATTCCTTTTTATTATCTACAATACCGTAACTTTCATAAGGTCCGATAACGGCATAGATTACGTCCCCTTCTTTTTTACCTTTACCCCAAATGCGCACATCACTATCTCTTTGGAGCACCATATGGTCACTTAATGCGCTTGCAAGCCTAAATTCTGACATTTTTTCGTTCTCCTTAAAATTCCATAAGTTGTGGATATATCTTACCGCCTGTAAGCGTTAAAATGCAATAGGTTGGTTTTTTATCTTCCCTTGGCCTACATAAAGAACCCGGATTAATAAACCAGATATTATCCTGAAATGTTATATCAGGAATATGTGTGTGTCCGTATAAAACTATATTTGCACCTATACTTTTTGCTTTTTGCTTAAGACGGGAAATAGTATACTTTACATCATAGTTATGCCCGTGTGTAATAAAAATTTTGTTATTTTCAATTTCTATTGTTTGTTCATAGACGTTTGAATAATCGCAGTTGCCTGAAACGTAATAAAACGGACAGGCTAACACGCTTTTTAAATCTTCAACATCCCTTTTTCCATCACCTAAATGTATTACCATATCACCACTTTGTGCGATATGCAAAAAATCTGAAAACCAATACGAATTGTGGCTATCGCTTAAAATAATTATTTTCATAAAAGTTTCTCAAGTTCCCTTAATGCTTTACCGCGATGGCTCATTGAATTTTTTTGTTCAGGGCTCATCTGGGCAGAAGTCATATTATATTCAGGCACAAAGAAAAGGTTATCGTAGCCAAAGCCGTTTTCACCTTTTTCGCAATAGCCTATTTCACCCCAGAATCTGCCTTCTGTTTCATAGCTTGTCCCATCAGGCATCGTTAATGCAATAGCGCAGGCAAAGTATGCGCGCCTATCGGTTATGCCTTCCATATTTTTAAGTAATAAATCGCGGTTTGCCTGATCAGAAGCGTTATTATCATCTACAGAAGCATATCTTGCAGACATAACGCCCGGTTCACCATTAAGGGCAAGCACGCAAAGACCACTATCATCAGCCAATGCAGGAAGCCCTGTGATTTCAGTAATTTCCCTTGCTTTTTTCAGGGCATTTTCTTTAAAGGTTAAACCATCTTCAACAGTTTCGTGGTTAATATTTGCTTCTTTTAAGGTAATCATTTCTTCAAAATAATTTCCTAAAATTTGCTTAAATTCCCTTACCTTATGCTCATTGTTTGTTGCTAGTATCAGTTTCAATGCCTTATGCCCCCTGAAATTTTAATTTTCACTTATGATATTATATGATATAATTGTTTTGATTTCAATAGTTTTTTAATGAAAAAGGACGATTTTTACTGTGTTTAAATTATTAAAAGAAATTTTATTTCCAAATGATGTAAAATGCATAATATGTGACAATGAAATAACTGAAAAATATAGCATTTGTAATGAATGTTTGAATAAATTAAAACTTATTAACGGACAAAGGTGTCCCATTTGTTTAGACAAAGTTAAAACTGACGGTTATTGTGCTGATTGCCTTAAAAAGAAACCCTTTTATACCAAACTTTTTTGCGTATATGTTTATGATTCACCTATAAAAGAACTTATTCTTAAATTTAAATCGGGAAAAAATCAGTTTTTAAGAGAATATTTTGCACGAATTGCTGTTGATACTGTTCCAAAGGAAATTTTTGAAAAATGCACTTTAATTACTTTTGTGCCTTGTTCAGATGAAAAAATAGCCATCAGAGGCTATGATCAGGCAGAGGCTATTGCAAAGGCTGTTTCTGAAAAAACAGGAATTCCTTATAAAAAAACCATTGTAAGATTAAACGGAAATAAAACTGCAAAACTTAATAAATCAAAACGCTTAGAAAGTGTTAAGGACAGATATATTTTTTGTGAAAATGTTTTTGGCGAAACAGTTTTGATTATTGATGATGTTTGCACCACTTCTGCTACTTTGCGTTATTGCTCTGAGCAATTACAAATTGCAGGCGCTAAAGAAGTTTTTTGTTTTACCGTTGCACGAACAGATAAGCATTAATAACCTTGACACAATATATAAATACATAATATAATATATAATATTCAAATTTACAGAGGTATTGTAATGACACTTGATGAAATTTTAATAAAAGTTGATAAGCCCGCCAGATATACAGGTGGCGAACTTAATATGTGTTTAAAGGAAAATGCAGAAGTTAATTTTGTGTTTTCTTATCCTGATACTTATGAAATGGGTATGTCACATTTAGGTGGAAAAATAATTTATCATTTATTAAATGAGCGTGAAGATACTTTTTGCCAGAGATGTTACGCGCCTTGGGTTGATATGGAAGACCTTATGCGCAAAAATAACATTCCCCTTTTTACTTTAGAAACAAAAATGCCTGTAAAAAATGCTGATATATGGGGTTTTACTCTGCAGTATGAATTAAGTTATACAAATATTTTAAATATGCTTGATTTAGGCGGTGTGCCGTTAAGGACAAGCCAAAGAAATGAAAGCGATCCATTAATTGTTGCAGGCGGACCTTGCGCTACCCATGCCCAGATGCTTGCTGATTTTGTTGATTGCTTTTTGCTTGGTGACGGTGAGGAATCACTTAACGAACTTATTGATATTTATAAATTATGGAAAAATTCAAAATCAAGCAAAAAGGAATTGTTAAAAATGCTGTCCCAAAACGAAGGTTTCTTTGTGCCTTCGTTATATCAGCATACAATAGACGAAAACGGAAAACTTACAATAACTCCTTTAGAAAACGCCCCAAGCACTGTGAAAAGGCGTGTTGTTAAAGATTTTGAAAACACCTTTGCACCTACAAAACTTATCGTACCGTTAATTGAAGTTGTGCATGACCGAATTATGCTTGAAATTTTCCGCGGTTGCACAAGAGGTTGCAGATTCTGTCAGGCAGGATTTTTGTACAGACCTATCCGTGAAAGGTCTGTTGATAATCTTATTAAAATTGCACGGGCATCAAGCGACGCAACAGGATATGATGAGATTTCTTTAACTTCCCTTTCAAGTGGCGATTACCCACATATTGAAGAACTTATGGAACGCCTTAGTTGTGAATTTAAGGACGAGCATATGGATGTTTCATTGCCTTCTTTACGCATTGATTCATTTAATCCTGACCTTGTAAGTACGCAAATGCGTAAATCTTCGCTTACCTTTGCCCCTGAAGCAGGAAGCCAGCGAATGAGAAATATTATTAATAAAAATGTTTCTGAGGAAGACTTATTAAGAACTGTGCGCGGTGCTTTTGATGCAGGCTACAGGGCAATAAAACTTTATTTTATGATTGGTTTGCCTTTTGAAACAATGGATGACATTAAAGGCATTTATGAACTTGCAAAAAAATGCAGTGATATTTACAGGGAAATTCACGGTAATACAAAAAATATGCGTATTACCGTAAGCACATCTGTGTTTATTCCTAAACCATTTACGCCTTTTCAATGGATAAATCAGGATTCAGAAGAAAGCATTAAAGAAAAACAAAAGTATCTTTCTGACCTTATTCGCACCTTAAGGGGTGTTGATTATAAATATCACGACAGCACTGCATCCAAATTGGAGGTTGCATGTGCACGCGGTGGCAGAGAAATGTGTGCTGTTTTATATTCAGCATGGCAAAATGGCGCTAAATTAGATGCTTGGAACGAGCATTTTAAAATTGATGCATGGGAAAAGGCGTTTAGCGAAAACGGACTTTCTATGGAAGAAATGGCGCAAAGGCTATACGATGTTGATGAAGTTTTACCTTGGGATACTGTTGATGTTGGCGTTACCAAATCATATTATAAAAAAGAACTTGAACGGGCCAAGAATGAGCAAACTACACATGATTGCAGAAACGGTTGTACAGGCTGCGGTATGATGGCACTTTGCAAAAAGGAGGAAACTATTTAATGCGACTTTTAATGCGGTTTGAAAAAAATGAAGAAGTTAAATATATTTCACACCTTGATATGCAAAGACTTTTTCAGCGTGCATTAAGGCGCGCAAAATTACCTTGCGAATATTCAAAAGGTTTTAACCCCCATCTTTTAATTAGTTTTGCATGCGCATTGCCCGTTGGTGTTTGTTCCTGCGCAGAATATGTTGAAGTACAACTTGAAAAATTTGTGCACCCATCAGAGTGTAAAAACAGGCTTAACGAAGTTCTGCCCATTGGCGTTAAAATATTAGATGCTGTTGAACCTGCTGATGATTTTCCTACCGTTGCAAGCGTTATTTGTTTAGCAGAATATACATTTCTTCCTTTTACAAATGATGATTACAATGATATTTTAAAGGATATTACTTTAAGAGAAGAAATTACAATAGAAAAGAAAACAAAAAAAGGTTTTAAAGATATTAATGTACGCCCTATGATACACCGTTTAAAACAGGTTGACGGTGTAATTAAGGCTACGCTTTCTTGTAGCAACAGCGAAAATTTGAGGGCTGATAAATTACAGGAAATTCTTGAACAAAACGGAATAAAAATTAAAAAAGTTTTGCGCAACTCTATTTTTATTGAAAACAAAAACAAAATAGAGGAGCCTTTGGGGGCAACAAAATGAAGGAAATTTTAATTGATTCAGGTCTTGTTTCCAAAACTGCCGTTGTATTAAATAATGGTGAACTTGAAGATGTTTTTGTTGAGCATCCTGCCAGTAGTTCAGGCACTGTTGGAAGCATCTACAAAGGTATCGTTGATAATATTGTTCCCGGTATGCAATCTGCTTTTATAAATATTGGTCTTGATAAAAATGCATTTTTATTTTTAGATGATATTGTTAACGAAAATAAAGAAACTGATATTCGTAAACTATTAAAAAAAGGTCAGGAAATTATAGTTCAGATAACTAAAGAAGCCCACGGTGTAAAAGGGGCAAGAGTTACAACTGCTATTACCCTACCCTGTCATAGCCTTGTTTTAATGCCCTGTTACGATTATGTTGGTGTTTCTAAAAAAATTGAAGACGAGCAGGAAAAGGAACGCCTTAAAAATTTAGTTTCATCTATAAAAAACAAAGAACACGGATATATTATCCGCACAGATGCACAAGGTTTAGAAGAAGACGCCCTAAAAAAAGAAATGAATTACCTGCTTGAGCGTTGGAATTATATTCAAAATGATGCTAAAACAAAAAATGCCCCCTCTATTTTATCAGGGGAAGATAATCTTTTAACAACAATATTAAGAGATTATTTTGATGATTCAGTTAAAAAAATTATTTTGAATAATGAAAATGATTATGAAGAAGCAAAAAATATTGCATCTTTTATGACGCCTTTATTAACAGACAGAATTCTATATAATGACGGTGATATCTTCGCTTTAAAGGGTATTGAATCCAAACTTAAAAAGTTGCTTGGAAGACATATTTGGCTTGATAATGGCGCATATCTTGTTATAGATTACACTGAAGCATTAACTGTTATTGATGTTAACACCGGTAAATTTACAGGCGATAATGATTTGCAAAAGACTATTCTTAAAACAAACATTATGGCTGCAAAAGAAATTGCAAAACAATTACGCTTAAGGGCTATTGGCGGTATAATTATTATCGATTTTATTGATATGGAATCTGAAGATGACCGTAAAGAAGTTCTTTTAACCCTTGAAAACGCTACACAAAATGACAAAATCAAAACAAATGTTTTAGGTTTTGTTCCCCTTGGGCTTTGCCAGTTAACAAGAAAGAAAACAAGATTAGGTCTTTCTTCAGTAATGCAAATGACCTGCCCATACTGTGATGGCGATGGCAGAATTTATAATGTTAACTCAATTTTAAATAATCTTTCAAACGAATTAAAAAGAATCAAGGATAATAACATTGCCCCAAATATTATATTACGCCTTAATCCTTATGTGCTTACACAACTAAAGAAACATTCAACCAAACTAAAAGATATTTTAACTGATAAGCATCTTTTTGTTCGCGAAGATGCGCAGATGCACATTGAAGATTATAATATCAGTATGGTAAACGATATTGTTGACCAAGAGGGATTGATTAAATTAATATGACAACAGAATTACTTAAAATAAATAAGGATTCACTTAAAAAAGCTGCTGAACTTATAAAACAAGGGCAGATTGTTGCTTTTCCAACAGAAACAGTTTACGGTTTAGGTGCTGATGTTTTTAACGAAAATGCCGTTAAAAGTATTTTTGTTGCAAAAGGCAGACCTGATGATAACCCATTAATTGTTCATGTTGCGAAAAAGGAAGATATCAAGAAAGTTGCTAGAGAAATACCTTTATCTGCACAGTTGCTCATAGATAAATTTATGCCCGGCCCTATTACAATAGTGTTGCCTAAGCGAAAAGAAATTCCTGATTGCGTAACGGGAAATATGGATACTGTTGGTATACGCATACCTGAACACATTGGCGCAAGGGAATTTATTGAGGCATGCGGTTGCCCTATACCTGCCCCAAGTGCGAATTCTTCAGGAAAGCCTTCACCTACAAGCGCAATGCATGTTTTTGATGATCTTGAAGGAAAAATTCCTTTAATACTTGATGGCGGTGATTGTGATAAAGGTGTTGAATCAACTGTAATTTCTCTTTGTACAAAAACTCCCCTTTTACTGCGCCCCGGTGTTATTACATATGAAATGCTTACAGATGTTTTAGGTAAGGTTGATATTCACCCGTCTGTTTTAAATGACGGCTTAGTTGATAAAGCAGCAAGTCCTGGCATGAAATACAAACATTATTCACCAAAGGCTAGAGTTATTATTGTTGATGCCCCTGTTGATACAGCCTGCAGATTTTATGATTTTGCTTTAAAAAATAATAAAAAACCCATTATTATCTGGAAAGAAGAAGAACTTGAAAATGTTTTAAACCGCAAATGTATTTCTCTTTATAAAAACAGTGATACATTAATTGCTGCAAAAAACCTTTTTAACATATTAAGGCAAGTTGATAAAGATGGGTTTGATACAGTTTTTATAACCAGTGTTCCAACTTCTGATGCAGGGCTTTCGGTTATGAACAGAATGCTTCGTGCCTCTGCTTTCACGGTTATTGATAAAAATACTGATGAAAACAAGCTAAAAACCATTTTACAATTAAATTGAAAATTTGGTTTTTATATCTATAATCATATATTTTTACCTTTAATATTAATAAAAAAACATAAAAAATTATCAAAAAAGAAAAAACGGTTTTCCTTTACGGAAATCCGTTTTTTTGTTAACATTTTTTTGAGGTGATTTTTTTGAGAGCAGGGATCGTTTATATAAAAGTTCCCATCAGTTCAATAACTTTTGAAAAAACCGATAAAGATGTTACTTTTTTAAAAGAAAGCATCAAAATGTATGGTCTTTTACAACCTATCGGCATAAAACCATCAGGAAACGGTTACAAACTTTTATTTGGAAAAAACAGAATAAAAGCCTGCCTTGAATTAGGTTATAAATACATTCATTCGGTTTTAATTTCAGTTAGAGAAGATGAGGAGAAATACATAAACTATATTGAAAATATTCACCGGACAAACGACGATTTTTTATTTTTAGCGCAAAAAAATCTGATTGGAACAGATATTAAAGAAGCGCTATGTCTTTCGCCAACAAATATGAACTATATTCAAAATATCTCAATGCTTAACGATTTTTGTTTAGAAAAAATAACACAGAAAACAAAAAATTTTGTTGTTGACGCACAAGGTGACAGTAACTATTTTTTAAGAATGTGTTCTATAATTGATAACATTCCCCTTACTGCAAAGGAGAAGGTAAGGCTTTCATTTTTAACTGATAAAAGAATTTTTTTAAATGAAATTGAAAAAATTGTTGACCTGATGCGCGTTTATGGGCATAACGACAGTTTTATTGAAGATAAAGATAAAATTATTATTAAAAAAAGCGCAGTTTAAAGAAGTGCAATTTTGCACTTCTTTTATATTTTATCAACAACTGTTCCGGTATAATAATGCGTTAATATTTCTTTATAGTTTTTACCTTCCTTCGCCATTTCCTGCGCGCCAACTTGCGAAAGACCAACCCCGTGGCCATAGCCTTTCATGGTAAAGGTTATTTCGTTTTGCGTTTTTTCAAATGTAAAATCCGTTGACCTTAAGCCTAAAGCCTTTCTTAATGCAGTTGCTTTAACGGTTTTTTCACCTATTTTCAAGTTTGAAACCCTGCCTGCAGAAGTATAAGATATTATCTTTATATCAATTTGCTTTAAATCAGTTGAAAATGCTTCATTTACTTTTTTTAAAAAATCCTGTTTTGAAAAAGTGATTGTTTTAGTGAATTCGTTGTTTTCTTCACTTACAGTTGTTGTTACGCTTTGAAGATAAGGTTGATTTCCGCCAAATACTTCAACACAATTTTCTGTTTTTCCTACACTTGAAGAATGATATAAAGCACAAATTGGATTGCCGTTATATTTTACAATTTCACCTTTTGTCTGATATACAGCATCCTTTATTGCACTATAATAATTTTCATAATTATTACCCCATTGCAAAAGCATTTTTTCATTGGATTTGTATGCTTGGCAATGGGTACTTTCTGTGCAGATATCTCCCCCATTATTACATCCGCCGCCTGAAATTTTATACATTAAATACGTTCTTGCAGCAACTGCCTGTGCTTTTATGGCTTCAGGCAAATATGTTGGGTAAATTTCACCTGCAACAACGCAGATTATGTATTCTTCCATATCCATTTTAACAGTTTTATCACCTAAATTAACATTGATAGTTTGTCCCTTTTTTATAGCAGTTGTTTCCATAGTAATATCAGGTGGCGTAATAGTGATGTTGTTTTGTTCTGTTGGTTTGTTAAAGACTATAATGCATAAACTTAGCATTATTAATGCAACAAAGAATGCAACCAAAATTTTTATTTTATCAAGCACTTTTTTCACCTTAATCAATAACATAAGGTAATCCGCACACCCACTTTTCCCCGGATAAAATCAGTTGCATAAACGGATTATCCGTTTTAATGTTATGCTCAGCATAAAAGGTGTATTCTTTAATTATTTTTCCATTTGGTATTTTTTTTGCGATCTTTTCTTCGTTTAATGCTATTTTATAAACATAATAATCATTTGCCTGCCATTTTTCACTTTTAACTAAAATTTTATCTGCTAAATCATCATCATTAATTACAAGATACATTTGATCCAATGTTTTGGAAAACACAGGAAAAGTGCACAAACAAAAAACAAGCATACTTAAAACTATCAGAACAATAATATATTTTTCCATAAAAAAACCTCCTGCTTGATTATTAGCAGAAGGTGTTTTTTTTATTCAGCGATTTTTATCATATCTTTAATTTCATTTTCAAAAGATTTAAGGCTAAAAGTACCATCGCGATATATTATATATCCCCTGAAATCGTTTTTAGGTAATGATACGGAACCGGGATTAAGATAAATAAATTCATCAGTTTCTTTTATTTCACCAATATGAAAATGACCGTTTATCAAAACATCACCCTTATTTAAAAGCGGTGGTTTTTCTAACGAAAACAGATGCCCGTGAGTAATGAACACTTGTCTTTTATCTAAAAACAGCATTAAACTATCTTGCATAATAGGAAACTCAAGCACCATCTGATCAACTTCAGAATCGCAATTTCCCCTTACTGCAATAATATTTTGCTTATTTTCATTAAGCATTTTAGCAACTTTTTGCGGATCGTATTCCCTTGGCAATGGATTTCTTGGGCCGTGATACAAAAGATCACCTAGCAATATAAGTTTATCTGCCTGTTCGTTAACAAAGGCGTCTAAAACCTTTTGCATATAATATGCTGAACCGTGAATATCTGATGCAAACATTAATTTCATTGTAATATCACCTCGGAATTTATGCTTGGTTTAGTATAAATTAAAAATTTCTTGTTGTCAATCTAAAAATATAATGCAAATTAAATTATATTGTGATATAATATTAAAATAATTATATTACTGCGAGGTGCACTTTTATGAAATATCTTGTTTTATTAGGCGACGGAATGGCTGATATGCCATTAAACGAATTAAATGGCAAAACTCCTATGGAAGAAGCAAAAAAACCTTTAATTGATTATATGGCTTCAAAGGGTGAAGTTGGTATGGTTAATATTACGCCTGATGGTTTAAAAGGCGGAAGTGATGTTGGTAATCTTGCGGCAATGGGTTATGACCCCCGTATTTATCTTACAGGCCGCGCTCCCCTTGAAGCTGCCGCAATGGGTATAAAAATGAACGAAACAGATATTGCTTTAAGATGTAATCTTGCTTGCGTTAGTGATGAAGAAAACTATGAAGACAAAACCATGATTGATTATTCAAGTGATGAAATCACCACGGACGAAGCAAGCCAATTAATTGAAACACTTAACGAAGAACTTTCAAGCGACATTCTGGAATTTTATGCAGGTATCTCATACAGGCACATTTTGATTATCCATGGCGGTGACGCTTTACTTACCCTTACACCGCCCCATGATATTACAGGCAAAAAAGTTAAAGATTATCTGCCTAAAGGCAATATGGAAAAAACTCTTTTGGATTTAATGAAAAAGAGCCATGAAATTTTAAAAAATCATCCTGTAAACCTTAAGCGTAAAGCTCAGGGAAAGCGTATGGCTAACACCTGTTGGTTCTGGGGCGTTGGTTCAAAGCCCGGTCTTTCACCTTTTGAAGAAAAGTACGGCTTAACAGGTGCTGCAGTTACCGCTGTTGACTTGGTTCGCGGTATTGCACGCCTTGCAGATATGGATACTTACGATGTTGATGGCGCAACAGGTACCCTTGAAACTAATTTTATGGGCAAAGCAAAAGCAACTTTAACTGCTTTTGATGAAGGCCATGATTTTGTTTATCTTCACTTTGAAGCGCCTGACGAGTGCGGACACAGAGGTGAAGTGAACAGAAAAGTAAGATCAATAGAAATGCTTGATACGGTATTAACCTTTGTTGTTAACGGATTAAGGGCAAGGCAGGAAGATTACGGCGTTTTGATTATGCCTGACCATCCTACACCGATTCCTACAGGAACACATTCAAGTGCACCTGTTCCTTTTGCAATATATTACAGCAACAACGAAAAAGAAAGCGGTGTTACAAATCTTTGCGAAAGAACTGCCCAGAATACAGGTAATGTTCAGGAATTTGGGTTTGACCTTTTAGGCAGGTTTTTAAAAGGAGTTTAATTTAATGGAAAACAAAATTGTTTTACCTGAAAGTGCACAAGCAAAATACGATAATTTACGCTTTCCTAAAATATGGCACGCGGTTTTAGGTTCGGCTTTGATGTATGTACCCGTTTATGCAGTTGTTTTTTTAATTACCCTTACTTTAGGAGTAAACTATACATCATACTTTAAAACTGAATTCGGTGCAGATATGTTTTCTGCAGTTTTGAGCCAGTTTTTTGCTGTGCTTATTATCCCCGTTTTTATTCTTCTTGTTTCAAAACGGGATATATCCGCTACCGTAAGGCTTAAGAAAAATCTTAACGTGATTCAGATTTTGCTTTTGGTGGTATTTTCTATCAGTGCATTTTTGCTTTTGCAAACAATAAACAGTTTTTTTATAATGTGGCTTTCTTCTTTTTTAGGTGAGCCAAGCGACATAAGCAATATTACCGATGCATCAAATATTCCCCAATTATTATTTGAAATTGTTATAGTTGGCGGATTGCCTGCAATTTGCGAAGAACTTTTTTTCCGTGGATTCGTTATGCGCGCATTCGAAAGAAAATCCCGCGTTTTTGCAGTTTTAATGTCTTCATTTATATTCGCGGTTATGCATGGCAACTTGCAACAACTTTCATATGCCTTTTTATGCGGTATTATCTTAGGAACTGTTGTTATGATTACAGATTCACTTTTAGCAGGATGTATGATTCACTTTACATTCAACACTCTTTCAGTAATAATTTCATACCCGCCAATTAGTGAAATTTATACTCATTACGCAACAAACTATGTATATATATTTTCTGCAGTAGTTATGCTTGTTTTACCTATTATTGCTGTTTCTTCTTTAGTACTCTTTATTATGCACTCATTAAAAAGAAATAGAAATAAGTATAATTGTTCCGTTCCAACAGATTTAAAATATGCCCATCTTATGCCCTTAGAAAAGCCATGGGAAAAAGCAATAAAATCTGTTTCATGGATAATTTTTATTGGCGTAAATGTGCTATTTATGATAGCAAATTGGTATATGGTATGACAGTGAAGATTATAGCAGTTGGCAAACTGCAGAAGATGTATGCTCAAATACAGGATGAGTTTCAAAAGCGTATGCAACACTACAGTAAACTTTCAATTATTGAGGTTAATGATGAACAGGCGCCTGAAAAACTTACAGATGCGCAAAAAAAAGCAGTTCAATTAACCGAATGGAAAAAAATTGAAAAAAAGCTTAATGAAAATGATTTTCTGATTGTGCTTGATTCAACAGGTGCACAACTAACAAGTGAAAACCTTGCAAGAAACATAGAAAAATGGCAGGAAAACAAAAATATCGTTTTTGCGTTAGGCGGTTCACTTGGTTTTCATGAAAACGCTTTAAAAAGGGCAAATTACGTACTTTCTCTTTCTGATATGACGTTTACTCATTCAATGGCAAGAATTATTCTTCTTGAACAAATATACAGAGGTTATAAAATTTTAAATAAGGAGCCTTATCACAAGTGATTTTTAAAGACGACCATTATTTTATGGAAAAAGCCTTGTTACAGGCTCATATTGCCTATAAAAAAGGCGAAGTGCCTGTTGGTGCGGTTGTGGTTAAAGACGGCCAAATTATTGCACGCGGTCATAATTTAAGGGAATCTACGAATGACCCGTGCGCCCACGCTGAATTATTGGCGATGAAAAAGGCTTCTAAAAAATCAAATTCATGGCGCCTTTCAGGGTGCACACTTTATGTTACCCTTGAGCCTTGCCCCATGTGTACGGGGTTAATTATTAATTCACGCATTGACAGAGTTGTGTTTGGCGCATATGACCAAAAGGCAGGTTGTTGCACCACTCTTTATCATCTTGCTAACGATGAGCGTTTTAATCACCGCGCAGAAGTTTTAGGCGGTGTTATGGAAGAAGAATGCGCTAAAATTCTTTCTGATTTTTTTAAAGAAAAAAGAAATAACCGATGAGAAAAATCTCATCGGTTTTTTATTCATATAATTCTTTTAATTTATGATAACTTTCCAAAAGTTCATCTGCTTTATTAAAGCAACCATCATACACTTCTATCATAACGGGAACATCTATGTTTCCAATTTTATTAAACAAACTTTGATAATCGTAAAAGCCTTTTGTGGGAAGCACCATATTGCCATGTTCATCGTAATCCACAATATGAATATTTTTGATTTTTCCTTGCATATCCAAAATATATTTATCAACTGTGGTATCGCTTTGTTTTGCCTGTTTAATATCTAATGTGCAACCAATTTCTTCACTTAAATATGGCATAATATTTTTCATAAAATCAGGGTGATTATAATGGGTCCAATGCACATTTTCCCAAGTAAGTAACATATCATATTTTTGTGTTAAATAAGCAAGTTCGCTTGTTCTTTCACCGAAAAACTTATAGTCCGTTACATATTTTGTATACTTCATCTGTTGCGGACCGTGAAGCACATAAATTTCAGCACCAAGCCTCTGCCCCGTTTTTAATGCTGAAGTAAATATCTTTTTTGCATCTTCATACTGCCTTGCGGATTTGGAAAAAAGCTGACCCTCAAACTGTGAGTTTAATGTATGTATTGAATGAACATTTGTTCTGCCTTGTACTTTTTTTAAAGTTTCTCCAAAATTATCATCGTATTCTGAAAACGAAGAAAGAAAAACTTCACAGTTTTTAACACCATTTTTATTAAAAAATTCCAATGCCTGTTCTGTATACATTTTTCCGTATAGTGATGCTGTAGAAATACCAATTTTCATAAATTACCTCAATTTATCAAGTGTTAAATCAAAACCGCCTGCAAAATTTTCCATAAAATATTTAACTTCAGGTGAATCGATAGAATCAATATCTTTTTTAATAGATTCTTTAGCATCAGTAAATTCATTGTTACCGGCATTAACTTCCTCAACACATTTTAAATATGCGCAAATTCTGTCAGCATACTTAACAAGCATCTTTTCTTCTTTATCCTGAATGTTTAAAACAGGTAAAAAATCATCTTTAAATTCATCGGGAAGAAGTTTAAATATCTGTTGTGTTGCAACATTTTCTATTTGCTTATATGCCGATTTAATTTCATCATTATAATATTTTATGGGTGTTGGAAGGTCCCCTGTTATTATTTCGCTTGCTTCATGATACATTGCTTTTACTGCAACTGAATCAGCATTATATTTTTTATCATAAAATTTATTACCAATCAATGCAAGCATATGGGCTATCATTGCTGTTTGTAAAGAATGCTCCTGTATATTTTCTTCCCTGACCGAGCGCATAAGCCCCCATCGGCGAATATATTTCATTCTTGCCATTAATGCGAAAAAATTACTCATAAAAACCTCGTAAAATATTTTTTATTATTATATCATAAGTAAAAATGCTTGCTTGCAAGGGCATTTTTACGCCTTGATTCAATAAACTGCTGTGCAAAGCACAGTGTACACGAAGTGTAAATTCTTGCCTTTTGCAAGAATTTATATGTTTATTATATCATATTTTTTGTTGACATCAACACTTTTTGTGATATAATTTAATAAAACTGTATATCTGCTTGGGGAGTCCTTTAAAAAAGGGCTGAGATTGCAAAAATGCTAAACCCATTAAACCTGTGTAGATAATCCTACCGTAGGGAAGCTTTAAGCCTGAAATTTTTGGCCGTATATCCCTATGATATACGGTTTTAATTTTTCAGAAAGGAAGTGTTTATATGTCACTTCAAATTTTGTCACTAAGTTCCTATTTTCAACAGATGAAAGACAAGTTTTTAGAATTAGACTTAACGCTTACAGTTATTTCAGTTTTAATTGCTTTGTTTATTGTGCTTGCCCTTGCTTTCATCAACAGAAAAACAGGCGGACTTAAATGGGATACACGTAAACTTACTTACGGCGCTGTTTGTATTGCTTTATCGTTTGTTCTTTCTTATATCCGCTTATGGAAGATGCCTAACGGTGGTTCAGTCACTGCGGCAAGTATGTTGCCAATGCTTGCTTATGGATTTATGGCAGGTCCGCTTTGGGGTACTGTAACAGGTATTGCTTATTCAGTTTTGCAATTTTTACAGGAATCATATTTTCTATCATTACCCCAATTTTTATTTGATTATATTTTTCCCTTTGTTGCAATAAGCGGTCTTTCAGGCGTATTTAAAACAAAATATAAAAAGTTAAATCTTTATTCGGGGTTTGCATTGGCTGTTGTAGTAAGATACGCCTGTCATGTTATTGCAGGCATCGCTTTTTGGGCTGAATCTGCGCCTTATAACCCTATTTTATACAGTTTTGTTTATAATTCATTTGTATTTATTGATGCTATTCCCTGTTTTATCCTTATTTCAATCCCCGCAATTCAAAGATTGTTTAAAAGAATACCAAAGAAATAACTATTTTTACCCCGTTTCTACGGGGTTTTTTGTTGCACAAATTCTGTTTTCATTTTATAATACTATTATATTAATATTTTAAGGTGTTATTTATGAAGATCAAAACATTATTTAAAAACTTTTTTCCGTTTTACAAACCTTATATTCCTACACTTATTATAGATTTATTTTGCGCCATATTAACAACAGGCTGTGAACTTATTTTCCCTTTAATCGTGCGCGAAATAACAGGCAGGGCAACCAATACCCCTGAATCCCTTACTGTGCATTTTGTATTAAATGCAGGAATTTTATATCTTGTTTTAAGATTAATTGATACTTTTGCAAACTATTATATGGCTTCAATCGGTCATATTATGGGTACAAAAATTGAAACAGATATGCGCTCAGCCTTTTTTGCGCATCTTGAAAAACTTTCTTTTAATTTTTTTGATAACACTAAAGTGGGTCAGATAATGTCAAGAATAACAAGTGACCTTTTTGACATTACTGAGTTTGCTCACCACTGCCCTGAAGAATTTCTTATTGCAGGCATTAAAATTGTAGTTTCTTTTATTATTCTTTGCAAGTTTAGTATCCCTCTTACCCTTATTTTGTTTGCTTGTTTACCTATAATGATTGCTGTGCTTATGTATTTTAACGGAAAAATGAAATCAGGATTCAGGGAATCAAGAAAGACTGTTGGTGAATTAAATGCCCAGGTTGAAGATAGTCTTTTAGGCATTCGTGTAGTTAAATCCTTTGCCAATGAGGAAATTGAAAAAGAAAAGTTTGAAAAAGGTAACAACCGCTTTTTAACTGTTAAAAAACAAGTTTATCATTATATGGCAGGATTTTTATCTTCAACACGCTTTTTTGAAGGCTTTATGTATATCGTTATTATTTTTGCCGGCGCGTTATTTCTTATAAACGGACATATTGAAATTTCTGATTTTGTTGCTTATATTTTATATGTTTCTACATTGCTTGTTTCTGTACGCAGAATTGTTGAGTATGCTGAACAGTTTCAGCGTGGTATTACAGGTATTGAACGCTATAGTGAAATTATGAATATTGAGCCTGACATAAAAAACAAGCCCGATGCTAAAAAACTTAAAAATATTCAGGGCGAAATTGAATTTAAAAATGTTTCTTTTAAATATGGAACAGAACTTGATAATGTTTTAACTGATATTAACATTAAAATAAAAAAAGGTGAGAATATTGCGTTGGTTGGTCCTTCTGGTTCAGGAAAAACCACCATATGCAACCTTATCCCCCGTTTTTATGAATTAACACAAGGTGCTATATATATTGACGGCGAAGATATAAATGATGTTACCCTTGAATCATTAAGGCGTAATATAGGAATTGTACAACAAGATGTATACTTGTTTTCAGGCTCGGTTAAAGAAAATATTCTTTATGGCTTACCCGGTGCAAATGATGAAGATATAATAAATGCCGCTAAACTTGCAGGTGCGCACGAATTTATTCTTAGTTTGCCAAATGGATACGATACCTATGTTGGCGAAAGAGGTGTTAAACTTTCAGGTGGCCAAAAACAAAGAATTTCTATTGCCCGCGTTTTCTTAAAAAATCCGCCTATCCTTATTCTTGATGAAGCCACAAGCGCTTTAGATAACGAAAGCGAACACCTTGTTCAAAAATCACTTGAAACCTTAGCAAAAGGCAGAACAACATTAACCATCGCACACCGCCTTACAACCGTAAAAAATGCTGATCGAATTGTTGTTTTAACTGATGATGGAATTAAAGAAGAAGGCACCCATGACCAACTTATGAAATTAAACGGTATATATGCTTCGCTTTATTTAATGTAATAATGCCCTGATAAGAGAATATTTTTTTAACAAAACTGCATTTTTCGATTATTATGAGAATCTATTAGTTTTTATGGATTTATTCCTATCAAATTTTACATTTTGCTTGTAAAATCAAAAAAAACATATTATAATACCTGTAGTTTTAAAGAAACGGAGAAACAAAATTATGTTAGTAACAATGAATGAAATATTGCCTCAAGCAAAAAAAGGTCATTATGCTGTTGGCTTATTTAATGCAGTTACATTAGAATTAGCACAAGGTATTATTGCTGCAGCTGAAGAAACAGGTTCTCCTGTTATTTTCGGTACTGCTGAAGTTCTTTTACCTTATAACTCTTTAGAAGATCTGGCAATGATTTTAATCCCTATGGCAAAACGCGCAAAAGTTCCTGTTGTTGTGCATCTTGACCATGGTTTGAATAAAGAAACTTGCTTAAAAGCATTAAAGCTTGGTTTTTCTTCTATTATGTACGATTGTTCAACTGACACATATGAGAATAACTGTGCGCGCGTAAAGGAAATGGCAGATATTGCCCACTCATACGGCGCTTCAATTGAAGGTGAAATCGGTCATGTTGGCGGTGCTGAAGGCGCTGCTACTGCTGAACAGCAACAAGATGCTTCAAAGTTTTATACAACACCTGAAGAAGCAAAAGATTTTGTTGAACGCACAGGTGTTGACGCACTTGCTATTGCTGTTGGCACTGCTCACGGCGCTTATAAATTACCACCTAAATTAGACTTTGACCGTATTAAGAAAATTGCAAATACCGTTTCTACCCCACTTGTTTTACACGGTGGTTCAGGTTTAACTGATGAAGATTTCCGCAAATGTATTGAAATGGGTATTTCAAAGGTTAATATCTTTACTGATATTAATGTTGCGGCTGTTTCTGCAGCGCTTGCACACTTTACAGATATGGGCAAAGGTATTATTGATTTATTACCTTCCATTCGCGAAGCAATTAAATTATCCGTTAAAGAAAAAATGGAATTGTTTGGTTGTTGCGGAAAAGTTCCCGTTAATCAGAACAATGTTGACGAAGCACTTGTTCGTAAAATTGTAGAAGAAATTCTTCGTGCACGCAAGGGTTAATAAAATACAAACTTAAAAAGAGCCTTAAAAAAGGCTCTTTTTTTACTATTGACATTGATTTTCTCGTAAAGTATAATACTTAATAGAAAGTATTAGAAACGGAGGGCTATTTATGAAAAAATTACTTTCTTTAATACTTGTAATAAGTATGTTTGTTACCAGTTGTATTCTTTTTACCGGTTGCGACAAGGTCAAATTAAAAGACATTGAATCAAAGCCATACGAAACAATAACCGTCGCTACACAAAAAACCTTCTCACAGTTTTTTACTGATGATACTAAAATCGGCAAAACAATTAAGCAAACAATGTATAAAGGCGCTACAACGGTTTCATTTGAATCTAAATCACTTTTAGAAGATATCGGTATTAAGAAAATCAGCGATACCGTTTATACCGATATTTCCAATAAAAAAACAGCACACGATATTTTTGTTAATTACTATGACGAAAATCTTTCTGCACGTTTGTTTGCTGATAAAAACGGAATTATAATTAATAGCGAAGATATTCTTAATAATAAAAACGCATACGGCATTTACCCTGAAACACTTGCAAGCAAGTTTAAAACAAGTGTTTTTGCTTCAACTCTTTTTGAAGGACAGAATCTTGACGAAATAGAAGATGTCCTTGAACAATTCCGTGACGTTTATAAAGAAGCCTTTGAAAATAATGAAGAAAATGAAAAAGAAGAATTCATTAAACTTACAGGCTTATTGAAGCAGGAATTTGCCGAAGAAGAAATTGACAAAAATAACTATATTGTTATTAAATATACAATAAATAATCAAACTATTAAGGCTGTTGTTGACGAATATAAAAACGATTTAATTGAAAACACTTCAGAAATTAACGACGTTATTAACGATCTTGATGAGTCTATTGATATTAACCTTACGGTTAAATCTTATCTTAACAAAAAAACCTCTCTTTATGAAAAAACAGTTATCAGCGGTTCACTTACCCAGAACGATATTAAAGGCGATATTAATTGCAACATCACTTATGGTGCTGATAAGATAACCTTTGATTTTAAGGCTGAGGCAGATGGTGACGAAGCAACACTTACTGCTACACTTTCTAATGAAACCACAGATTCATCAGTTAAATACGCTTTGGATTTAACTGTTGGTGAAAATGATGTTTCAAAAGAATTAAAGTTATTTACATACACCTATAATAAATCCAACGGTGATCTTGTTGTTGACCTTGACCTGCGCCAATTAGTGAACGATGACGACGCACTTATAACGGTATCGGGTACTTTAAAAACTTCTGCAACAGATGCAGAAATTACAGTTAAATCTGTTAAATATAATGATACCACCATCAGCTTTGACTTAACCTGTAAGTTTGAGCCTAATAAATCAATGCCTGAAACACCAAGTGAAACAAAGGATATTATTGATCTTACTGAAGACGACTTAGTAAGCATTATGGAAGGTATTCAAAACAGCAAATTAGGCAAAGCAATAGAAAAATCATTGGAAAAATATTAAAAAAAGAGCCTTAAAAGGCTCTTTTTTAATTTAATAATATTGTTGAATAATTTAATATTAAAGCGATTATAAGCCATATTCCCTGTGGAATGAAAAGATATGCGCCTATTTTTGAATAATCATAAAGTTTTCTTGCAGTTAAATAAGTTACTACAAGATATGCAATTATTATAGCCAGACCGCTGTAAAGCAAATGCAAAGTAAAATAAAACAGGCACCAACTAATATTAAGTACCGACTGCAGCAAAAATAATCCATATACTTTTGATGATGCAGTGTTTATTTGCGCTAATGTAAGCGTTACGCCATAGAGAATATACAAAATACCCCAAACTACACCAAACACCCAACCGCGCGGCTGAAAAGACGGTTGGTTTAATGAAAGATACCAATCACTTTTAGTATCAACAAACAACATGGCGATTCCCGCAGTTAAAAGCGTTGCCAATACGGAAATCATAATACTATCAATTAATTTCTTTTTCATAAAAAAATCACCCCTACACAAAACATATGTGTATTCAGGGGTGATTATGTTTTTATCTTACGCCAAAGAGTAATTCGCCAATTGATGGATATGGCCATACATCAGAAGAAACAATAGTTTCAAGCTCATCAATATCATCGCGGAGTTTTGCCATTAAAGGCAAGATTACATCTTTACAATGATATGCGCGCTGTTTATTATCCTTAATAGCCTTCATACTTTCAACCGCAACCCACAATTCTTCTAAAAGCATATTTGCGCTGTTTAAAAGTACAGAAATACGGTTAACATTTTCTTCTTCATAAGTACAATCAATTTTTTTAGAAAGAGTCTTTTTGCTGATTGCAGTATCGGCAAGCACTTTTGAATATGCACTTACGCAAGGCAAGATATCCTTACGAACCATATTTACCATTGTACGTGATTCAATGTTAATAAGCTTGTTATAGTTATCAAGCATAATCTCAAAACGGGATTCCATTTCTTCAGCACTGAATACCTTATGAAGCGTAAAAAGTTCAACATTTTCTTTATCAAGATAATGGCTGACAGCTTCAGGGGTAGTTCTGTAATTTTTTAAGCCCCTGTTTTGTGCTTCATTAACCCATTTATCATCATAACCGTTGCCATTAAAGATAATTGCTTTATGCTTCTTTATAGTTTCGCGGATTAAAAGGTTAAGTTCACTTTCAAAATCAGTTGCATTTTCAAGCCTATCGGCAAACTGCCTCAAACTTTCGGCAACTGCAGTATTAATTACGATATTTGAATCAGAAACCGATTGAGAAGCGCCAAGCATACGGAACTCAAACTTATTACCTGTAAATGCAAAGGGGCTTGTACGGTTACGGTCAGTTGTATCTTTAGGGAATCTTGGAAGCGTATGAACGCCAACTTTAAGATTTTCCTTTTCCTTGGTTGAATAACTTGTACCCGTTTCAATAGCATCTAAGATTGCAGTTAATTCATCACCTAAAAACATCGAAACGATTGCAGGCGGTGCTTCTGATGCGCCAAGACGATGATCATTACCTGCGCTTGCAATAGATATACGCAGTAAGCCCTGATATTCGTGTACCGCTTTAATAACTGCACAAAGGAACAAAAGGAATTGTGCATTCTCGTGGGGCGTTTCACCGGGATTTAAAAGGTTTACGCCTGTATCTGTGGTAATTGACCAGTTATTATGCTTACCGCTGCCAGAAACCCCTTCAAATGGCTTCTCGTGCAAAAGACATTCTAAATCGTGTTCACGGGCAATCTTCTGCATCATTTCCATTGTAAGCTGATTGTGGTCAACAGCAATATTTGCAGTAGTAAATATTGGTGCAAGCTCATGCTGTGCAGGTGCGGCTTCATTATGCTCGGTTTTAGCATAAACGCCAAGTTTCCATAATTCTTTATCCAAATCTTTCATAAATGCGTGAACGCGGGGTTTGATAGAACCAAAATAATGGTCATCAAGTTCCTGACCTTTTGATGGCATTGCGCCAAAAAGTGTTCTGCCTGTATAAATAAGATCCTTACGCTTATCAAACAGTTCTTTTGGAATTAAGAAATATTCCTGTTCAGGACCAACGGTTGTTTTAACGCTTGATGCATCTGAACCAAACAGTTTTAAAACACGCATTGCCTGACGGTTAATGGCTTCCATTGACCTTAAAAGTGGGGTCTTTTTATCTAATGCCTGTCCGCCAAAGGAACAGAATGCAGTTGGGATACACAAAACCCCATCTTTAATAAAGGCATAGCTTGTAGGGTCCCATGCAGTATAGCCCCTTGCTTCAAATGTAGCACGCAAACCACCGTTGGGAAAACTTGATGCATCAGATTCGCCCTTAATAAGCTCTTTACCTGAAAAATCCATAATTATTTTACCTTCACCTGAGGGTGAGATAAAACTATCGTGCTTTTCTGCGGTAATACCCGTCATAGGCTGGAACCAATGAGTATAGTGGGTTGCACCCTTTTCGATTGCCCATTCTTTCATTGCTGATGCAATTTCATTTGCAATACTGATGTCAAGACGATGACCGTGTTTAGTTGTCCATTGAAGCGCATCATAAACTTCCTTAGAAAGCATTTTGCGCATTACATCATCGTTAAAAACATTTGATGCAAAAATTTCGGTTACCTTTTCCATAAAGCACTCTCCTGTAAAAATTAAAAGAAAAAATTTTTCTACATAAATTATACAATCTTTATGCGTATTTTGTCAATCAATAATAAAAAGCCGTTATAATAAAACGGCTTTAAAAAATTATTCAACTGTAACGGTACCATCTTCATCTATAGAAACGGTCATTCCTGTTTTTACATATTCAAGGAATTCTTCGCCTAAAGAATCAATT
This sequence comes from Clostridiales bacterium, assembly GCA_015069575.1. GTDB lineage: Bacteria > Bacillota > Clostridia > Christensenellales > QALW01 > UMGS1322. The sequence goes on from SVIH01000003.1 coordinate 83,950, forward strand.
ACAGGCATATTTGAGCCTTCGTCTTCAAGCCAGACGTCAGCTAAAATTGCGCCTGCGCCTGCTAAAGAATCAATGGGAAGTGAAAAGAGTAAGCATGCAGGCTGACGCTTCATTGAACATGCGCAATATAACACGAGACCGCCTGTTGTTGAACCGATAGTTTGCGGTAAACAAAGTGCCTTACCTGCCATCTGATGACCAAACAAATCAGGGTTATTCTGATCACCACAGGTTGCGTTTTTATCCCCGAACTGCAACGCTTTCTGGAAAGAAGCAAGTGTGTTAAGACCATAGTGGGAAACAAGAGCTTCTGCTTTTAATTTGCCTGGAGTTACAACTCTGCCTTTAAACTGTCTCATTACTTTTTGCCTCCTTTTGTAATTTGCTGAAGAATTTCATCATCAGTATAATATCTTGCGGTAGTATAAGTACGCAATTTGTTACTTGAAGTTATTACAGGCATCTTACCGCTTAATGGGTTGTTCATATACATTAACGGGCAGATATATGAAGTAATTACGCCTGTTTCTTTTAATCTTTTTGCGTAATCGGTTTTTTCAAATTCTTTTAAAACCTGAGGTGATGCAGTAAACACAGTTGGAACAATAACTTTTTTGTTTCCGCTTTCTTTTAAAGAATTTTCAACATTATCAGTCCATGTTTTTAACTGTTCTAAACTCATATGCGGGCAACCAATAAAGCAAAGTTTTGGTTTAGCATCAGCATTTTTCCACATCATTGGATAATTATCATAAACCCTTTGAAGTTCTTCATCATCAATAACATAAACCTGCGCTTTTTTATTAATTAAGCTTTCGCCCATTTCCTTGGCTTCGGGGGTAAGGTTTTCGATATGATAAAGACCTACTGCACCGTTTGAAGCAGTTGCGGCGCCAAAATCCTTTAAGTAGGTGCAAGTTGCATCGTCAAGTTCTTCACCAAGCCATTTGTCAAGGCCTTTAATATATGGAACGGCTTCCATAACCTTCATACCGATTGCTGAGCCTAAAAGCTGTGCTTCGGGCTTTTTAGTAGTTTTGATTTCAATAATCCAACTTGCTTTTCTGCCTTTATCGGTTAAAAGGCCAAAGTATGGAACATAACCTAAAATTGAACCCATAATATCCATAATACCTGAGTTACGGTTACATTTTGCACCAAGAACAGAGTTTGCATAAACTACTGCAGAAGATTCTGCCCAGGAAAGCACTTCGCCCTTCTGTGGCTTGTTGCCTACTTCAGCCATATAACAAGTGCAAGTGAATACATCTTTATCCATCAAGCCAAGTTCCTTAAGCTGACCTTCATAGAAATCCTGGCGTGAATACATAAAGTTATTAAAAATAAAGTTCTGTAAAAAAGAAGCAGGCACATTTTTATCAAGCGGTCTTGGATCACAGGAAAACTGTTGTTTGGAAACTGCGCCTTCTTTAATAAGTTTATCCATTAAATCATAAACAGGACCTAATGCTTTTAAGCCAAACGAAGTTACAAGGTGATTATATTTACTTGTTACAGGCACAAGTTTTGTTGCGCCAAATAATTCACCGTAGCGAACAAGGGTTTCCATTACTTTTTTTAAAGTTTCGCCCTTTTCACCATCTAAAATTTGTTGTTGTGCTTTTGTTAATTTCATAACTATTCCACCCCGCTGTTAAATTTTCATTGCAACATCCCAGGCTTGCCATATAACAGTACGAAGATTGCCAACCTGTTTTGCATCGCCGATAACATGAATTTTTCTTCCTTTTTTGCAAACAGGATCCGGCTTATAGCCAACAGAAAGAATTACATCATCTTTTTCAATATCTTTTACAGTGCCATCTTTCATTACGATAGTAACAGTATCTTCGTTTATCTTCTGAACCTTGCTTTCAAGATAAACAGGTACTTTATTGGCATTAAAGAAATCACGCAAGAAACTTGTGTTTGCAAGGCAAATCTTATCTGAAACAATTAAATCGTTTTTCATTTCAACAATAACGGGTTTTTTGCCCTGAAGGTAAAGATCGTATGCAATTTCGCAACCTGTAAGGCCGCCGCCAACAACAACTACATTTTCCCCTACAACTTTATTGCCAAGCAAGTAATCAATGGCTTCAACACCTGTTTCTACACCCTCGATATTAGGAATAATAGGTTTTGCGCCTGTTGCAATAATAACTTCATCAGCACCTAATGAACTAACATCTGTTACTTCACAGTTAAGTTTTACCAAAATTGGATATTTAGTAATTTCACGCCTGTACCAAGCAATTAACTCTTTATCCTTTTCCTTAAAAGAAGGCGCAGCAGCAGCAATGAACACACCGCCTAATTTATCGGTTTTTTCGTAAATAGTGACATTATGACCGCGCTTTGAACAAACGATTGCCGCTTCCATACCGCCAATACCGCCACCGATAATTGCGATGTTCTTTTTCTTTTTAGCCGGTACTATCTTATATTTATCTGACTGCATTACCTGTGGATCAAGGGCACAACGGCCAATATGACTTGCATCGTAAATGCTTTGTGCATTAGCAACACCTTTATAATGCGCCATATTAAAGCAAGCATTGTGGCAACAGATACAAGGACGGATATCCTCTAACCTATCTTCAATTAATTTGGTTACCCAAGAAGCATCTGCAAGGAACTGCCTTGCAATACCAACACCGTCAATAAGACCGTCTTCAACTGCTTTAGCGCCAATATCGGCTTCCATTCTGCCTGCGCAGACTACGGGAATATCAACATATTTTTTAATGTGAGCAACATCTTCCAAATTGCAGTTTTGCGGCATATACATTGGTGGATGTGCCCAGTACCAAGAATCGTATGTTCCGTTATCGCAGTTAAGCATATCATAGCCTGCTTCTTCTAAATACTTTGCTGCTTTTTCGCTTTCTTCCATATCGCGACCAATTTCAGTAAATTCTTCACCGGGAACTGCGCCAACACACAAATCCTTTACATATGAACGAACTGAATATCTTAACGAAACAGGATAATCTTTACCGCATTCTTCCTTAATTGCTTTTACAATATCGGTTGCAAAACGGTAACGGTTTTCAAAACTGCCACCATAATTATCTGTTCTTTTATTTGTATAATTAAGTGTAAACTGATCTAAAAGATAGCCTTCGTGAACGGCGTGAACTTCAACACCATCAACCCCTGCTTCCTGCAAGAGTTTTGCAGTTTTTCTAAAGGCATCAACGATTTCTTCAATTTCCTTAACGGTTATTGCACGCGTTGTAACTTTATCAGACCATCTTGAAGGTAATTCGCTTGGGCTTGCCGACTGATAAGGAACATTAATAATTGGCTTAATAATATCCCTTACAACAGGGGTATTATGAATCATAACAAGTGGTGTAGGGATTGCCCAACTTCTGCCCATACCTGCGGTAATCTGAACAAAAAGTTTTGCGCCTGTTTTATGAATTTCATCCATAAATTCTTTCAATTCTTTAAACATCTTCTTGTTTTCGTAAAGCCATTGGTTCATAAAGGTGCTTTTGATTGGCGCAATACCGGGAATAATTAATCCTACATTATTCTGCGCTTTTTCTAAAAAGAATTTTGCCGCTTCTTTATCAAAATGATTACCTGTATGCTCCATCCAACCAAACAAACTTGTGCCACCCATGGGGCAAAGTACGATTCTATTTTTAATTTCCACATTACCTATTTTCCAAGGCGTAAAAAGGGCTTCGTATTTTTTATCCATTGTTCCACTTCCTTTATTAAAATTCAGTTTTATTATACCTAAAAAACACTGTTTTTGTCAATATTGGAATAAAAAAAGACTGTTGTAAAACAACAGCCTTTTAATTAATTTAAATTGTGGTTTCTGTTACTATAATTTTATCACTGAAAGTTGCGAAATTATATTCCGGAGCAGTATTGATAACATCAAATAATACTTTTTCAACTTCAATTGTTTTTGTAATAACTGCACCTGTATGATCTGTCTTTTCATCAACGAACTTAAGAGTCATACCTGAAGCTTTAAAGGACTCATCAACATATAAATGATATTTGAAAAGACCGTTTTTGAAGAAATAATGTGTACATTCTTTACCTGCAACTGTTTCTGTACCCTGATTTTCGAACTGGCTCTTTTCATAACGCAAATGTGCTGAGAATACGCCTAAATCAGAAGCTGCATCTGTAATAGTAAAGCTTGATGCTGCTGAAGGAACAACTGAGAATGTTTCACCGTTATCTTCACTTCTTAAAATAACTGCTGAATAACCAACTTCGATATACTCTTTTTTGGTATCACCTTCAGTAACTGTAAACTTAACATAATAGTTGTTAAGCTGATCCTGATCAACATCACAAACAAGAAGTGCAGGAGTGGGCTTTGGTGTTGGTGTAGCATCACTATTTTTGTCGCTAGGATCTTTGTCACAAGCTACCATTGAAAATACCATGATTGCTGCAAGAGCAAATAAAACTATTTTCTTAAAAAGTTTCATATTAAATCCTCCTAAATATGTAAAATTCATTTACCATTAAATTATATAGGCTTTTTTTAAGTTTGTCAACAATTCTTTTTATTGTATATCAAAATTTAAAGATTACGATATCTTTTGTTAACATTATTAATCGGGTATGTTTCAAAAACCTTTAATACTTACTTCACCGCTTATAAGTGTTGTTATAACACCATCTTTAGAAACCACAAGCGCGCAGTCATCGTTAATATCGATTACTTTTGCAATATACATTTTTTCATCTTTTAAATATGTAACAGTTTTGCCTGTTAAATACGAATTTTCACGATATTCACCGATAAAATTGCCGTTTTTATATACATTATAAAATTGGTTAATTATCTCACTTACAAATTCATTGGCGATGCCTGTATCTTGTTCAAATAAATATCCTGCAATATTTTTTATGCTTTCATCAAGATCATTTTCAGGTTTAACAAGATTTACACCGATGCCTAAAACAAGATATTCTAACTTGTTGCCAAAAAACACCGCTTCTGTTAAAATGCCTGCTACTTTTAAATGGTTTACATAAATATCGTTTACCCATTTGATTTTTGCATCTTTTTTTGTAAATTTCTTCACTGCCCTTAAAACTGCAACTGCAGCCATCGCAGTTATTTTTGTTAAATCATCATTATCAGGTTTTAACAAAAGGCTCATATATAAACCGTTTTTTTCAGAAACAAATGTTCTGTTAAGCCTGCCTCTGCCATTTGTTTGTCTTTTGGCAATAACAAGCGCGCCTTCTTTTCTATCCTTTAAATTGTTTTTTAAAAAGGTGTTGGTGGAATCCACTTCCTCCAACACCAAAACATCTGTTAATTGAGTTAATTCTTTTATTCTTTCAGCATTAAACATATTATATTTCCTGTAAAACATCTGCAATCATTTTAAGATCAGATGAATCAATTTCTTCAACCAAACCATTATCAACCTTACGGGCATTTTCAGGTTTAATAGGAAGTGTTGCATATGCTTTTATATCAAATCCTTTTGCAACATCTTCTGCTTTTGTTTGGCCAAATATATAATGCTTTTTATCACATTCGTCACAAACAAAATATGCCATATTTTCAACGATACCAAGCACTTTAACATCCATCATTTTTGCCATATTAACTGCCTTTTCAACAATCATTGAAACTAAATCCTGTGGTGATGTAACAATAACGATGCCATCAAGAGGCAATGACTGAAATACAGTTAACGGAACATCGCCTGTTCCAGGAGGCATATCAACAAACATATAATCTACATTATCCCAGATAACTTCTGTCCAGAACTGTTTAACTGCGCCTGCAATAACAGGACCGCGCCAAACAACAGGGTCAGTTTCGTTTTCAAGCATAAGGTTTACTGACATTATATCAATACCTGTATCGCTTTTTGCAGGAATAATGCCGTCTTCACTGCCTGTTGCCTTTTCGTGAACACCAAATGCTTTGGGAATCGACGGACCTGTAATATCCGCATCTAAAATTGCGCTGTGAAAACCGCGTTTATTCATTTCACATGCTAAAAGCGAGGTAACAAATGATTTACCTACACCGCCTTTGCCTGAAACAACGCCGATTACTTTTTTAATGTTGCTTAATTTATTTGCTTCTTCAATAAAGCTTTGTTTATCCTTGCTTGAACAATTTGATGAACAAGTAGAACAGTTATGTGTGCATCCCATAAAATTCACCTTTTATAAAAAATTTCTGTGTTTATTATACCACTTTTTTTGATGTTTATCAACCAAAAGAAAAGCGCTTTTTATAAAGCGCCTTGTTCTTTTAATTCTTCAATATATCTTTTTAATGCATCCTGCCATGAAGGTAAAAGCATAAAGCCGTTTTCAGTAAGTTTTTCTTTTGACATTCGGGAATTTTTTGGCCTTTTTGCTTTTTGAGGATACTGATCGCTTGTGATATAGTTTATTTTACAGTTTCTGTTACCTAAAAGCATAATTTCCTTTGCAAAATCCGCCCATGAGCAAACACCTTCGTTTGTAGCGTGGTAAATACCATATTTTTCAGTTTTTGCCATTTCAACAAGAAGATATGCAAGATCAAAGGTATAAGTGGGTGAACCTATCTGATCAGAAACAACGTTAAGTTCTTCCCTATCTTTTCCCAATTTAAGCATAGTTTTAACAAAGTTATTGCCATTAATGCCAAACACCCACGAAATACGCACTATAAAATATTTGTTTAATGCGCTTGTAACTTCATCTTCACCTAAAGATTTAGTTAAACCGTAATAAGACTGTGGATTTTTTTTGTGTTCAGGCTCATAAAAAGCCTCACCATTGCCTTCAAAAACATAATCAGTGCTTATATAAATAAGTTTTGCATCAAGTTTTTTGGCAGTATTTACAATATTCTTTGTACCAAGAACATTTACTTTATAGCAAAGTTCTTTATCTTCTTCTGCCCTATCAACTGCAGTAAATGCAGCACAATGAACAATAACATCAGGATTATATTGGCTGATGCACTTATCAACCTGTGCTTCTTCTGTTAGATCAAAATCATCAATATCTACGCCAAGGCAATCAATATTCTGCTTGTTTAACTGTTTAACAACATCATAGCCAAGTTGACCTTTTGCACCGGTAACAAGTACCTTCATTTTTTACCTCTTAGAATACATTCTTTCATAATAGTTCTGATAATCGCCTTTTAAGATGTTTTCCCACCAGGATTTATTATCAAGATACCATTCAACTGTCTTTTTAATGCCATCATCAAACTTGGTTGCAGGAAGCCAGCCAAGTTCATTATGAATCTTTGTTGGGTCGATAGCATAACGCATATCGTGACCGGGACGGTCAGTTACATATGTAATAAGACTTTCAGGCTTATCAAGTTCCTTAAGAATTGTTTTAACAACCTGAAGGTTTGTTCTTTCGTTATGGCCGCCGATATTATAAACTTCACCAACCCTGCCGTTGCGGATAACAAGGTCAATAGCTGAGCAATGGTCTTCAACATAAAGCCAATCGCGAACATTTTCGCCCTTACCGTAAACAGGAAGGTTTTCATCAGCCAATGCCCTTGAAATAATTAAAGGAATAAGTTTTTCAGGGAAATGGTAAGGACCGTAGTTATTTGAACAACGGGTAATTGAAACAGGAAGTTTAAATGTGCGGTGATATGCAAGTACCAATAAATCTGCCGCTGCTTTTGATGCAGAATATGGGCTTGATGTATGAATTGGTGTATCTTCTGTAAAGAAAAGTTCAGGTCTATCTAAAGGAAGATCGCCATAAACCTCATCAGTTGATACCTGATGATAACGCTTGATACCATACTTACGGCAAGCATCCATTAATACTTGTGTGCCTAAAATATTTGTGCGAAGGAAAATTTCCGGATTTTCAATAGAACGGTCAACATGGCTTTCTGCCGCAAAATTTACGATAATATCAGGTTTTTCTTCTTCAAAAAGTTTGAAAACACATTCCCTATCGGCAATATCACCTTTTACAAAACGGAAGTTATCATTCTTCATTGCTTCATCAAGAGTTTGAAGGTTGCCTGCATAAGTTAATGCGTCAAGACAAACTATCCTGTCCTCAGGATGATTTTTTAACTGATAGTAAACGAAATTGCTACCGATAAATCCGGCGCCGCCTGTAACTATAATTGTCATAAATTTTTCTCCTTTTTATATATAAAATTGCAATCGCTGTCCTTAAGAAGCGGTGCATCCATATCCTTTTGTGAAACGATAGGTTCTGTTATACCCCAATTAATTCCGATAGAAGCATCATCAAACCGTACTGAACGGTCGTGTTCCTTTGAATAAAAGTTATCGCATTTATACACAAACTCAACATTATCCGTCAATGTTAAAAATCCGTGAGCAAAACCCTTTGGAATAAAGAACTGTTTTTTATTTTCACTTGATAATTCAACTGCTACCCATTTTAAATATGTTGGTGAGTTTTTTCTAAAATCTACAGCGACATCAAGCACTGCACCTTGAACAACACGCACAAGTTTTGCCTGTGCATATGGTGACATTTGAAAATGAAGCCCTCTTAACGTGCCTTTTTTTGCAGTAAAACTTTGGTTATCCTGCACAAAATCAACAGTTATTCCGATATCTTCATATTTCTTTTTAGACCAACTTTCCATAAACCAACCGCGGTTATCACCAAACACATCAGGTTCTATTATCAAGACGCCTTCAAGTTCAGTTTTGGTAACTTTCATAAGTAATCCTCCATATATATCGCTATATACTTTTATTATTTTACTACATATAACTTTTTTTTGCAAGAACTATTATTTTTTATATAAAACAATAGTTGGTATCCCATGCAGGAATGTATTTTAAATGCCTTAAATATACCTTATAATTTGGGTTTATACTATGAACAAGTAATGGAATTTCAAAAATATCTTCACTTCTGTGATAGGCAGAAATAAGCATTTTTGCGCCCTTTTGTATCTGTTTTTTTGCCCCAAGAACAGCATTTGCTTCCTGACCTTCAACATCCATTTTAATAAAAGAAAATTCTTTATTCAAACTGTCAACATTAATACATTCTATAAGTGTTTTGCCGCCTTCGCGAGAGTTTCTGCCGCCTTTTTGAGAAAATAGCATTTCCCCCGTTTTATCACTGACTGCTTTGTTTAAATAAGTTATATCTTTTAAATGCTGTGTGTTTCTGACTAGTTTATTATAGTTTTTTATATCAGGTTCAATGGCAAAAATTTCTCTATAATTATTAACAAATGATGTGAATTTTATTACTGTATCACCGTTATATGCACCTAAATCGAGAAACATTTCGTTACTGTTTAAATTAAACAGGCTGATCATCTCATTTTCGGTGCTTTCAGCATTAATTAAATGCCTTATTTCGCCATCAAGTTTATATTCGATTATTTCTTTGAAAACTTTTTTAGATTGTTCATCACTTAAAAGCGAGTATGCTTTTTCAATTTTCTCTTTGTTTGATTTTGCAAATTCATAAGTAAACAACGGTCCTTCAACAACAGGAACTTCGGGGGCAAAAACAGGAATATCAAGTGAAAGTATATTATCAATAACTTCCTGCCTTTGAGTGCCAAATGAAACTAATGCAATCATATCAGGGTAAAGTGTTTTTGCTTCTTTAAACGAAAGCACTTTTTTGCCTTTAAAATAGTGGCCGCGAACAAAACCGTCACTTGCAAAAAATCCAACCGGAGTAATGGAATGTTCACTTAATGCCTGCAACATAAGTTCTGCCCCTAAACCCATACCGTAAAGAAGTATTGGGCGGGTTTCCCTTTTAAGTTTTTGCCATATATCCATAAAAACACCAAATCACACGATATTTTTTACCCATACGCCTTTTTTAACGAAAATTCCGCCAATGATACATTTAAGAACTGAAAGCATTTGCCCGATAAAATAAAGTGGCAAAATCGGAAGCGCAGTAAACTGACTTAAAATAAATATTACAGGCACGCATACTGCCCAAACAAAACCACTATCAAATAAGAACGTAATAAAACTTTTTCCGCCGGATCTTAATGTAAAATATGTGGCGTTTGCAAATGCATCAACAGGCATGGCTATTGCGGTAATCTTCATTAAATCAGTAGCAAGCGATTTTACAGTATCGGTTGTTTCGTAAACTGAGGGAATAAAATTTGCACAAATGAAATATGCGCTTGCAACTACTAAGCTGATAAACACAGAAAAAGCGATAAGTTTATAACTTGCTTCGTGGGCTTCATTGGTTTTATTTGCACCAAGAAGCTGACCTAAAATAATACCGATAGCTGCGCCAACAGCCATAAATGCAACAGAAAAGACATTGAAGAAAGTTGAAGAAATATTTACGCCTGCAACAACATCAAGCCCGCGTACTGAATATCTTTGAGTTAAAAATGCCATTCCCGCTGCCCAAAGAGTTTCGTTAAGCATTAACGGAATTCCTTTTAAAGCAATTTGTTTGATTAATTTAATAGGTACATACATACTTTTGTATGCGCCGATAATAAAACGGTTTTCGCTTTCGTGAAGTTTAGTCCACAAAGCAATAAAAATAAGTTCAACAAATCTGGAAGTTACTGTTGCAATTGCTGCGCCCTTTACGCCTAAACGAGGCGCGCCAAATTGCCCAAATATCAAAACATAATTTAAAACAAGATTTACTAATACCGCAACAATGCCTGCATACATAGGCACTTTAGGTTTACCTGTTTCCCTTAATGTGCTTGAGTATCCTTGCACTAATGATGCGGGAATAAGACCGATAAGCATTATAAATAGATATTCTTTTGCATAACCAAGGGTTAAAATTGCATCTTCGGGACTACCCTCGCCTGTTAAATACGCACTTAATAACGGTTGATTAAAAAGCAAAAATATAAGAATTCCTATTACTGAAATCAAAAAGCAAAAAATAAGTTTAAAGCGGAATGTAAATCTTACACCCTCATCATCTTTTTTGCCTGCATATTGTGCACCGAATATCCCTGCACCTGAAACTGCACCAAAGATACAAAGATTAAATACAAAAATAAGCTGATTAGCAATAGAAACACCTGACATTTCTACTGTACCAAGCCTGCCTACCATAATATTATCAAGCATATTTACAAATTGCATTATGCCGTTTTGTATCATTATGGGAACCATCAACGATATTATTTTTTTGTAAAAATCTTTAGTGCCAATCAGTTTTTTAAACATCAATATACCCCATTATAATTTTGTAATTTTATTATTACATAATATACAAAAAATGTCAAACAAAAAGCCCCGTTATAACGGGGCTTAATTTAATTTAAAAAGAATGGATCAAAAGGAAGATTAACATCACCACTTGAAGTTAAAACTTCCGGTTTCTTAATATTTATTATTTCAATTTCAGGCGCTGAGTATTGTGTTTTCATAAAACAACATCCTTTATATTCAATATAAAAATATAATACCATAAATCTTCTGTTTAGTCAACATTACCTTATGCCATATTTTTCAATAATATAATCCATATCTTTATCGCCACGGCCTGAAAGATTAATTAAAACTGAGCCTCTGCCCATTTTTTTGGCTAATTTCATACCATAAGCAACAGCATGGGCACTTTCAATAGCAGGAATAATGCCTTCAAGACGGGAAAGTGTAAAAAATGCATCTATAGTTTCTTCATCGTTTACAACATCGTATTTAACCCTGCCTAAATCATGTAAAAATGCATGTTCAGGGCCTGAAGAAGGATAATCAAGACCGCTTGCAACAGAATAAACAGGTGCAGGCTCGCCATTTGTATCTTTTAACATTATACTGTTAAATCCATGCATAATTCCTTCGGTGCCATATTTTAAACTTGCTGCATGATCACCTAATTTTTCGCCCCTGCCTAAAGGTTCAACGCCGTAAAGCTCAACAGGGTCATTCAAGAAGCCTGAAAACATTCCCATTGCGTTTGATCCGCCACCAACACAAGCAACAACTGCATCGGGTAATTCGCCTGTCATTGATACAAACTGTTCCCTTGCTTCAATGCCTACAACGCTTTGAAAATCGCGAACCATCATTGGAAATGGATGTGGGCCTAAAACTGAACCGATGCAATAAATCGCATCTTTATATTCCTTGCAGTATGCATCAAATGCTGCATCAACTGCTTCTTTTAATGTGGCAAGGCCGTGAGTAACTTCAACAACATTTGCCCCTAAAATCTTCATTCTTGCAACGTTTGGCGCCTGTTTTTTAATATCAACAGAACCCATATAAATATCACATTCAAGACCAAAATATGCTGCGGCAGTAGCTAAAGCAACACCGTGCTGACCTGCGCCTGTTTCGGCAATAACTTTCTTTTTGCCCATATATTTGGCTAAAAGTGCCTCACCCATGCAGTGATTAAGTTTGTGAGCACCTGTATGATTCAGATCTTCCCGTTTAACATAAAGTTGAACATTACCTAAACTTGTAGAAAGCCTTTCAAGATGAGAAATAGGAGTAGGTCTGCCTTGAAAATCCCTGCGAATCTGACGAAGTTCATTGATAAACTTTGTGGATTTACAGATAGTAAAATAGGCTTCGGTAATTTCCATCATAGCCTTTTTTAAATCTTCATTTACAAATGCACCGCCATATTTACCAAAAAATCCTTTATCATCAGGATAATTTTTAAAGTATGTATCAAAATCAATGTTATTAAATTTCATAATTATATTCTCCTTAAAAATCCTTTATTTATAAAAATTTAAAAGAATTTACGCCATCGTTTTGTTTTCATTTTTATCTTCCTTTTAAAATAAAAAAATCCTATCCCACTATTAGTTATGGGACAGGATGTTCATTTTATCCTGCGGTGCCACCCAAATTGAATTACTTCCGCTCTTTTTTCACACTTTTTAATGTGATTCGCACTGTAACGGTTGCGCTCCGTCAGAAACTACTAACCTTTCGGCTTTCGGCTGCCCTCATAAGCCCATTCATTTAATACGCCCTTATTGCCTTACACCAAACGGCAACTCTCTTTAAAGTTTGTAAAAAACTACTATCCTTAATCACAGGTTTATTTTATTGGTTAAATGCTATCACACAAAAAGGTAGTTGTCAAGGGTTTTTTATCTTAAACCCTTCACCAAAAACTTCGTGGGCATCGTTTATTATAATAAACGCATTTGCATCCTTCTTCTTTATATACTCGGTTATTAAAGGAACTTCTTTAGGAGTAACAACAGATAAAAGCATTGTGTTATCTCGATTTTTATACATTCCTTTTGCCTTAATTCCTGTAACACCGCGCTGAAATTTTTCCATAATCCCCGCTGCAATTTCATTACAATTATCAGATAAAATAAAAAGCGTTTTTGCCCTATCGCCTATTATTAAAATTCCATCGGCTAATTTTGACGAAATAAACAATGAAATTAATGAATATATGCCTACCGTAACGCTTTTAAAAATCAATGCAGAAATACTTACAATAATTATATCCACCGTTAAAATTATTTTGGCAATACTGATATGTGGAAAATATTTATAAAGCATTAATGCTAAAAAATCACTTCCGCCGGTGGACGCGCCCTGCCGGATAACTAAACCTAATCCGATACCAACCAATATTCCGCCTAAAATTGAAGATGCAAGCATATCTTCCCTATATATTGGAATAAAAGATGTTATTTCTAAAAAAAGCGATAAGCTAACTATACCAAGCACAGTTTTTATTAACGCTTTTTTACCTAAAATTTTTACGCCAAACAAAAACAGAATTCCGTTTAAAATAATAATTGTTAAAGACAATGGCACATTAAAAAGATGCTTAAGAATTGTTGCTATACTACTTATTCCGCCTGTTGAAATTTTTTGGGGAACAAGAAAAACATTCAAACCTAAACTAAGAAAAAATGCACCAAATATAATAACAAAATACTGTTTTAATTTTGAAAACATACTATCACCATTTTTATTATTCCCAAAAATAAAAAATTAAAAGCGCCAAAGATTCGGCGCTTAAAAATTTAATTGCAACAACAATCGTTAATTGCAGGTGGGAAAATAGGCAGGTTAAAGAATTCATCGCAGACTTCGCTTGCAAATTCTTCGCAAGGGGGAATTCTGCAGAAACCATAAGCAGGAACAAGCAGTTCAACTTCAGCAACAATTTTAAGTATTACCGTTACACAGGCTGTTAAGCAGAATGTGTTTTCGCCACTATAACAACCCAGAACGCAGATGGCACTTACGATATTATCCACTTCATAGGGAATGATAGATTCATCAGGCACAAACAAAACCACATCTTTACATACTGTAATTACACCTCTGCCACTACCTTCTTTGCCGCAGTTATCTTCAAAAAGAATTTCTACAGGAATATCTATTTTGCAACGAACACGGGCAAAATTAGGGCGATCACAGATACGCTCAATGCTTAAATCTCTTATTCTTCCCTTTGTGGATGTAGAACGGCAACTGATAAATGTTACAGGAGCTTCAAACTTGGTGTTGCCTGGGCAGATGTCTGTTAAACGGACACTTATGTTATCAAGTTGTTCCTGTTGCATACAGGAATCGTATATTTTTTTTACTTGTATGCAAACACGTTCGGTAAGCCCGTTTAAAGAGTCGCCGCTTATTCTGCCGGGGCATACCTCGTTTTCACTATTTCTGTATGAGTAAAACGACATATATTATCCTCCTTTTAAAAATTATATTTCCTTGGTACATTTATATCTTATGCTAGAATGTTGTGTTATGTGAATTAAAATGACAGAAAATCTCCTAAAACATATCCTGTAGCACCCATATAATTTACCCTGTACCATGATCCCTGGTTACCTAAAACCGTTACAGTTGAGTTGTTTGGTATTCTGCCTATAACTGCAGAATTAAGATTTGGTTGAGCACGCAAATTCAAATTACCACCCTGTGTATTTACTCTTGCTCTTTGCTGATTTGTATCAACGCATACACATAAAAAATCACCAAACGCATAACCTTCTATAGCGTTATACCTTATTTTTGCCCAACCATTTGTTTCTTTTTGAAGTAAAATTGCTTTCTGCCCTGAAGGTATCTGCCCTAACACTTCGCTTTGTGTATTTGGTTGTGAGCGTATATTTAATGAACTTCCATCATTTGTACATATGTTTATATATGCATTTAATTGTACATTACTTGTTGCATTTATATTTGTTCCTACTTGTGTACATACTTCACTGAACGGTATATTAAAATAAGTTGTAAGTCCTTTAGCTAAAGCAGCTGCAATATTTTGTATGTTTGCTTTTATCCATATAGCATCTTCTAAATTATCATGATAACCTATTTCCATTAAAACTGCAGGCGCTTTTGTTCTTCTTAACTCGGCAATAGTAGTTGAAGGCACTGTATAAACAAGGTCCGGCAACGGATAGATAGGTTTAAGGCTATCAGTAAGATCCTGCGCCGCACGCCTGCCCTGAACACTTGTTGGATAATAATATCCCTGAATTCCACGAAACTGTCCTTCTTTTCCAACAGGTGCTGCATTTGAATGAAGGGCAAGATGTAAATCGTAATTTCCTTGATTTGATGTATTTATTGCATTTATTAATGTATTTGGCATACGAGAACGGGTGTATGTAATATTATTTTTAGTAAGATATGGCTCCAGCGCATCAGCAAGATAGCCCATATACTGTGCTTCGTTTCCACCGTTTATATATTGATTAAACGGCTGAAGAGACGGTGATAAAAAAATATTAGGCATATTCTTCCTCCTTTATTTGTGCTACTTAATCTATATGTTAAGAAAATAAATTTTGTGCAACAAAATTCTTGCTATAAATTATAAATTTTTATATAATATGGATATATAGACATTATTAAAAGGAGCAATATTTTATGTATAATTTTAGTGATTTTTCAAAAGAAACTCTTGAACAGTTATCTTCAAAAGGTGTGTTTTTTACTGTAAAAGACGGTGAAAAAGTAAATACCATGACTATTGGCTGGGGTTCATTAAGTCAATACTGGGGACAGGAAATCTTTATTGCACCTATCCGCCATTCAAGATACACTTTTGAACTTTTAAAGAATACCCATGAATTTACTATCAGTGTTCCAATGAACAATCAATTTGACGAAGCATTAAAAATCTGCGGAACCGTTTCAGGCAGAGATGAAGATAAATTTAAAAAAGCTAATTTAAAATTAAAAGATGCAAAAGAAATCAGCACACCTGTAATTGAAGGTTGCGATATTTATTACGAATGCAAAATTCTTTCTTTTACAGATTTAAAGAAGGAAGATTTAGATAAAGAAGTACAGGAAAAGTGGTATCCAACAGGTGATATGCACCGCCTTTATTTTGCAAAAATTGTTGCCTGTTATAAATAATGGACAGAGTTATTTTACATTCTGACTGCAACGGCTTTTTTGCTTCCTGCGAAACGCTTTTGAACCCTGAATTAAAAGACATTCCTATGGCAGTTTGCGGTAATCCTGAAAACAGGCACGGCATTATTTTAGCCAAAAACGAACTTGCCAAAAAGTTTGATATTAAAACTGCAGAAACTATCTATCAGGCAAAAAGAAAATGCCCTCAATTAGTTCTTGTTCCGCCCCACCACGATTTTTATGAAGAAATATCAAAAAAGTGCAACGATATTTATAAGGATTACACAGATATGGTTGAGCCCTTTGGTATCGATGAATCTTGGCTTGATGTAACGGCAAGCCAGCGTCTTTTTGGCACAGGTATTGAAATTGCCAACAAAATAAGAAATCGTTTTAAAAATGAGATAGGTATAACCTGTTCTATAGGTGTTTCATTTAACAAAGTTTTTGCAAAACTTGGCAGTGATTACAAGAAACCTGATGCAGTAACGGAAATAACAAAAGAAAATTTCAAAAGCATTGTATGGCCTTTAAAAGTAGATAATCTTTTATATGCCGGCAAAAGCGCCACAAAAGAATTAAACAGATTAAATATTTTTACTATTGGCGATCTTGCCCAAAGCAACAAAAACACTATTATTAAACATCTTGGTAAATTAGGCAGTCAACTTCACGATTATGCTTGCGGGATTGACGATTCCCCTGTTGAAGACATATATAAAGAAAATATGCCTAAATCAATTTCCAACGGTGAAACATTTCCTAAAGACCTTAAAACAGACGAAGAATTTAAAATTAATATTATGGCGCTTGCTGACAGCCTTCATTTAAGAATGAAAAAGCATCACCTTAAATGTTCTGTTTTGCATATTCAGATAAAATATTCTGATTTTACTGTTTGTTCAAGGCAAAGGCAACTGTCATATTCAACAAATCTTATGCACGATATATTTTCTGTTTGCCATGAACTTTTTTATGAAATATATAATGGCAAACCTGTGCGTGCTTTAACATTAGGCGGCTCTAACATATCAGATGAAAGCGATAATTTTATGCAGTTTTCGTTTTTTGATGATGGTAAAAAGGAAAAACAGGAAAATCTTGAAAATGCACTTGATAATATCAGAAGTAAATATGGTTCTGATGCGGTAAATGTAGGAACGCTAATAAACAAAAAATAAAAGACGGAAAATTTCCGTCTTTTTATTTTAATATTCCGCTTTTATCAATAATATCAACAACTTCTTTTAACTGTTCAGGCGGTAAAACAAGAGCAAAACGAACATAGCCTTCACCCATTGGACCAAATGCGGTGCCGGGGGTACAGATTACACCTGTTTTATCAACTAATTCATTCCAGAATTCCATTGAAGAAGAAAAATTTTGTGGTATTGACGCCCAGACAAACATAGTTCCTTTTGAATCAGGCACATTCCAACCGATTTTTCTTAATCCGCCACAAAGTGTATCACGGCGTTTTTGGTATTCGGCACACTGTTTTAAAACTTCTTCCCTTGGTGTTTTTAAGGCGGTGATTGCGGCTTTTTGGATTGGCATAAACATACCAAAATCATATTGTGAGCGTATAATTCTTAAGCCATTTACAATATCTTTATTGCCAATGCAAAAAGAAATTCTTGCGCCTGTTGTGTTAAAGGATTTGGAAAGTGAGAAAAACTCAACGCCAACTTCCTTTGCGCCGGGGATACTTAAAAATGAAAAACCTTCTAACCCATCAAAGATTATATCGCTGTATGCGTTATCGTTGATTATGTAAAAGCCGTACTTTTTGGCTTTTTCAATTAAATCAATATACATCTTTTTATTTGCTACTGCGCCACAGGGGTTTGATGGATATGAAACTATCATATACTTAACTTGCTTAAGGGTTTCTTCGTTTATATCCGATAAATCGGGCAAAAAGCCGTTTTCCTTTTTCAAAGGGTAATAAACAACTTCACCACCTGCTAAAAGCACACCTGCTTCAAAAACAGGATACCCAGGGTCAGGCAAAAGCGCTTTATCACCTTCATCTAAAAGTGCAAGACCAAGGTGACCGATACCATCCTGCGAGCCGTTTACTGAACAGATTTCATCGGTTTCAATATCTGTTTGATACCGCGCCTTATAATATTCTTTAACCGCCTGAAGCATTTCAGGAGAATCAATTAAGGAATACTTAAAGTTTTCAGGGTCCTTTGCCTCTTTTGAAACTGTTTCACGAATATTTTCATTAATTTTAAAATCAGGTGTACCAACATAGAGGTTATATACTTTTTTGTTTTGCTTTATAAGTTCGTTCCTTTTATGCGTTAAGGAAGCAAATATTCCCGTTTGGAAATGATTTAGCCTTTTAGATAATTTTTGCATACTTTCACCTATATAATATTTTTTATTAGTATAGCACTTAATCTTCTTTTAAGCAAGTTGACATTTAATAAATAAAGATTTATAATATTTTTTGTTTTTAATTTTAAAAGGAAGTGAAAATAATGTTCGTTGATATGCATACCCATTCGGAATTTTCAACAGATTCTGTTTGCCCTATTTTAGATATGGCAAAAGCGCAGAAAGAAATGGGTACTAACATTTTTGCAGTAACGGATCATTTTGATATGTCCACTTACGTTGAAAAAAAATCAATACAAGCCATAAAAAATTGCCACAATAAAATTGACGGACTGCAACTTAACGATATTGAAATTCTTAAAGGTATTGAGTTTGGCGAAGCAAACTGGGATATAAAACTTGCTAATAATTTAATTAAAGAATTACAGCCTGACGTTGCAATATGTTCAACACATGCTATACTTATTAAAAGTTCTTTATGTATACATATACATAATACCAATTTTTCCACTTTTACAAAGGAAGAAATCAACAATTTTTTTCTTCTTTATTTTAAAGGAGTGCAAGAAAATATTAAAATGGACTGCGATATTTTAGCACATTTAACCTTGCCTTTAAGATATTTTAAAGCCAAATATGATATAGACGTTGACATCACGCATTACAATGAACAAATTAACTTAATTTTAGATTACATAATTAAAAACAATATTGCCTTAGAAATTAACACATCTGCTTTAAAAACGGGCATTAAGGATTTTTTACCTGATAAAGAAATTGTAAATCGTTATCTTGATATGGGTGGAAAAATGCTAACATTAGGCTCTGACGCCCACGCAAGTGAAAATGCATCTTACGGTTTTATTAAAGCAAAAGAAATGCTGAATTCTTTAGGAATAACAGAAGCTTATTATTTTAAAAATAGACAACCTGTTAAATATGAATTGTAAAAAAAACCGCCTGAAAAGGCGGTTTTTTCTAATTATTTACCTAAGCAAGCTTTTTTAAAGGTTTCATAGGCTTCATCCCAGCCTTTATCGCCTGATGGTGTATAAACTGCTGTATCGGTTGAAGCTTTAATAACTTCACGAATACCGTTAAGGTCTTTAATATCACCTAATGCCATAAACTGAACTGCGATATTTCCCATAGCAGTTGCTTCAACGGGGCCTGCAACAACCTTTCTGCCTGTTGCATCGGCTGTCATCTGGCAAAGGAACTTATCCTTAATACCGCCGCCAACCATATGGATAGTATCAATTTTAGTGCCCATCATTTCTTCCATAGCTTCGGTTACATAGCGATATTTAAGTGCAAGGCTCTGATAGATACAAAGCACAACTTCGCCCATAGTTTCAGGAACTTTAAGACCTGCGTTTTTGTTGAATTCCTTAATTCTTGAAGGCATATCCCCAGGAGGTGTAAAGCCATCAAAATCGGGGTTAATAAAGGATTTGAATGGTTCAGACGCTTTTGCAGCGTTTTCCATATCGTTAAAGGAATAATCTAAGTTTTCCCTTTTCCACTGCCTACGGCTTTCCTGAATAAGCCAAAGACCCATAATATTTGATAAGAAACGGGTTGTGCGGTTTACGCCACCTTCGTTTGTAAAGTTAAATGCCATTGACTGATCGTTGATTAAGGGCTTTTCAAGTTCAGTACCCATTAATGACCAGGTACCGCAGGAAATGTAAAGGCTTGTTTTAGGATCATCAAAAGGAACGGAAGCTACTGCTGAACCTGTATCATGGGATGCAACGCAGATTACAGGAACTTCAGGCATCTGTAATTCCTTTGCAAGTTCAGGCTTAAGTGTGCCTAAAACCGTACCTGCATCAACAATATCTTTAAAAATCTTGCGATCAATACCAAGAGCATCAGTTAATGAGAATTCCCAATCGCCTTTAACGGGATTAAGGATCTGTGTTGTTGAAACATTTGAATATTCAGCAGCCATCTTACCTGTTAAGAAATAGTTGAAAAGATCAGGAATTAAAAGAAGATGTTCTGCCCTTTCTATTAGTTCAGGTCTGTTCTTTTTAAGGTTGCGAAGCTGATAAAGTGTGTTAAATGCAAGGAACTGAAGACCTGTTTTTGCATAGATATTTTCTTTGCCAAGTTCAATGAAAGTTGCTTCCATATTTTCTACCTTTGCATCGCGGTAGTGGTATGGGTTTGCAAGCATTTCACCGTGTTTATCGATTAAAGCAAAGTCAACGCCCCAGGTATCAATACCGATTGCTGAAATATCCTTGTGACCTGCTGCCGAACACTTTAAAATGCCCTGTTTAATTTCATGGAATAATCTTAAAACATCCCAATAAAAGTGACCGTTTACTTCAACGGGATCATTTGAAAAACGATGAAGCTCTTCCAAAGTAATTTTGCCATCTTCAAGCGTACCTAAAATTGCACGACCTGATGATGCACCAAAGTCAAATGCTAAAACTTTTTTCATAAAAGCACCTCTTAAAATAAACTATAATTATATAATACACTAAATGACACGAACAGTCAATTATTTAAACCGGTTTTTTCATAGTTAAAGCAATACGTTTTTTATTTACATCAACGCTTATAACCCATACCGTAACAACCTGCCCTACTTTTAAAACTTCCATAGGATGCTTTATATAGCGGTCAGTAATCTGTGAGATATGTACTAATCCATCCTGATGTACGCCTATATCCACAAAAGCGCCAAAATCAATTATATTACGGACTGTACCCTTTATTTCCATACCAGGCTTTAAATCTTCCATGCCTAAAACTTCTCTTTTTAACATTGGCGGAGGAAGTTCATCACGAATATCTCTGCCCGGTTTTTCAAGTTCTTTAATAATATCCAGAAGGGTTGGTTCGCCCATCTGAAGTTTTTGGGCAATATTTTTTATTCCTATATTTTCAGCCTTTTCATAAAGCCCTTTAAATTCTTTATCCTTTTTTATATCATAACCGCAAATTTCAAGCAGACTTTGTGCAGCCTCATAACTTTCAGGGTGAACGGCAGTGTTTTCAAGCACATTTTTGCTTTCAGCAATACGCAAGAAGCCTGCACACTGTTCAAAGGCTTTAGGACCAAGTTTCTGTATTTTTTTAAACTGTGCGCGTGATGTGAATTTACCGTTTTCTTCCCTGTACGCTACAATATTTTTTGCTAAGGTTTCACCTATTCCTGCAACAAAAGAAAGTAATCTTGGCGATGCAGTATTTACATCAACACCAACATTATTAACGCAGTCTTCAACAACGCCTTCTAATGTATTATCAAGCTGTGCGGGGGGCATATCATGTTGATACTGACCAACACCTATAGCTTTAGGTTCAATTTTAACAAGTTCTGCTAAGGGATCCTGCAATCTTCTTGCAATACTTACTGCACTTCTTAAAGAAACATCATAATCAGGGAATTCTTTTGCTGCCAAAGGTGAAGCAGAATATACTGATGCACCTGCTTCTGAAACAACCATATAAGAAAGGTCACTACCTTTCATTTCACCTAAAATATCAGCAACAAGAACTTCGGTTTCATGGCTTGCAGTACCGTTACCTATTGCAATAACATTTACTTTATGCTTTAAAATAAGTTCCTTTAATATGGTTTTTGCTTTTTCTTTATCGTGGTTTGGAAGCGTTGCATAAATAACGCTTGTATCTAAAACTTTTCCCGTTTCATCTACAACTGCAACCTTACAGCCTGTGCGATAACCAGGGTCAAGCCCTAAAGTTATTTTATTCTTAATTGGCGGTTGCATTAAAAGTTGCCTTAAATTAACACCAAACACTTTTATGGCGCTTTCGGTTGCCTTTTCAGTTAATTCATTACGGATTTCCCTTTCAATAGCAGGGAAAATAAGCCTTTTATATGCATCTTCAGCTGCAATTAAAACTTGTTTTGAACAAAGATTTTCGCCTAAAATATGTATGCTTTTAATAATATTTAAAGCTTTTTGTTCATTAAAATCAACAGATACTTTTAAAAATTCTTCTTTTTCGCCACGGTTAAGCGCTAAAACCCTATGCCCTGCTATTTTTGAAACAGGTTCAGAAAATTCCTTATACATTTCATAAACGCCTGAATCTTCTTTTGTTGAACGGGAAACAACATCACCGTTATGATAGCAAACATATCTGATTCGTTTTCTTACTTCGGCATCATCGGAAATTTTTTCTGCAATAATATCCCTTGCACCCTGAAGAGCATCTTCTTCAGTTTCAACGCCTTTTTCCTGATTAATATAGTTTTTGGCTTCTTCATAAGGGTTAAGTTCAGTTTGAAGATATATTTTTTCTGCTAACGGTTCAAGCCCTTTTTCTTTTGCTACGCTTGCCCTTGTTTTGCGTTTTGGTCTGAAAGGACGGTAGATATCTTCAATTTCAGTTAAAGTCTGAGCATTTTCAAGTGCAACAGATATTTCTTCAGTAAGATTCCCCTGTTTTTCTATAGCATCAAGCACTTTTTGGCGCATTTCTTCTAATTTTCTTAAAAAAATAAGGCGTTCAGAAAATTCGCGTAAGATTTGATCGTCTAGTGAGCCTGTTTTTTCTTTTCGGTAACGGGCAATAAAGGGAATTGTGTTACCTTCATCAATTAAATCTATTACATTTTCTGCCTGCCAGATTTGAATATTAAACTGTTCTGCTAATCTTTTTGCTTCCATTTTTTACACCTGTTCTTTTTGTTTTAATAATTTTATCATATAAAAATGTTATTTGCAAGTTTTAAAGCGTTGAATTTTTTAATATATTGTGTTACAATATTTTTTGAGGTGTATATTAATGGATTTTATAAAGATACGAAACGACCTTTTAGGTAAAACTTTGGTTGAAAATTTTAACAAAAGATTTTTTGAGAGTTACTACTGCAGTACTAAGGAAGAAGCAAAAGACAAGGCTCTTTCTTTAATTAAGGAAGGTTCTTCTGTTTCCTTTGGCGGAAGTATGAGTTTATCCCAATGCGGTCTTTTAGATGCAGTTAAATCAGGTAACTTTACTGTTTATGACCGCAATCTTGCAAAAACGCCTGAAGAACGCGAAGAAATTATGCGCAAGGCTTTTATTGCTGACACTTTTTTAATGAGTGCTAACGCTGTTAGCCAGGAAGGCGAATTAGTTAATATTGACGGGCTTGGCAACCGCGTAAGCGCATTATGTTTTGGGCCAAAACAAATAATTGTTATTGTTGGCCTTAATAAAGTTGCCCCTGATCTTGATTCGGCAATAGTTCGTGCAAGAAATGTGGCTTCACCAATAAACACACAGCGTTTTAATCTTGATACCCCTTGCACAAAAAAAGGCGCGTGCTATGATTGTAAGGCTTCAGATTGCATATGCGCACAGATAGTTATAACACGTATCTGCAGGCCAAAGGGAAGAATTAAAGTTATCTTTTGCGGCGAAGATTTAGGTTTTTGATTTTACTTGAACAAAAAACAAATTAATGATATAATACGCTTGGTGATTTTATGTTGAAAAAACTTTTTAAAAATCAAAAGTTTTGGGAAATATTTCGTTTTGGCGTTAATGGTGGTATTTGTTTTTTAGTTGATGCCTTTATAATGTCTATTTTAATGGACTATACCCCATTACCTGACTGGCTAAGTATCGGTATCGGATTTACGGTTTCTGTAATATTAAATTATATTTTATGCTTGGTTTGGGTTTTTAAAGGCGCAGGCAAGCAAGACTTAAAATCACAAATTGTGTTTATCGGTTCAAGCATTGTTGGGCTTGGCTTAACTGAAGTTTTAATGCTTTTTGCGTTAAATGTGCTTTTTATGCATAAATTAATTGCAAAAATTATCGTTACACTGATAGTAATGGTATGGAATTATTTTATGAAACGCCTTGCTATCTACGGTTTCAAAAATAAAAAAAGCGATTAATAATCGCTTTTTATAATGCGGATATGGCGGAATTGGCAGACGCGCTAGACTTAGGATCTAGTGTTTTTGACGTGCAGGTTCAAGTCCTGTTATCCGCACCAAATTAAAACAGACGGTTTTTACCGTCTTTTTTAATTTTATAACAGGACTTGAAACTTAAGAAGGTGCGTAGCGTAAAAAAACAGTACGGTGTACTGTTTTTTAGCGAAGCAGTGCGAAGACGGGTACCGAATGCGCAAGCATTGGGTCGGCAAGCACGAAAGATTTGCAAAGCAAAGCTTTGTCCTGTTATCCGCACCAAATTAAAACAGACGGCAAAAAGATATTATCTTTTTGCCGTTTTATTCATTGATATTAATAATTAATTTGCATCTTTTTTTAATATCTGTATTATCAAAATACATTTTTTCAAGCGGAATCCATTCATTAAAAAAGCGTTGTGCCATTTCAGGTGTATTTCTTTTTAATATTCTTTGTTTTTGTATTTTGTCAGATACATTTAAGAACACAGAAAAATCATAGTATTTTTCAAGTTCAACATGCATAGAATATGCGCCTTCAATTACCGTTAGATTTTTAGGCTTAACAGTTATTGTTTCGCCTAAACACATAGTTGAACAATCAAATTTTTCATATGTTATATCTTGCCCATTATTAAGGGGAACAAGCACTTGTTGTAAAAAGCGTTCCCAATCAATATTTCCACCAATTTCTTTATAACGCGCCTTTGTTCGTTGATGCATTTGTAAAAAGAAATCATCCATATGAAACACGGTGCAATCATATATGTTTTCTAACATTTGGCTTAATGTTGTTTTACCGCTTGCACTACCGCCTTCAAGCGCAATTTTAACATTGCCACATTTAAGCATTTTATCAAGTTCTAAAAATATGGGCAGATATCTTGCATATTCTTTTGATATAACGCGATATGAAGGATTATAGGCTTTTCGGTAATTTTCAGAATGGTGAACGGGCGGATAACCTTTTTTTTGCCAAGTAATTTTTTCTTTTATAAAATCTTCCTTTGAAAACGGAATCAGGTTTTCTTCTGCAAGTTGCCCAGCTATCTTTAATTTATTTTCTAAATTTTCTGATCCATCAACTTCTTTTTTGGCTGAAAGCATAAACAGTTTGCATAAAGTTTTTATTGAAAGTCCCCTATCAATATATGTGAGCGGAACTCTGACATAATTACCATCAAGCTTATCTATTTCATCATCTTCATAAAAAACGCTATGGGTATATTCTTCAAAAATACGTTCCGTTACTTTTTCACAAGATGCAACCAGATGCTCGCACCCAAAGGCGCTTTGATAAAGAAATTTAAATATATCCTGCACTTGAAGTTCAGGATAGCGTTTGCAATAATCTATAAGTAATCTGCGGGTATTTTCTTCCATAATTTTATTCTTCTATCTGTAAAATATTTTTATTTTGAGCAAGCATAACAACAATGGGTATTAATAAAATCTGAACAATTATACCGGGAATCGCATTAATAAACGCGCCTGAAATAAACGCCATAAAGGTAAAAGGTATATCTTTTATACCCATACAAATACACATTGCCACACCCCAAACAATTCTGCCAATAATCATAGCAGTAATTAAAGAGACATAAATATATGGCTTTTTTTGTGGAAGTATTTTATGCATTAAGCCTGCAACCAAACCATAAGCAGCAAGTTCAAACGCCATGGCAACAGATGCAGGGAAAATTGGTGGCATACCAAGTGTAAAAGAACGAAAAAGCGGTGCAATAAAACCAACAGTTAATCCCCACTGCCAACCGCAAATAAATCCGCATATTAAAACAGGAATATGTAACGGGCAAAGCATTGAGCCGATTTCCGCTATCTGCCCTGTTAAAAAAGGCATTACATAGGCAAGTGCTAAAAAAAGCGCCGCAAGAATCATTTTAGTCAGGTTGTGTTTTTTCATTTTTTACTCCTTTAATACATATAATCGCCACTATAATAAAATCGTCAAAAACGGTCTTTATTCAAAAATCATTAAACCAAATTTGCTTGGATTATGGAAAGCAGAAACCTGCGGTGTAACGGGACACCATGTTAAATAGTGAGGCTGAACACAATAATCACCGCATTTATAAAGGTTTGCCCGTATCATTTTACCGCTTTCAAGTTTAAACTCAGGGAAAAATCTTGTAATAAATTCTACAGGCACTTTATAGAAAACTTCCCAACCTTCTGAGGTATAATTGATTTTAATATCAAAAAGTTCTTTGGGATCAACAACAAGCCTTGTAATCCTTTGTACATTTGTTACACCAAACCCCAAAAACATACATCCGTTTGGATTGAATTCAATGTTAAAGTATCTGTCTTCTTCTGGATTTGGGCAGAAGAAAAACTCAAGACAACTATCATGACAAGGCATACCTAATACATCAGTTTCTTCTTTTCTTATATCCTTTTCTTTTGCAAAAAGATGCACTAAAATTTCATCGGAAGTATATGCTATTTGCGCTGCTGCTTCAATACCTTCAACATTATATTTATACGGAGTATCAATTTTTACTACAGGTACGCTTTCCCAATTTTTAAATTTTGTAATTGTATATTGTTTCATAATTTCTCCTTGATTTTTTACTGCCATAATAATTACAGGCATAAAAATGGACTAATGTGGAATTGGAAACTTCAACAGTTTCACCTAAATCAAAAATATTTTATAAAATCTTTCATTTTATCTCTGCTTTTATTTATAGTTAAAACTTAAGAATGAAGAAAACATTTTTTCTCCTGTTTCTAAAGTGTTTGTGACAATTCGCATTGTAGCCTTAACATCACTATCATAAAAGCTAACGCTTATATTGGTTTGTTCAGTGCCATTATATAATTTTTCTAATTCATTTTGAGGAATATCTTCCAATTTAGAATAATACTGATTGTTAAAACCGATAGATATGGCATCTACACCTGTAAATGCTTTCATTTTATTAATATCGCGAATCAATGCATTTTTTACAAATTCGCTTGTTTTGTACTGAACATTAAAATTCAGATCAAAGCGTTCTAATTCTTCGTTATTATCATCGGTAAAATTATCGCTTTGTGTAAGCCACAACGCATTGATTTCGGTAAAGCAATTGTTTTCATAAATATCCTGCATGGAACTACAATATCCTAAAATGCTTACTTCCTGATATTTATCACGCATATCATAGGTCATCCCCGGAGGTGTGCCGTATGTAAATTCGTTAGTTATTATGTACTGTTCAAGATATGCTTTAAAACTCTGATAATTATAAGCGGTTTCAAAAATCTGAAGATCTTCGGCGTAAATAACCGGCCTTGGTGTTGGGTTTGGTGTTGGCGTTGGCGTTACGACTTCAATCGTTGCAGTACTGTTTTCGGTAGAAATGGGTGTTTCTACCCCATTTTCTTCCTGCTCACAAGCAACGGCAAATGTTAATAAAATCACAACCAAACAAACAATTAATATCTTTTTAAACATAGTTTTTTACCTCTTTTTTAATTATACAGTTAGAATATCATAAAATTGACAATTTTTCAAGGGGTTTACCATTATAAAACACAAAAAACAGGTTTTAATAAGCCTGTTTTTTATTTTTTTATTTTTTAATTGATAAGCACACAAAATGCCTGCAATTCCGCCACCGATTATTAAAACATCAGTATTTTTGTTACCGTTAAGGGTTTTGAAATTTATTTTTTGCGTCGTTTGTTCCCAAACAGATTTCATAAAAAAGCCTCCTAAAATTGTTTAAATTATTGCTTGTTCCTATTTTTATATTCAACGCAAAAAAATGCATAAAAATTTTTAAATTGAAAAAAAATATTTATGAAAAAATTTCAGGAGGTAAAGATATGTTTAAACACGAAAAAGCGCTTTTTCATCCCGTAGCGGTTGAAAAGCCCAATCCTCAATATGCCGTACTTTTACAGGAACAGCTTGGTGGTGGTAACGGTGAACTTAAAGCGGCTATGCAGTATATGTCACAAAGTTTCAGAATCAGAGACCCTGAAATCAAAGATTTATTCCTTGATATTGCCGCTGAAGAATTAGGGCATATGGAAATGGTTGCCCAAACCATCAATCTTTTAAACGGGCACGATGTTGATGCTGAAAAAGTTCCGTTTGGTGAAATTCAATCACACGTACTTTTAGGGCTGAACCCCGGTTTAATTAATGCTTCAGGCTATTCCTGGACAGGTGATTACGTAACGGTTACAGGTGATCTTTGTGCAGATTTATTAAGTAATATTGCTTCTGAACAGCGCGCAAAGGTTGTATACGAATATTTATACCGCCAGATTGACGATAAAAAGGTGCGGGAAACCATTGACTTTTTATTAAACCGCGAAGAAGCGCATAATCAGATGTTCCGTGATGCGTTTAACAAGGTGCAGAATTCAGGTTCTAACAGAGATTTTGGAACAACTAAGGCTGCAAAAATGTATTTTTCAATGTCTGACCCCGGACCCAACACTTTTGCAAATAACGACACACAGCCTGTTTCGTTTAATAAGTAACAAAAAAGGCATCACAAGATGCCTTTTTTAGTTTTGGTGGAGGCGAGGGGTACGCGTGCAGGCACGCTATCTGCTCGTTGACCGTTCCGCTTGCTACCGCAATGCTCACAGTACCCAACTCGCACAACAATCCTAAAAACGATTATCAATCGTTTTCTTGACGGATTGTTCCCTCTCAGGGTTCGACTCCCCTTGCTATACTACTGAATAGTAAAACACACCGCATTTTTGCGGTGTGTTTTCTATTGGTGGAGGCGAGGGGAGTCGAACCCCTGTCCAAAGAAGCGGAAATATGGTTTTCTACGAGTGTAGCCGATGATTAAAGATTCCCCTTTAAGCTTGCACAACGGCACGCTTGCTTATTGGGTAGCTTCATTTTTCATCGCAATCGCAAAGCTTAGATTGCTGACGTGCACTGCGTGTTTTGGCGCTGAGATCTAAGCCCGCAGTAAGCTTAGGTCAGCGGAAACTGCATTAAGCAGCTACTAAATTAGTTCTGTTATTAGCGTTTATATTTACGCTTGGGTTTTTTGCGTGCGCCCCAAAATCACGACTCGCTTACCGTACCACCGAACAACCCTGTCGAAACCTTTACGCCCCCATATTTTAAGGCTTTTTAAGCCTTATTTATACCATATGCTATATAAGAACTTTATGGATTCACTGATCCAAGGTGCTGTATAGTGATCGTTTGTTATATCGTTTGATGCATAATCGCTTGTTGCAAGGCCATGCTGACCATAAGGATAGATATGCATTTCAAAAAGCACTTTATTATTTGTTAAAGCATTTGCAAATTTTAAACTGTTCTGAACGGGAACAACCGCATCTTCTACCGTATGCCACAAGAATGTTGGCGGTGTGCTTTCGTTAACACTATTTTCCAAAGACATTTTTTTGTATACAGGCGAATTTACATCATTGGTGCCTGAAACATTTATAATCGAGCCCCTATGACTGATGTTTTCATCAGCTGAAATAACAGGATATCCTAATATTAAAGCATCAGGGCGGATATCTTCTGCTTTGGTTTTTAATGTATCAAGCACACATTCATCGTTCCACCAAACACCAAGGCTTGCGGCAAGATGGCCGCCTGCAGAGTATCCGTTAACTACCACTTTATTAATATCAATGTTCCACTTTTTTGCATTGTTCCTTATGAATTTTATAGCAGCGGCGGCTTCAATAAGCTGTTGAGGGTATTTTTCCGGATGAACGCTGTAATTAAGCACAAACGCACTAAATCCTTTTGAAAGGTATTTAAATGCCATACTTTCACCTTCGCGCTGCATACTTACATTTGCATAAGCACCGCCCGGAATGATCAATATACAAGGATTTAACCTATCTTTGTTAACTTCTTTATAATTATCGTTAATGTAGCATGTAAGTTCCGGTTCCTGTGTTGTTTTTAAACAAGGAAACTCTTTTTTTAAATTTACTTTAAAAAATTCCATTATTCTCCCCTATTCTTTGTAGCGCGATCAATGGCGCGATTAATATCTTTAATTGCTTGATCTTGCCTTTTATCGTGAAGTTTTTTACCTTTACAAAGGGCAACTTCAATTTTAACAAAGCCACTTTTAAAATATGCTTTTAAAGGTATAAGAGTGTAACCATCTATTTTCATTTTGCCAAACAGACGGTCTATTTCGCGGCGATGCATTAAAAGTTTTCTGGTGCGCATTGGATCCTTATTAAAAATATTTCCTTTTTCATAAGGTGAAATATGCATACCGATAACAAACATCTCTCCACCGCGGATGATTATATGGCTATCCTTCAGATTAGTTTTGCCCTGACGCAGTGATTTAACTTCTGTGCCAAATAATTGAATGCCTGCCTCAAAAGTATCTTCAACAAAATAATCGTGGCGTGCCTTTTTATTTTCAGTTATTATCTTTATACCTTTTTCCATTATTTTCTCCAGGATAAATTACTTTTAAATATTACCTTTTTTTTATTAAAAAGTCAAGCCAAAAGAGTAAAATCAACTTTTCCTTCAAGGGTATCTGCACTAAATACCCTTATTTTTACATTATCCCCTAAACGATAGCATTTGCTGTCACTTTTAAGGCGATAATTTGCTTCATCAAAATCAAAATAACCGTCCATTGTGCTGATAGGAACAAATCCTTCAACGGTGTTTGGCAATTCAACAAAAATACCGTACGCTGTAACCCCTGAAACTATACCAAAAAATTCCTCTCCGATGTGTTTGGACATATACTGCGCTTTACGAATATCGGTTACATCCCTTTCGCACATTGCCGCATTAATTTCTTGTAATGTTGAAACATTTGCTGTGTTTTCAAGCCTTTGTTTAAGGGATTTTAATCCACCCTGATTATTTAAAAACCACATATTAAGCGCGCGATGAACCATTAAATCAGGATATCTGCGGATAGGTGAAGTGAAATGCAGATAGTATTCATATGCCAAGCCAAAGTGTCCGTCATTTGTAGGCTTGTATTTTGCCTTGCTCATGGAACGAAGCATCGTTTTTTTAATCAGTGCTTCTTCGGGAGTATCCTTAACCTTATTTAATATATCATTAAAATCCTGTGGTTTAGGATCATCCTTTAAAAAGATATTAAATGGCTTTAGTACTTCTTTAAATGATTCTAATTTTTTCTCATCCGGTTTTTCATGAACCCTGTATATTGAAGGCAATGCTTTATTTACCATATGTTTGGCAACAGTTTTATTAGCAAGAAGCATAAATTGTTCTATAATTTTATTGGAAATTCCAATTTCATATTCCTGAATATCCACTGGAAAATCATTTTCATCTAAAATTACTTTGGCTTCAGGTAAATCAAAATCAATACTGCCCCGTTTTTTTGCACCATTAATTAAAATAAGGGCAAGTTCCTTCATCAAAAGCAACATACCTAATATATCCTTATATTCCTTGCGTTTTGGGCTTTTGGAGTTTTCTAATATATCAGTTACATCACTATAATTCATTCGATGCTTACTGTTTATAACTGAAGGTTGAATTGAATAATCCACGACTTTGCCTTGTTTTGAAACGAGCATAAAACAAGAAATAGTAAGCCTGTCCACTTTTTCGTTCAAAGAGCATATTCCATTTGAAAGTTCTTTAGGAAGCATTGGATATACAGTGCCGGGAATATATACACTGGTTGCCCTTAAGCATGCCTGTTTATCAATAGGGCTATCCATTAAAACATAATGGGATACATCTGCAATATGAACGCCTAAAAGATATTCACCTTTTTCTGTAATTTCCAAAGAAACAGCATCATCAAGGTCTTTAGCATCTTCCCCATCAATAGTAATAACCGTAAGTTTTCTTAAATCAAGACGGTTATATAAATCTTCTTCACTTACGCTTTTGGGTATATCCCTACAAGCATCAATAACTTCTTTGGGAAAGTTTTGTTCTATACCGTATTTATAAAGCACTGAAAGAATAGCTGTACTTTCATTTTCGCTTGAGCCTAAATTTTTTAAGACCTTACACACACCATAACTTTTATTTGTTGGATAAGATGTTATCTGGCAAACTGCCTTATCGCCTACCTGTACTTGACCGCCATTACTTTTAGGCAAAATAAAAACAGTGTGAAGTTTTTTTTCATCAGGAACTAAAAAATATGTGCTACCTTCTTTAACAACTGTGCCTACAATTTCTGTGTATGCACGCCTTATTACCTTTATAACACGGCAATTTTTACCTAAAACCTTTACTAAAACCCTATCATTATGCATTAACATAAATTCACGGCTATGAACAATTTTTAAATCTTCTTTTAATCCTTCTGCCATAAAGAAATCGGCGCCTGATATAGTAGAACAAACTACACCTTCCATTAGCCCTTCGCTTTGCGGTAAACAATATAACCCTTTCTTTTTTATAAGTTTACCTTCATTACTTAACCTTTCAAGAAGGGTTTTTACCATTTTTTGCTGCGATGGATGTAAATTCATTCTTCTTGTTATTTCTTTTACGCCCATTAGTTTATCTGCCTTTTTTATAATGTTAATTATATTTTCCATATAAATATAGTATTACCTCTTAAAAATAAACAAATTCACAAAAAAACCGTGTCCTCGCTTAAAGCGAAAACACGGCATTAAAACAAACGGTTTTATTAAAGGGTATTTACAATGGCATTGATCGCTGATGTTGTAGTTTCACTATCAGCTTTCGCTGCTGAATCCATTGCAAAAAGAATTGTAAGAATTACGCTTATTATAACAAATAAAACAACACATATCTTTGTTATCTTTGCAAGTTTTGCATCATTACCTAATTCTTTACCCTTGCCGAAATAATTATCGCTTTCACTGTTTGCGGTAACACCTGTAATTCCTTCGCTTTTGCTCTTCTGAAGTGCTACTGCAACTATAATAATAAGTGCTAATATAATAATCAATATTTCAAGAATAAGTTGAATAACAGTCATTTGAATAACCTCCGTCAAATTCAATCAAAACAGATTATAACACACTTATGTTTTTTCCGCAAGCATATTTTTGAAAGTTTTTACATTTTACAATTTATAGGTTGACAAAATACGCATAAAGTGTTAACATATTACAAAAGTGTTACATATTCCTTCTTGTGTAACAAAAAACTACGAAAGCGGTTATTTTAAATGAAGCGTATTATAGCATTTTTGCTTACAATTTTATTAATATTGCCTTTATTAACATTTTTGGATGTTGGGGCGGAACCTATAGATCAGGAATCCCAGGGCTATGACGTATATGAAATTCAGTACATACTTAAAAAGTTTGGTTATTTCACCCACGATTGTACCGGATATTTTGGCGAAGCTACCGCACAGGCTGTTAAACAGTTCCAAAAAGACAAGGGTTTTGAAGCCACCGGTATTGCTGATGATGATACTGTTGCAGTATTACGCAACGCAAACTGCGCAGAAGCAACAGTAACCATTAAAACTCAACTTAATGTTCGCGAAAACTCTGATTCATCAAGTGAAGTTATTGATTCACTTGCACGTAATTCAAAAGTATATATTTATTCTGAAAAAGATGATTGGTATCATGTTGAAACTGAAAATGGCATTTTAGGATTTATTTTAAAGAAATATCTTACACCCGGTGATATCCAAGGTTTAGTAGGAAAAATTACCGGTGTAACAGATGCAGTTAATGTTCGCACAAAACCTGAAATTGATGCAGTTGTTGCCTTTAAAATAACAAATGATAATGAAGTAAATATTACAGGTGGTAGTGGCGACTGGTTTAAAATTACCCACGAAGGTAAAACAGGTTACATTTTCAGGCAGTATATTTCCATCGGCGCTGAAGGTGGCTCATCCACAATTTTAGGCGAAGTTGTAGATCCTTTTAAGGCAAGCATCAAATCTTCTTCACTTAAGGTTCGTTCAGGCCCAAGCACAGGATATGATACTGTTTCAACCATTAATAAAGGTACGACTTTTACCGTTTTAGGCAAAAGCGGAAATTGGTATTATATTGAACTTTCAAACGGCACAAAAGGTTATGCAAGCGCAGATTATATTCAAAAAGGCAGCGGTTATTCAACATGTACGGTTAATGCAAGCGGTTCGGTAAATGTACGCAAAGGCCCCGGTACTACTTACGATATTGTTGCAACCGCTAAAAAAGGCGAAGTTGTTACACTTTTAGACGATTCAAGTTCATGGTATAAAATCAAAACTGCTTCAGGCAAAGAAGGTTATATTTCAGGTGAATATGTTAAACTTGGCGGAAATATCAATTCAAATGATCCTTCAGTTTTAAAGCCTGACGGTACCTTTAAATCAGGTTCACAGGGCAACGATGTTGTTACCATTCAGAACCGCCTTAAAAAGCTTGGTTACTTTACAGCTTCTGCCACAGGTTATTATGGTTCTGCAACAGTTTCTTCCGTTAAGGCTTTCCAGAAAGCCAACGGATTAAGCGCTGACGGTAACTGTAACAAAAAGACACTTGATAAGTTATTTTCTTCTTCTGCTATTTCAAAATCTTCTTCATCAAGCAGTAGTAACGGTGGTGGCGGCGGTGATACCAGCGGTCCTGCAGGTAACACAGGCACCGATTTAGGCAGGCAGATCGCTGAATATTCAAAGAACTTCCTTGGCGTACCGTATGTTTTAGGTGGAAACGGTCCTAAAACTTTTGACTGTTCAGGCTTTACCAAATACGTTTATGCTCACTTTGGAATTTCAATTCCCCGTACTGCATACACACAGGGTTATTGGAACAAGGGTACAAAGATCACTTCAATTTCTGCCCTGCAGATAGGTGACCTTGTATTCTTTAACACAATGGGTGACAGTGACCTTTGCGACCACGCAGGTATATATTTAGGTAACGGACAGATAATCCATGCTTCGTCAGGTTCTGCAAGAAAGGTTGTTATATCTAATTTCAGCCAGTCCTACTATAAATCAAATTTCTCTTGGGGAAGGCGTGTTATCTGATGGAGCTTGTTAAACCAAACGAAAGAATAGATGATTTACAATTCAGGGGTCTGAAGATTATTCAGAACCCTGAATATTTCTGTTTTGGCACTGATGCGGTACTGCTTGCTGACTTTGCAACCGTTAAAAAGAATGCTTATATCTGTGATTTAGGAACAGGTACAGGTATTTTGCCTATTCTTTTATACGGCAGGCACGAATATACACATTGTGATGCGGTGGAAATTCAAGATTTTATGGCAGAAATGACTACCCGCACAGTTAAACTTAATAATTTAGAAGGTAAAATTACTGTTCATAATAATGATTTAAGGAAAGTAAAAGAGTTTTTGCCTAACGCTAAGTATTCTACCGTTGTTTGTAATCCCCCATATAAAAAGGAAAACAGCGGTGAATTTAATAAAGATGATGCCCACACAATTTCCAAGCACGAAGCCACTTGCACATTAGATGATATTTGCATTGCGGCAAACCATCTTTTAAAAAACGGCGGAAGGCTTGCCATGGTGAACCATAGCGACAGGCTTGTTGATATATTTTTAACTATGCGAAAATATAACATTGAACCAAAGCGTGTTCGTCCTGTTCAGGCGCGCCCTAACACCCCTGCTTATATTGTTTTAGTTGAAGGTGTTAAGGAAGGTAAACCCTATATGAACTTTGAGCCTACCCTTAATATTTATAATGATGACGGCACGATAAACCAAGAAATTAACCGTATTTATCATATGGAGGAATAATAATGCCCCTTTACATTTGCGCTACGCCTATTGGCAATTTAGAAGATATAACTTTGCGCGCATTACGTATTTTAAAAGAATGTGATGCTATTTACTGCGAGGATACACGCCATAGCGCTTCTTTGTTTTTTAAATATGAAATTAATAAGCCGTTGATTTCTTATCACGAACATAACGAGCAGTCACGCTCACAACAGATTTTAGACCGGGTTGAAAAAGGCGAAAGTATCGTGCTTGTTTCTGATGCAGGTATGCCCTGTATTTCTGACCCTGGGTACATTGTAGTTAAAAATGCACGCGAAAGAAACTTGCCTGTTACAGTTTTGCCCGGCGCTAATGCAGGGCTTTGTGCGTTGGTGCTTTCAGGCTTTAAGTGTGACCGTTTTGTGTTTGAAGGCTTTTTGCCTAAAACAAACAAAGAAAGAAAACTTCGTTTTGAATTTTTAAAAAAAGAAGAACGCGCTATTATTCTTCACGAAAGTCCCCACCATCTTGAAAAAACCTTACAGGAGATGGCAGAATACTTTGGCAACAGAAAAATCGCAGTTGTCAGGGAAATTACAAAAATTCACGAAGAAACCGTTATCTTCCCAATAAACGCCTGGCAAGAAAATCTACCTACCATAAAAGGCGAGTTTGTTCTTGTTTTAGAGGAAAAAAAAAATATAGAAAAAGAAGAATATGAGCATCTTTCATTAAAAGAACAGGTTAAACTTTTGCTCGATCAGGGCGTTGACAAAAAAGACGCAATTAAACAGGTTGCAAAAAGAATGAATGTGCCTAAAAATGATGTTTATATGGAAGCGATGGAATTGTAGAAAACTAAAAAAGGCTTGCAAATGCAAACCTTTTATTTATATGTTTTTTGCGGGTTATCAGTTAAACCCAATATATAATCGGTGGTAGTATTATAGTATTTTGCAAGGGTTATTAAAATGTCTGTGGGAATATCCCTTATTCCCCGTTCATATCTGCTGTACTGGGATTGCTTCATATTTAATATTTCCGCAATTTTTTGTTGAGTAAGATCGTGATCTTCCCTTAAATCCCGTAGCCTTTTATAATATACCGTCATTTATTGTACCACCTTAATAACCGTTTGGTATTGACACTATACCATAATTATGATATAATTTTATTGTTATATAACTATTTGGTTATAATAGGAGGTATTTATGAAAAAATTTCTTTTATACGGCGGTATTGGTCTATTAACGTTAATACTTTTGTTCAGCAGTTGCGGTAGCGAACCAAGTACTAATGACGATGTATCACCTACAAATCAGGTAACCGAGCATATTGAATTAACACCCACACCAGTACAAACGCCTACACCTACTGAAAAACCTACGCCTACACCTACTGAAAAACCTACGCCTAAACCAACGGCAAAACCTACTGAAAAACCAACCGTAGCACCTACCGTAAAACCCGAAAATAACACGGAAATGGTTTGGATAACAAAATCAGGCAAAAAATATCATAGCCATTCAGGTTGTAGTAATATGAAAGCACCTTATCAGGTAAGCAAAGAAGATGCTATAAACGGTGGCAGGGGTCCTTGCAGTAAATGTTATTAAAATTAAAAAGGCTTGCAAATGCAAGCCTTTTATTTATGTAGTTTTTTGTTTTTTTCGGATTATGTAGCCTACAAAATATATTATTGCCGATGCGATAGTGATGCCAAGCATCAACAAAAACATATTTACAAGCCAACCGCAAGAGGCGTATATATTTTTAAATACTGCCAAGGGACTTTGCACAAAAGGTGAAATATAAAAGCAATTTATCTTTCCTTTAAAAATTATATTAAACACTTGTGCAACAATGCAGGCAACATAATATGAGATAATACCTTTTTTATATGATGCAATATCAAGACACACGCGCTTTGACATATAAAGATAAAGACCAAGAAAAATTAAAAGTGCGTGCCAGATATATGCGTGCAGGGTAAGTGTAAGATAACCGTGATTTATTCCGCTTGGTTCAATAAACGCCATAAGACCGCCAAACATATTAACGCTAAACATAAATTCATAAAGCCACGCGTTTATTTTTTTGTTCTTGCAAAGTGCACAAAACAGGCTTAAATACATAGGCACTGAACACAACTGAAATGGAAAGGTTCCAAAAAATCCCCAATTATACGGATTAACATAAATATGAAACAGTATTTTATAAACTTCGGTTAAAAGAAGAAATCCGCCAACTGAAAAAAGCACAATTCGGTTTTGTTTATCATTAGTATTTTTTAAAAGGTACGCGCAAATAAACACAAGCGCCATAAGAATAACCGTTGCAATTAAATGAAACGCGCCATAAGACGCGGGTTTTTCCATTAGCCATGCAGTTTTTTCTAAAAATTCTTGCATAAACAAACCTCGCTTATATAAATTTACAGATATTTTAACATAATACGACAAAGTTTACAATACGTATTTAACGTGACAACGGATTATTTACAAAACTTACATAAAATTGTGTTGAACTTGTATAAAAATTGTTGTATTATGTTGTCAGATAAATTGAAATAGAAACTAAAAAATGGCAAAAGTTAAACACCTTATAAATAATATGATTTGGTTAATTATATTCTTTTACGAAAGAGAGGCAATTTTATGAAAAAGATCAGTTTTATTGGTGCAGGCAGTGTGGGGTTCACAACTGCTGTTATAAAAGATATTACTACATTTCCTGCTTTGGACTCTGCCAAAATCTGTTTAATGGATATTGATGAGTACAGGCTTAATAAAATCACACAATGTATACACCGCATTAAAAAGGAAATGAATTCGAATATTACAATTATTTCTACCACATCCCGAGAAGAAGCACTTACTGACGCAGATGCTGTAATTATAACTGTTTTTAACGGAGATGTGGATATCTGGCGCCACGAAATTGAAATTCCAATGAAATATGGCGTTGATATCAACATTGGCGATACCCGAAGTGTTTCAGGTATTTTTAGAACATTGCGAAGCATTCCTCTTATGCTGGATATTTGTCATGACATTGAAAAGTACTGCCCAAACGCAGTGGTATTAAATTACACTAACCCTATGGCAATGCTTTGTAAAGCCATGCAAACATACACCACGGTTGATGTAACCGGTCTTTGTCACAGTGTACAGGGTACTGCTAAAATGTTGGCAGATTGGGCTGAGGTTGATGCTGAAACACTACAATATACCTGCGTAGGCATTAACCATCTGGCGTTTTTTACTTTGCTTAAATCCGGTGAAACTGACCTTTATCCATTGTTGCAGAAAAAAATTGAAACTGATGAATTCTACAATAAAGAAAAGGTTCGCAACGAGATTTTTAAAACCTTTGGATACTATGTTACCGAGTCTAGCGGACATAATTCCGAATACACTCCATGGTTCCGCAAACGCCCTGATCTTATCCGCAAATACTGTTCTCCTGAAGGCGCTAACTGGAATCCGGGAGAACACGCATATTCTTTAAAATTGCGTCAGGATCCGCATAGGTTTGATAATCTTGTTAAAGAGTTTATGGAAAACCCATTAAGCAAAGAACGCGGAAATGAGTATGCCGCAAATATTATAAATGCACGAATTGGCGATGGCACACCGTTTGATTTTAATGCGAATGTATTAAATAAAGGCAGCGTGGAAAATTTACCTTTTGATGCTTGCGTAGAAATCCCCGTTACTGCAACAAAAGACGGTTATATCCGTCGTTTTAATGGAAAGTTACCGGATAACATTGCGCCGTTAGTTGCTTATACCGCCACAATTGAAAATATGACAGTTGACGCATGGGAAAAGAAATCCAAAGCGTTAGTATATCAAGCAGTATCGTTAGATCCACTTTGTTCAGCAGTTTTAAGCCTTGAAGAAATTCGGTTGATGTGCGATGAATTGTTTAACATAAATAAAGAATATTTAGGCGATTTTAAATAAAAACTAAAATTTTAAAAGGCTTGACCGAACAGATCAAGCCTTTTGTGTTAGAATAATGTGGTTGTCCAATAAATTAACCCGTACACCACACTTGCGAGCGTTCCGTAAACGATTACAGGCCCTGCAATTGTGAACATCTTTGCAGCCAAGCCTAAGACAAAACCTTCTGTTTTAAATTCCATAGCAGGAGAGGTTACACCGTTTGCAAAGCCTGTAATAGGCACCAAACTGCCTGCGCCACCATACTTGCCTATTTTATCATATATTCCTATTCCTGTTAAAGTTGCGCCAAGGAACACCATAATAATACAGGTCCAGTTTGCAGCGGCGGTTTTTTCTAAATTTAACCCATCTTTTAATATTGTACTTACTATTTCACCTATTAAGCAGATTGTTCCGCCAACCCAGAATGCTTTGAAGCAATCGTATAAAAGTTTACTTTTAGGCGCTTTTTTATCAACAAGTTTTTGATACTGTTTTTGTTCTTCCGTTTTTGTCACCTTATTATCTCTCCTTTTGTTTTATAATAGATTTCGTTTTCGCCTGGATTATTTAATAGCATATTATTTGTTTTAATTGAACTTTTTTCCATAAATTAAATCTCCTTTTTATTAGTTTAGCCTGAATGTTTTTGATTATTCAGTAAATACTACCAATGAAAAAGGAGGTTGAAAAAATGAAAAAATTTATTTTATTATTAACTGTTTGCGCACTTTTTACAGGTTGCGGTATGATGAATGATATTAAGGATGATATTAGCCCAAGCCCTGATAATTCACCTATAAATTCACCCTTAACTTCACCATTACCTGATATTTTACCTGATACAACTGACGGTTTAAGACCTGAAAATACTCAGGCGCCTGACAACGCAACAAACAATAACAATCCTAATAGCGCACTGCAGTAAAAATTGCTGATGTTTGATATTGGCAGGTTAATTATTTATTACAAAACAAAAAAGCACCACATTGGGTGCTTTTTTTGTTGGTGCCGAAGACCGGGGTCGAACCGGTACGGGTATTACTACCCACGGGATTTTAAGTCCCGGGCGTCTGCCTATTCCGCCACTCCGGCATTGATTTTAATCAACGAAGTTATTATACTTTAAAACTTTTTATTAGTCAACCAATATTTTATTGATTTTTAAAAAAATTTCCGACCCCTTAAAAAGAGGTCGGAATAAATTTAATTAATCTCTGCGATGCCTTCTTGTGATTGCGGGCATATCAAAATCGATATCATCGTAATCATCTTCTTCATCTTCATCAGTATTCCTGAATGATGAAAACAGACCGCTTTTTTTAGGTGCTTCGTCTTCATCCATTACAGGACGGCGTCTTTCTTCCCTGCGTGGCATAAAAATCTCATCATCATCAACTTCTTCCATATCCATCTGAGGTTTTTGTGCACGGGCATTTTTAGGTGTAAAATCAGTCATAACAAGACCATCTTCATCATCTTCATCCTCAGTAGGACGAACAACGCGTTCAGTCATTCTTTGAGGTTTATTTGAACGCTTGTGGTCTTTTTCAAAGCCTGTTGCAATGATTGTGATACGAACTTCATCATCAAGACTTTCATCAACACCTGCGCCAAAGATAATGTTTGCATCTGGTGAAACTGCTTCATGAACAAGGTAAGCGGCTTCGTTAATTTCATTAAGTGAAAGGCTTGCATCACCCATGATACTAAGAAGAACGCCTGTAGCACCTGAAATTGTTGTTTCAAGAAGAGGTGAAGAAATTGCATGTTTTGCAGCATCGATAGCACGGTTTTCGCCTGTGCCGATACCAATGCCCATATGTGCAATACCTTTATCTTTCATAATTGTGCGAACGTCAGCAAAGTCGAGGTTAATGGTATTTGTACGTGTAATAAGTTCAGAAATACCGGAAACGCCCTGACGAAGAACTTCATCAGCCTGACGGAATGCTTCTGTCATAGAAGTTCCTTTACCAACTACCTGTAAAACTTTATCATTAGGGATAACGATAAGGCTATCTACTTCATCCTTTAATTCAGCAATACCCCTATCTGCATTTGTTGAACGAACCTTGCCTTCGAACAAGAAAGGATATGTAACAACACCAACTGTTAAAATACCCATATCTTTTGCAACTTCAGCAACAACGGGTGCTGCGCCTGTACCTGTGCCGCCGCCCATACCTGCAGTAACAAAAACCATATCTGCACCGCGAAGCTGATCCATAATATCATCACGGCTTTCTTCAGCAGCTTTTTTACCGATTTCGGGATTAGCGCCTGCGCCAAGACCTTTTGTAATCTTTTCACCAATCTGTAATTTTTTATTTGCCTTTGAACGCTGAAGCACCTGACGATCAGTATTAATGGCGATATATTCAACACCTGTAAGACCTGCTGCAATCATTCTGTCAACAGCATTACCGCCTGAGCCGCCTACGCCAACGACTTTAAGCTGGGCAAAACCCATATCAAGATCTATTTCCATAATAAAATTCTCCTTTCAAGAATTACCTTAAAAATAAATTTTTTATATTTTCAAAAAAACCTTGTTCTTCTTCAGTTTCAGCTTCAAGAGCAAAATCTGCAACAGCCAATGCCGAAGAATATGCAGGTTGATTGAAACAAGTTGATTGTGGTGTAACTATTATTGTATTATGATTAGTTTCTTTTTGGATAAATTCCCTTAATCCGCGCATAGATGCTGTACCGCCTGTAACAAACACAGGTACATATTTAGGAAGCCTGCAACCGCTTCTATCAAGTGTATCCACTATTACATCTATCATTTCTTTTAGGCGGGCTTCAATAATAGCCTGTACCTTAATTGCAGAAAATTTTTCAAATTTATATGTATCTTTATCACAAACTTCATAATTATCCTGTTCGCTTAAAGATAAACCGTAAATAGCGCGTTTTTTTAATTCTTCAGCCACTTTATGCTTGGTATTTAAAACCTTCATAATATCTTCGGTAATGTTTGCACCGCCGAAGTTAAGCACTTTATGGAACATAAGCCCATCGCCACGAGCAACCATAACTGTTGTTGACGTATTGCCTATATCTATCATTACTGCACCGTGATCGCGTTTTTCCTGTGGAATAAACTTCATAGCCTCAGCATACGATGCGCCAATAAATGTGCTGGCATTGTAGCCATATCTTAAAAGCATTTGTTTAATGCCCCTACCAAACCATTTTTCAGCCAGTACATATGAAACAACAACACTTACTTTTTTGGCTCTTTTTGTATTTGGGTCCATTGTCTTCCTGGCATCATCAAGTATAAATAATATCGGGCAACGATGAATTACCGTATATTCTTTGGGCACCTGAAGTTTACTTCTGCTTTGTTG
This sequence comes from Clostridiales bacterium, assembly GCA_015069575.1. Taxonomy (GTDB): domain Bacteria; phylum Bacillota; class Clostridia; order Christensenellales; family QALW01; genus UMGS1322. The sequence continues at coordinate 127,494 of SVIH01000003.1, forward strand.
ATATAAATAATTTATATCTGCCTGTGTAAGAGTTTTTTGAGTATTAAACTCAATTTCAGACTTAATGCAGACCACCTTTAAAAAATCACCCGGAATACCGATATGTACATTTTTTACTTTTCTGCCTGCCATTTTTTCAGCTTCGTGCAATGCTTCTTTAATAGCAGGTGCTATAGAGTGCCTGTCCACCCATTTGCGATTTTTATATCCGGGATAAGTAACTGTGGCATTGCCTAAAATATGAGTTTCATCATATTTGCCTGTTTCACATATTACGCAAACAACCTTGCCGGTGCCTATTTCAATTACTGTTGAAATTTGGCGCATAAGGTTAAACCTCCAAAAAATACAAGAGATAATATATTACCTCATATATATAATAGCAGAAAACTTAAAAAAGTTAAAGTGTTTTTTTAATATTTTCGCAATTTTTAGTCATTTTATTGCTATTTTTTTAATTTTTTGGGTTTTTTAACTGATATAATAGCCCCCTGCGCTTTCCATATTGATAACAGAATCACCTGAAAGCTTGTCCTTTACCGCATCAACTGTTGCCTGAACATACTTTAATCTGTCATTTGCGGTTACACCGCTACCTATTTGTATCTTAATTCCGGCAATATGTGTAAGCATTATCTTTTGGGGATCTTTTAAATCGATCCCCGTTATTATTCCTTGTAAGTTATTTTGCTCAATGGCTTCAAGAACATAAAACATTGCATCAGTTTTTTCACTTGATTCACCAATTATTTTTTGAGCATAACCGGGTTCACAGATATTAAGATTATATACTGCTGTTAAATTATCATCCTTTATGGGATTTAGGCTTAACGCTATACCCTCTTTATCAATTACATAATATCCATTTATTGTGCCTATCTGTGCAATAGGATTTCTTTCACGAACTTTTATAATTATGCTTGCAGGAAAAATGCGTTTAATATCTTCAACAACAATATATGCATTTTTTTCAATGTTTTCTTTTGCGCTATATTCATCAACATGTAAAATATTTGTTTCATAATTAATTCCGCTTGCGCTTACTATTTCTTCATAGGAAAATCGATTATTGCCCTGAACGGATATCTGGCTTACATTAAAAAGCGAACTGTTAATTAAAAAAAACAAAACAACTAAAAGGACCAGAACTACTGCCCACATTAATATGGGATGAGGCCCTAGGTTTTCTTGTTTTCTCTTTTTAGCCATATTACTCCTCCAAAACAACAACATCACCGCCTAAATTTTTAAGCTGATGTTCAAATTCAAAATATCCGCGGTCAATTAGACCTTTATCGTTTATTACAGTTATACCTTCGGCGCAAAGCCCTGCTATTATAAGCGCCGCGCCACCACGAAGATCGTGGGTAAAAACATTTGCACCATGAAGTTGTTTTACGCCTTTTATTACTGCCATACGGTCTTTTATTGTAATATCTGCGCCCATTTTTTTAAGCTCGCCTGCTAAACGAAATCTATTTTCAAACACATTTTCAACCATTATGCAAGTGCCTTTTGAAACTGCCTGAAGGCTCATCATCGGCGATTGCAAGTCAGTTGGGAATCCGGGGTACGGCATAGTTTCAATAATATGCGAAGACGATAACCTGTTTTTGTTTTTTATAAGAATACCGTCTTTTTCAACATTTATTATGCATCCGCTTTCGCGCAGTTTCCCTGCCAGACATGAAACATGATCAATATTTGCATTTTTTATAAATATTTCGCCTTTGGTTGCTGCCGCAGCGATCATATATGTTCCTGTTACTATCCTATCCGCCATTGGCGTATATGTTGTACCCTTAAGTTCTTTTACACCATGAATTACAATTCTTGAACTGCCTGCCCCTGATATTCTGCCACCCATAGAATTTATAAAATCCTGCAAATCAATAATTTCAGGTTCTTTGGCTGCGTTAACTATTACCGTTGCACCTTGCGCCAACGATGCCGCCATCATTATGTTTTCAGTGGCGCCAACGCTTGGATAATCAAGATACACTTCATTTCCTATCAAATGCTTACATGAACATATGATGTGTCCTTCTTTTTCAGTTACTTCTACACCAAGATCCCTTAAACCTTTAAGATGTAAATCTATGGGGCGAATACCAATATCACATCCGCCGGGGTATCCAAGTTCAGCATTATTAAGCCGTGCAAGTAACGGACCTAATATAAAAATTGACGACCTTAATTTATTCATAAGGCAATCATTCATTTTAAAATTTGAAATGTTTGTTGTATCTATATGTACCCTTTGATTACCATACTCAACTTTACAACCTATGCATTGTAAAAGTTCAAGCATAGTCATAACATCGCTAAGAGGCGGACAATTATTAATTATACACTGCCCTTTTGAAAGAATTACTGCCGCTAATATGGGTAATAATGAGTTTTTTGCACCGTGTATCTGCACCTGTCCTGACAGGCTTTTTCCACCGCAGATCACTATTTTTTTCATTTAAAAGCACCTCATATATTAAAATCTTGTCAATTCTAATATATGCAGTTTTTATATTAATCGTTACTTTGTTTAGGTTTTCTTAGTTTTCGTGCTGAAATGCTTAATAGAACTCCTGTAGCGCAAAGAACAATACCTAATGAGGTTGCCCCCCTTGAAATAAAGGGCAAAGTAATGCCTGTTGACGGAAGAACATTTGTTGCAACACCCATATTAATAAACGCTTGTAATACCACAAGACATGTAACACCAACAGCAAGGTATGCACCAAAACTATCATCTGCTTCCATGGCAATTTTAATTCCAAAAAATGCATACGATACATATAACGCAACAACAAGTATTGCACCTACAAAGCCAAATTCTTCACAAATAATTGAAAAAATATAGTCGGTATCGCTCATAGGTAAATGAGTAATCTTCTGTTTACTGTTACCTAAACCAACACCAAAAAGTCCGCCATCGCCGATAGCGTATAGTGACTGAACTACCTGATATCCTACATCTTTAGGATCTGCCCAAGCATTAAGCCATGCATTAAAACGCCTGCCCTGATAGCCTGTTATTGATATCATTAACGGAATAAGCGCCGCAATACCTATAATTCCGCCGGCAAGAAATTTCCATTGCATACCTGAAACAAACATTACCATTACAACTGCGCCAAGAAGCGTTAAAGTTGTAGAAAGGTCAGGTTCAATAATAATAAGCCCTGCAAGAATTGCTACAGGAATTAACAGCCCAAGCCAGTCTTTGCCTGTACGATACCACCATTTCTTTTTTGAAGTGTAATATGCAACATAGATTATTGCCATAAATTTTGCAATTTCTGAAGGCTGAAATGTAAATGCAGAAAGCCTTATCCAACGATGAGAATCATATGTAGGTTCAAAAGCAAATACCGCCAGCAACAATATAATACTTATCACAAATCCTGAAAGCAGCACTTTAGGTTTTGCTAAAAAATGATAATCCATACGGGATATTATAAACATTGCAATAATGCCAACTACAGCTACTACTGCCTGGAATTTTACATCATCAAGTATTGAAGCATTGTTTGAACTTAAAATAGTACTGTTATACGATGCACTTAAAACCATTACCAAACCTATACAAGTTAAAGTAATGGCAATAAAAACTAATGGCAGGCATATGCCCTTATGTACAAATTTTTGTTTTTTTGCCACAGTTTTTCCCCCTAATTAAAATTGAGAAACGATTTGTTTGAATACTTCGCCGCGCTGTTCAAAATCTTTGAACATATCAAAACTTGCGCATGCAGGTGAAAGCAAAACATTATAGCCTTCTTTTGCCATTTTCTTTGCCTGAATTATTCCATCTTCAAAACTGCCTGAAACATTTGTATAATTTTGCCAATTATATTTTTTTGCAGTTTCTTCCAACATATTACGGGTAACCCCAATAAACACAGTATGTTTGATATTATCTGTAAAGGCTTCAAACAAAGAATCAAAACTGCCGCCCTTATCATAGCCACCTAAAATTAAAACAGTGGGTTTTGTCATAGTTTCAATAGCCTTTATTGTTGAATCAGGGTTTGTTCCTTTAGAATCATTAATATATGTTACACCATCAACAGTTCTTACTGTTTCAATACGGTGTTCTACGCCTGTAAATGTTTCAAGGGCTTTTTTTACGCTTTCTTTATCAACGCCTGCAAGCATTGTTAAAAGCACTGCCGCCAAAGCGTTTTCAAGATTATGTTGCCCTTTTATCATTATATCTGAAACTGCAATAATTGTTTCTTTTTTGCCGTTATAATTGAAAACGATATTGCCGTTTTCAACATATGCGCCTTCTTCCAAAACTGTTTTACGAGAAAAGAACACAGGTTTGCCCTGTACCCTGTTTTTAAGATTACGAACAGTTTCATCATCATAATTAAGAATAGAAAAATCATCTTTTGTCTGATTTTCAAACACCCTTAATTTTGCATTAATATAATTTTCCATTGTTTTATGGCGTATCATATGGTCTTCAGTTATATTTAAAAGCGCCGCTGTTTTGGGATGATAGTCTTTTATGCCTTCAAGCTGATATGAACTGATTTCGCAAACCATAAAATCTTCTTTCTTTGCCTCTAAAGAATGGGCAATATATGGTTCGCCAATATTCCCAACAACATAACATCCTTTGTTTGCTGCTTTAAAAATTTCACCTGTTAAAGTAGTAGTGGTAGTTTTTCCGTTAGTACCTGTAATGGCTACTGTTGTTCCAGCACATAATCTGAATGCCTGTTCAATTTCAGCAATTACTTCTTTGCCTTGCGCTTTTGCTTTTTCGGCATAAGGCAGTGAAAGCGGAACACTTGGCGAAACAACAATAAGATCAGCCTTATCAACAAGTTCATCAGGTTTTTCGCCTAATCTGAATTCATAGTCATTTTTATTTAAACATTCAATGCCTTCAAGTTCTTCATACTTTTTAAGGTCGTTTAATATAACATTATAGCCAAGACTTTTAAGTACGGGCGCTGCCTGTATTCCTGAACGCGCCATACCTATTATTAATACTGTTTTATTTTCCATAAAAACTCCTTAAATTTTAATTGCTACAATAAGAAGTGAAATTGCACAAGCAACAACTGTAATTAATGTATACATTGAAGTTACCGTAGTTTCGTGATAACCCAAAAGTTCATAATGGTGGTGAAGCGGTGCCATTTTAAAAATTCGTTTGCCATGGCGAAGTTTAAATGAGCCTACCTGTAATATAACTGAAACACATGTTACAACAAGCATTATGCACATAACAGGCATTAAAAGCGCCATTTTTGAATAAAGTGCACATATTGCAAGACATCCACCTAAAGCAAGCGCCCCTGTATCACCCATAAATATTCGGGCAGGATAAGTATTAAAACGCAAGAATCCTAAACAAGCACCTGACATTGATGCTGATAAAACTGCAATATTTGTTGCTTCAGAATTATAAAGCGCACTGCCTGTTAACAATATAATTGCACAAAGAGTGATTCCTTCAACAAGTGTCATTTTTGAAGCAAGACCATCTAAACCATCGGATAAATTTACACCGTTTACGATAGCAATTATAACAAACATTGCAAAAGGTATATACCAAATCCCAAGTTCAACATTATCAATAAAAGGAATAAAAATTTCACTTCCGATAGTAGTGTATCCGTACCATGCAACAATCAATGCAATACCGAACTGGCCAACTATCTTCTGGTATGCCCTTAAACCTAAAGAGCGTTTTTTGTAAATTTTTATAAAATCATCCAAGAACCCTATAAGTCCGTAGCCAACAGTTGCAAGTGTTGCAACCAATGCGCTTCCTTTAAACCTGAACACAAAAGCACAAATACCAATGGCTATAACCATCATTATTCCGCCCATTGTGGGAACATTTTGCTTTTTTAAATGTGATGCGGGACCATCATCGCGAACTTGCTGACCAAATTTTAATTTTTGCATTAATTTAATTATAACAGGTCCGATAATCACACATATAAGAAACGCTGTTAAAAAGGCTATTATGGATTGTAACATTTTCTATCTCCTTTAAGAAATGATTTCTTCTACTGCTTCCCTATCTAAAAAGTGATGTTTTACACCGTTGATTTCCTGATAATCTTCATCACCTTTACCGCATATAACGATTACATCGTCCTTTTTTGCGTATTCTATGGCATATTTAATTGCCTGATATCTGTTGGCATTTCTTGTATAGGGGCAAGTTGTTTTTTTAATACCGCTTTCGATTTGATCTATTATTTTTTCAGGTTCTTCAAATCGTGGATTATCGCTTGTTAAAACACAATAATCACTTAAATTACCGGCAATTTCACCCATAATCGCTCTTTTTACCTGATCGCGATTTCCACCGCAACCGAACACACAGATGAGTTTACCTTTTTTGAAACTGTTTATAGATGAAAGTATATTTTCTAATCCATCAGGTGTATGAGCATAATCAATTATAACACTAAAACCCTTGTTTTTTGTATCAACTGCTTCGAATCTGCCCGGAACAGATGAAAAAGCACTTATACCTTTTATACAGTCTTTGATATCTAAACCTGCTTTTAATGCAAGGCCTATTGCACAAAGCACATTACTTATATTAAATAACCCTGTTGTATTCGTTTTTACATCATATATATCACCATTATATTTAAGGGTAAATGTTGAACAAGTGGCTTCGATATTGATATTTTCAGCAAAAAGATCTGCTTTTTCTTTATACGAATATGTTATTGACGGTATTTTATCTAATAATGTTTTGCCAAATTCATCGTCAATATTTATTATAGCATTTTTACTTAACTGAGGTTCGAAGAACTTTGACTTTGCTAAAGCATAGTTTTCCATTGTTTTAAAATACTCAAGATGGTCCTGTGTTAAATTAGTAAAGCCTGCGCTGATAAATTCCATACCGCTTACTTTATATAAATCAAGAGCATGGGCAGTAACCTCCATTACAACCCATTTTGCACCTTTTTCTGCCATCACACTTAATGCATACTGCAATTCAATGGGATCGGGCGTGGTTGCAGTTAGTATTTTTATATCAAGTTTTTTATCATCAAGCCATATTCCGCCTGTGCCGATAACACCGCAGGAGATACCGTTGGCTTTTGCAATTTCTTTTACCATATAGGAAATACTTGTTTTTCCGTTAGTGCCTGTAATACCTATCATTTTTAATTTTTTTGAAGGATTATTATAAAAAAGGCTTGCCATATATGACATATACAGACGGGTATTTTTTACAAGTATTTGCTGAATAGGACAATCTACTTCCCTTTCAACAACTGCGCAAACTGCCCCGTTTTTATAAGCCGATTCAATAAAATTATGGCCATCTACCTGAGTTCCGTTAATGGCAAAATACATTGAACCCTGCACGCATTTACGGGAATCAATAGTAAGTGACGTAACTTTTTTTGTTCCATCACCTTTTATTAACTTTGCTTCTTTAATCAAAAAATCTTTTATAAGCATTTTAATTCCTTAATCAATACCGTAATGAACGGTAGTATCAACTGCTTCAGAACCTTTTATTGTTACAATACTGTTTTTATCTACCTTAACATTTGCTGCAGGTGTTTGTGTTGAAACAGTGCCTGTGCCATTAATTTCTACCAAAAGCCCTGCATCTTTTAACCTTGAAACTGCCATTTCAACTGTTAGCCCCTTAACATTGGGAACTGTTACTTGTTCAGGCTTTTCAGTTTCAGTAGGTTTTATTTGCATATACTGTAATATTTTTTGTAAAATTTCGCCTGCATAAGGCGCTGCTGTAACTGAACCGTAATCGTTATACATCTGTGCTTCATCAACGGTAACAAGTATGGCTATTTTAGGATCATCGGCAGGCGCAAACCCTAAAAATGAACCGATATGTACACCTTGCACAATTACGCCATCACGGTATTTTTGGGCTGTACCTGTTTTACCGCCAACTTTATAACCTTCAACCTGCGCATTTTTACCACCGCCTTCAGAAACAACGCTCAGAAGCATTTGTCTCATTAGCGCGCTTGTTTTTTCACTTATTACCTGACGCACAGCCACAGGTTTATTTTCTACTAATGTTTTACCGTTATCATCGCTCATTGACTGCACAAAGTATGGCTGATAAAGTGTTCCGCCATTAATTACTGCACATGCGGCTGTTAAAAGTTGCAAGGGTGTTACTGCAATACTTTGACCAAATGAAATACGGGCAAGATCTGTGTTTTTAACATATTTAGGCGCAAGAATTATGCCTGACTGATCTGCAGAAAAATCTACACCTGTTGTAGTATTAAAACCAAAATTATAAAGGTACTCATACAATGTTTTTTGACCTATTTTTAAACCAATCTGCATAAATGCAGGGTTGCAGGAATTCTGGAGTGCCTGTGTAATACTTTGTGTTCCGTGCGGTACAGTACGCCAACACTTTATTTTTTCGCCATCAACGATATGATAGCCTGAACAATGAAATGTGCTTGATTCGTTTATTGCACCTGATTCAAGGGCTGCTGACATTGTAAATATCTTGAATGTTGAACCGGGTTCATAAGTATCTAAAACACAACTATTCCTTGAATATGCCTTTATATCTTCGCTTGTTGCAGTATTCGGATCGTAATCAGGCAAATTTACCATAGCCTTTATAGCGCCTGTTTTGGGATCCATTACAATACAACGAACTGCTTTTGCCTTGGTTTCAGTTAAGCATCTATGCATAATATTTTCTGCAAATGACTGCATAGCGTAATCAACCGTAAGATTAAGGTTTACACCGTTTGTTGCATCAATATATCTTTGATCACTACCGGGTATCTGTCCGCCTGAAACATTGGTTGAAGATATAAGTTTACCTGTTAACCCGCGAAGTTGCTTATCATATTTTAATTCTAAACCGTCACTGCCTACACCATCTATATTCACAGAGCCTAACACCTGTATTAAAGATGAACCTTTTGGGTAATATCTTTTTACATCATCAACAAGATAAAGACCTTTTATATTAAGTGCTTCAATGTAGGCTATTTGCTCATTATTAAGATGACGCGCAATAGTATATTCGCCTAAAGACTTACCTTTAACATAATTTACTTTTTTAAAAATAGTTTCGAAAGAATATTTTTCGCCCAAAAGTTGCACGAGCATAGTTGTTATGTTTTCAGGGGAATATCCTGAATTACTTAACGTTTTAGGCTTTACATTAAGCGTTTTTGATGCACCGCTGATAGCAAGGGCTTCACCTGTTGAATCGTAAATTGTTCCCCTTGATGCACTTACTGTTGAAGTTGACGTCCACTGCCCTAATGCTTTTCTTTGAAGACGGTCCGATGCAATTATCTGCCAGTAAAACAATGCGCCCACTATGATAGAAAAAGCTAATATCATAGCAAGGCACACCATTAATAATCTATTCTTATATCTGTTAGCTTTTACGCCCAACTTTTAATCCTCCTCTCAAGAGAGCTTAACCAGTCAAGTACTGTATCAAATACATCCTCGCCCTCTTGCGTTTGTTCAGCAACAACATCATCGCTTACAGAAGGAAGAACTACTGTTACGATATCATTGGCTTCGGGATACTGAAGCTGAAGTTGGTTCTGGGCAATATCAAAATACGAATTAAGTTCGCCACCAACTGATCCATCTTTTTCAACTGTATTGATTAAGAGTTGAAGATCTGTTTTTTCGTTGGCAAGGGCGCGTATTTCACGGTTATTATTATAAATTTCAGCATTGCGTGTAACAACTAAAAATCCCATAGCAGCAACACACATAACCAACATTGTAAGGGCTGTACAACGGGCAATCGCGGCCTTTCTTGCAGCTTTTTGCTGTTTTATTGCGCTTGTATTTGCCTTTGTTGTTTGCCTTTTTTTCGGTTGGGGAACATACTGTGGCTCAAGTGCAGCATTCCTATCCGTGCCATAATAAACGCGATATTCAGTTTTTCCTGCTCTCTGTCTGCTCATTATATTCACCCTATCTTAAAAATATGTGTATCAGATTTTTTCCATTGCCCTTAATTTTGCACTTTTGCTACGGGGATTTTCCTGTAATTCCTGCTCACTTGGAAGCACCGCTTTTGTTATTACCTTTACACTTGGCTTTTTACCGCAAATACAAATCGGTATTCTTGGGGGGCAAGTGCAAGGATTTTGTAAATTTTGCATTGTGTGTTTGATTATTCTGTCTTCAAGAGAATGGAATGTTATAACACACATTCTGCCGCCAACATTAAGGCGTTCACTTACATTTTTTACTGTGCTTTCCAAAATGCCAAGTTCGTTGTTTACCTCTATCCTTATTGCCTGAAATGTTCTTTTTGCAGGATGAGGACCTGTTCTGCGGGCGCTTGTTGGAATTGCTTTTTTAATTATCTCAACAAGTTCGCCTGTTGTATTTATTGAGCCTTTTGCCCTTTCGCTTACAATATACTGTGCGATACGGCACGCCCATTTCTCTTCACCATAATCACGAATGATTCTTGTTAATTCTTTAACAGAATACTCGTTTATAACATTAAATGCACTGGTGTATTGGCTTTGATCCATTCGCATATCTAAAGGAGCGCTGTGCTGATATGAAAATCCTCTTTCAACTGTATCAAGCTGATAAGAACTTACGCCAAGATCCAAAATGCATCCGTCTATTTTTTCAATGCCTAACTTATCAAGTACGCTTAATATATCCTTAAAATTGCTTTTGACTAATGTTACCCTGTCGCCGTATGGCTTCAATCTTTCACCTGCGGCTTTGAGTGCATCATCATCTCTATCAACGCCAATAAGGCGACAGTTTGCTTTTTTTAGAATAGCCTCACTATGTCCACCGCCACCTAACGTGCCATCAACATAGATACCGCCATCGCGGACATTTAAAAGTTCAATACTTTCGTTAAGCAATACTGAAGTATGCTTAAATTCCATTTTTACCACCTGTAAGACTTAAAGAAACTTCCTTTTGAAGTGTGCGGCGTTTTTCAACCGACGAATAACTGTTGCTGTTCCACTTTTCTGCATCCCATATTTCAAAGTGGTCACCCACACCTGAAACAATAAGTTCTTTTTTAAGTGATGCATACTCTCTGTATTTTATAGGAATAAGTACCCTGCCAACTGAATCATATTCAGCCTCAGTTGCGTTGGCGTAGATAGTGCGTTTAAAATCTTCAACTTCTTCATTGAAACCATCAAATTTTTCAAGCTGTTCAGTCATTTTTTCCCACTCATTTTCAGGATAAACTGAAAGGCATTCCCTACCGCCACATGAAATTACAAATTCTTCACCAAGCTGAGCTTTGAACTTTGCAGGAATCCTTACGCGGCCTTTATCATCAATGTTAATATCGTACTGACCTAAGAAACCTTTGATCGCCATATCTACACCTCCTTTTCCCAAGAAAAATTTATTAGAATAACACTTGCATATATAATACCACTTTCTTGACCACTTTGCAACACTTTTTATTAAATTTTTGCACATTTTTTAATAATTTGACCACTTTTGAACACTTTTTTTAATTTTTTTGTACATTGTAATATTTTTGTAAAAATTGCCTTGTGTTTGTTCTCTTTTTTTAATACTAAATATGGACATAAAAAAACGCAGAACTGAAAAAATTCTGCGATGTGTATTGCTTTTAAATGCTTTGTTTGATATAATTTAATAAACTTTTTTAAATTCAGGTGATGTTATGAAACGGGCAAGCGGTGTTTTAATGCATATATCTTCCCTTTGGGGCGGTTATTCTGAAGGCTCTTTTGGCAAGTGTGCAAAAGAATGGATTGATTTTTTATCTGACTGTGGTTTTTCATATTGGCAAACTTTACCATTTTTAATGACAGATGAATATAATTCACCTTATAAATCCTTTAGTGCATTTTCACTTAACCCTTTTTTTATTGATTTGCCTTTATTATCTGAACAAGGCTTATTGACAAAAGAAGAACTTGAATTAAATAAAGAGACCACGCCTTATCTTTGCGAGTTTGAGCGCCTTTGGAAAGAACGGCTTTTTTTGTTAGAAAAAGCATGCGATCGCTTTAATAAATGGAATGATGTTGAATCCTTTTTAGAAGCCCATCCCCATACAGATTCGTTTTGCAATTTTATGGCATTAAAAGATGCTAATGATAATCGGCATTGGACATTATGGGAAAAGGATACCTATAACATCAAAACTCTTAAATTATGGCAATTTACTCAGTTTTTTGCTTATACACAATGGATGGAAATAAAGAAATATGCCAACAGCAAAGGAATCAAAATAATCGGTGATGTTCCTATTTATGTTTCTGATGACAGTTCTGATGTATGGAGTGCCCCTGATAATTTCTTTCTTGATAAAAAAGGCAAACCACAAAATGTTGCAGGCGTGCCCCCGGATTATTTTTGTGATGACGGTCAGCTTTGGGGCAACCCCCTTTATAATTGGAAAAAAATGAAAGATGATGGGTTTAGTTGGTGGAAAGACCGTATAGGTTTTATGTGTGAACTTTTTGACGGAGTTCGTATTGATCATTTTCGTGCTTTTGAATCATATTTTTCTATTCCTGCAAAAGATAAAACAGCAAAGAACGGTAAATGGATAAAGGGACCGGGAATGGTTTTAATAAATGCCATAAAACCTGTTTTAAAGGATAAACTGATTATTGCTGAAGATCTTGGCGTTATTACCCCCGAAGTTCGCCGTTTAGTTGAAAAAAGTGGGTTCCCTGGAATGAGCGTTTTGCAATTTGGTTTTATGGGTGATGATAATTCACCACATCTGCCCCACAATTATAAAAACAATCTTGTTTGTTATACCGGCACCCATGACAATAACACGTTGCTTGGATTCCTTTGGGAAAGTGATGATTTCACAAAGCAAAAAATACTTGATTATTTTGGGTTTTCTGGCCATTGGAACGAATGTTACAATTCCATATTGCGCACCATGTTTCAATCAAGCGCAGGGCTTGTAATTTTGCCTGTTCAGGACCTTTTGCTTTACGGTGAAGATACCCGCTTTAACAAACCCGGAAATGCCCTTAATAACTGGGCTTTTCGCATTACAAAGGAACAGGTAGGCACAATTGATAAGGAGAAATTTTTAAATTGGAACAAGCTATATGCAAGGATATAAAAATATCTGTTTCTACAGGTACTTTACAAGAGATTTACGGTGAAAAAGAAGCGCTGAAAATTGCAAAAAAAGCGGGTGCTGACGGCGTTGATTTTAACCTTTGGTCAAGGGCATACGATTATAAAAACCCTGATTCAATTTATGCAAAAAGCGATGCAGAAATCTATGATTATTTTAAAAACATTAAAGATTTTGCAGACGAAATCGGCATAGAGATTTTTATGACTCACGGTCAAGGCACAGGCTATATAAACGATGAAATTATAGACAATAATTTAATTGAAAACGTTCGCAGAGACTGTATTGCAACGGGTGCTTTAGGCGCTGAATATTGTGTTTTGCACACCGCAGGCAACTATCACCTGCCCCCTGAAACACCTGCAGATTTAATGCACTTATTTAATAAGGAATTATTTGAAAAAGGCGGAGTTTTTGCAAAAGCACACAACATTAAACTTGTTACTGAAACATTTGGTTCTTCTTCAAGATATGGATGTATTGATTTTTTTGGTGACTATAAAAACTTTGAAAATGGTTTAAATAATATTAAAAAAGTTTACCCTGAAATTTCAGTTTGCGTTGATACGGGACACACAAATCTTACTAAGCAATTTAATCAACCTTCTGTTGATGAAGTAATCAGAAAACTAGGCAAAAATATAACCTGTTTGCACCTGCATGATAATAGCGGTTTTAAAGACGAGCACAAGGTTTTAGGCAGTGGCAACATTGATTGGGAAAAGGTTTTTACTGCATTAAACGAAATAGATTATAAAGGCGTTTTTAACCTTGAAATCGTGCTTACCCATTACGGTGAAGATTTTATCTTTGAAGAGCTTTGTTACGGAATAAAAACATTAAAGCAGTTGTTGAAGAATCATTATAAAAAAACCACAGAGTATGAAGTGAACCCCAAAGTTTAGACAAAATTAAATATTAAATTGCTTGTGAATGAGTTCGGTATTGTACCGGACTCATTCCTTTTAGTTTTAAGGAAATTCTTTCGTTGTTGTAGTAATAAATATA
>SVIH01000015.1 GCA_015069575.1 Clostridiales bacterium
CGGGGGCGTTCCGCTTAGGAGGCGGACCCTCTATCCTGCTGAGGTACAGAGACGTGTATAAAATTTTATCTATATTATCGCTCGCCTTTTGAGCAAAGGCGAGTGATTTAGTATAACCTTAGGAGGGGCTTGTTATATCCATTTAACTAAAGCGGCATTTCTAAAAAATCTATGATTATTTAATTGTCAAATAACACATTGTCGTTTGCCTTGCCCCCAAAAGTGATTGTTATAACAAACTCTTAGGAGGCGGTCGCTCTATCCAGCTGAGCTACGGAAACATCTTTATGTATTGTATTGTAAATATTAAAATTTGTCAATAGAAAAAGACAGGGTTAAGCCTGTCTTTTGTTTAAATTAATAAAAGTAATGCAACGGTTGGTATTGTTAAAACTGAAAGCAGTGTTGTTAAAGCAACAAGTTTTCCTGCATAATGAAAGTCACCACCATATACTTCGGCAAAAATTGAAGTTATCGCCGCCGCAGGTGTTGAAGAAAGTATCAAAAGTATACTCATAGAAGTTGTATCAATAAGTGAAAATATATTCAGTACTTTTAATAAAACAAAGACTATTGCGGGCAAAATAAGCAACCTTAATGCAACAAAAGGATACATATATTTATCTTTAAAAATGCCCTTAAAATCAATATCCGCAAGGCGAGCACCAATTACAAGCATTGTAGCAGGCGCAACCATATTTTTTAAAACAGTTATTACATCGTAAAAGATTTTCACGCTTGAACCAACAAAATTTTGCTGTATCATTACTTTTTGAATCCAAGTTCCGCCGCCGGTAATAAAAATAATAAAACCAATAATAATTGGCGTAACAGCAGGGTTTATAATGGCTTCTTTAATGGATATATACTTTTTATTGTCAGTATATATAAGCCTGCCAAGTGAAAAACCAAAAACATTAAACCATATAACATAAATAGTAGCGTAAATTGTAAATTCGGGACCAAGAACATCGCTTATAACAGGAATTCCCATATATCCTGCATTAGAAAAAATTAATCCGAACTGAAGAACTTTTTTTAATTTTACAGGTGCTTTTTTAAAAAGTTGGCGTGCAATGAAATAAAGCAAAATATGTATTACAAAAGAAACGACAAAAACCTGTAAAAGCCCGCTTAAAATTTCAGTTTTAAACTCTGTAATATAACCGTGCATAAGTAACGCTGATTGCGCTACATATAAAACAAGTAATGAAAGGTTTTTTGAAAAACCATCGTCAATGAGTTTTAGTTTTCTTAAAATAAACCCCGGTATCATAAACAAAAAAAGTGTAAAAACCGAGCAAAATAACACAGAAATATTAACCATATATCCTCCACAAAAAAAACCCCTGCTAAACAGGGGAAATAAAATGGAGCTGATGACGAGAGTCGAACTCGTGAACCTCATCCTTACCAAGGATGCGCTCTACCTACTGAGCTACATCAGCACTTTTATATTAACGAGGGTATTATACAACAAGGTTTCGTTTTTTGCAAGCGTTTTTTAATGAAAAATGAAAAAGGGGCAAAAGCGCCCCTTAATTGCCTTTTTGTTTTTTTATAACGGCTTTTTCAAAACTTACAACAGCAAAATACATAACTGCAGAAAGCAAACAAAGTATTAATGTTGAAGCCATTACTATATCCATTTTAAAAATCTGTCCGCCGTAAACAATAAGGTAACCTAACCCTGCTTTTGAATTTAAAAATTCGCCAACAATTACACCAACCCAGGACATTCCTATATTCAGTTTTAAAACTGAAACAGTTGTAGGTATACTTGCAGGAAAAACAACTTTGAAAAACAGTTGTGTTTTTGTGGCACCAAAAGTTTTCAATAAAGTTAATTTTGCTTGTTCAACCTCATTAAACCCATTTAAAACGCCGATAATAGCAACAACAATAGAAATAAGCAATGTAACTGTTATAATTGAACTTATTCCTGCGCCAACCCAAACGATAATTATAGGGCCAAGTGCAATTTTAGGTAAACTGTTTAAAATAACAAGATAGGGGTCAAGAACATCCTTTAATAAAGGTGACCACCATAACAGTACGGCAATGATAAAACCTAAAACGCTTCCAAGCAAAAAGCCTGCAATGGTTTCAAAAAGTGTGATACCAATATGCTTTATCAGACCTGTCTGAAAAAGAGTTCCAAGCATTTTTAATGATCTTGATGGAGATGAAAAAATAAATGAATTTATAATACCTGTTGCAGCAAATATCTCCCATAAGGCAAAAAACACGACAAAAATAGAAATTTGCAACAGAGTTTTTAAAAGATTTCTTCTTTTGAGTTTTTTTAAATAATTCAGATGTTCCTGTGAAAAATTACTCAAGAGAATTCAACTCCTCCCATAACGCCTGAAAATATGATGAAAATTCAGGTGCTTTGCGGCGCATAATAGGGGATGTTTCACCAGAAAGCTTAATATTATATATGTTTTTAACAATAGCAGGTCTCTTTGATAGCACAATTATACGGTCAGACATACTGATAGCTTCAGAAATATCGTGTGTAACAAGAATCGCTGTTTTGTTTTCTTCTTTTATAATAGAGTGTATATCATCAGAAACCGAAAGTCGTGTTTGATAATCAAGTGCAGAAAAAGGTTCGTCAAGTAATAAAACAGAAGGATTAATAGCAAGTGTGCGTATTAGTGCAGCCCGTTGCCGCATACCGCCTGAAAGTTCACAGGGATACTTGTTTTTAAATTCGTTAAGTCCGTAACGGTCTAAAAGCATATCAACCCGATTTTCAGATTCGAAGTTTCTTTCTTTGCGGATGTCAAGACCTAAGAAGGCATTTTGTCTAACAGTAAGCCACGGAAAAAGATGGTCTTGCTGTAGCATATAACCAATGCGCGAATTTTCTCCTTTTGATTTTATATTAATAGTGCCGCCCGATTTTTCTTCAAGACCGGCAATAATTGATAAAACTGTAGACTTGCCACAACCTGAAGGCCCTATAATAGAAACAAACTCTTTTTCATCAACTGTGAAATCAACATTCCGCAAGGCTTCGGTTTCTCCATTTTCGGTGTGGTAAAATTTAGAAATATTTTTAAGTGTAACAACCGCAGCCATTTAATATATCTCCTTTTAGATGAAATAAAATCACCTGATATATTATATGTGCAAGCGCTTTAATTTGTTTAATAAAAAAAGAGAGCGTTTGCTCTCTTTAAGTGTTTTTTAAAAAATTTTTTAATGCATTAAATGTCTGGTCACTTATAAAATGTTCCATCTTACAAGCATCATCAGAAGCAATATTTTCATCAACCCCAAGTTTTATTAAAACTTGTGTTAAAAGGTTATGGCGGTCATATATTTTTTTAGCAGTTTCATATCCTTGTTTGGTAAGCGAAATAAAACCTGAATTATCAACAGTAATAAAACCACCGTTTTTTAAAACACCAACAGCACGGCTGACGCTTGGTTTTGAAAATCCCATATATTCACAAATATCAATGGATCTTACGGTAATTCCTTTTTTTGAAAGTATCAGAATAGTTTCAAGATACATTTCACCTGATTCTTGTAATTTCACAAAAAAGCCTCCTGCTTAAATATCATTAATGGAAATTATAACACATATAATATAAAAATTCAATATAAAACACATCATAAAAGTCCAAAAATGTATGTGATAAAATAAAAAAACACTACAAATTGTGGTTTTAAGGGCAAAAATGTCAAAAAATTTTGAATTTTGTGAACTAATTTTTAAATTTTATCTTGAAATTGGTTAAAAAACAATGTATAATATATACAGCAATAAATTTATAACTATTCGAAAGGGGTTTTAAAAATGGACTATCACGCTTCAAATGTAAGAAATATTGCCTTTATTGGTCATGGTGGCAATGGAAAAACTTCGCTTACAGAGGCGCTATTGTTCTTAAATGGTAATATTGAACGATTAGGCAAAACAGATGATGGCTCAACAGTTTCAGATTACGATCCCGAAGAAATAAAAAGACACATTTCAATTTCACTTTCTATTGCTCCTGTTGAATTTGAAGGAAATAAAATCAATATACTTGACTGCCCCGGATATTTTGATTTCGAAGGCAGTGTTTTGAACGCTCTTAATGTTGCAGACGGTGCTGTTATAGTTGCTTCTGCACAGGGTGTTGATGTGGGAACTGAAAAAGCAATAGAACTTGCTAAAAAGAAAAGGCTTCCCAGAATTATATTTATTAATCAGATAGATAAGGAACACACATCCTTTGATAATACAGTTTTACAACTTAAAGCAAAGTATGGTTCAAACATTGTTCCTATTCTTTATCCAATAATCGAAAATAATGTAATGACCGGATTTGTGGATTTGGTTGACAAAAAAGCATATACATTTAAAGGCGAGAAACGCGAAAGCATTGAAATACCCTCTGATTTAATTGATACAATTGAACTTGAACATGCCGCTTTAATGGAAACCGCCGCAGAAAACGATGAAGAACTTATGGAAAAAGTTATTATGGGTGAAGAACTTACCCATGATGAAATCATAAAAGGCCTTGCTTTAGGTGTTGCAGATTCTTCTGCAGTGCCTGTGCTTTGCGGCAGTGCGCTTGATTTTAAAGGCGTAAGGCTTCTTCAGGATACGATTATGCGGTTTATTCCTTCAAGTTTAAACAAAGAGTTTGAAGGTCTTGATGATATTCGTACTTGTAATGAAGACGAACCTTTTTCAGCATATGTTTTCAAAACTATATCAGATCCATTTGCAGGTAAATTGTCAATTTTTATGGTTCGTTCAGGAGTGCTTACAAGTGATACTCCGCTTTATAATGCAAATGAAGACAAGGCTGAAAAATCGGGCAATATCTACATATTAAAAGGAAAAAATCAGATTCCTGTACAAAAACTTTATGCAGGGGATATTGGTGCTATTGGAAGATTACAGTATACTTTAACAGGTCATACTTTATATTCAGGCAAAAAAATACAGTATGAAAGTGTTGAAAATCCGTGGCCAGGTATGCGAATGGCAGTTGTTCCCAAAAAACAAGGGGATGAAGATAAAGTTTTTTCAGGACTTCGTAAATTAATTGAAGAGGATAACACCATTTCATTAGAAAAAAACAATGAAACAAATGAAATGATATTAATGGGCTTAGGTGATATGCACCTTGATATTACTCTTCAGAAATTAAAAACAAAATATAATGGTGAAGCAATATTAAAAACTCCACAAGTACCTTATAAAGAAACCATTCGTAAATCAGTTAAGGCACAAGGTAAATACAAAAAACAGTCAGGCGGTCACGGTCAATACGGTGATTGCTGGATTGAATTCAATCCAAGTGATAAAGAATTTGAATTTATTGATAAGGTTGTAGGCGGGGCAGTACCAAGATCATATATTCCTGCAGTTGAAAAAGGCCTTATTGATTGTATGAAGAAAGGTGTGTTGGCAGGATATCCTGTTACGGGCATTTCATGTACACTTTATGATGGTTCATATCATCCTGTTGATTCATCAGAAATGGCGTTTAAATCAGCAGCATCTATTGCCTATAAAACAGGCTGTGCAAGTGCAAACCCCGTTTTATTGGAGCCTGTATATGCAGTAGAAATTACAGTGCCTGATGATTATATGGGCGATGTTATAGGTGATATAAATAAGCGCCGCGGAAGAGTTTTGGGTATGACGCCTGTTGCAAGCGGTCAACGAATAGATGGTGAAGTTCCGTTATCTGAAATGTTTACTTATGCTATCGACCTTCGTGCTATGACACAGGGCAAGGGTTTATATAAAATGGAATTTACTCGTTATGAAGAAGTTCCACAAATGATTGCACAAAAGATTGCAGCGGCGGTACAGAAAGATAGTGAGGAATAAGTGTTTGCCAAAAACACTATAATAATGTATAATTATTTTGTTGTATAGGAGGAAATGAAAATGCAAATTACAGACGTGAGGATGCGTAAGGTAGAAAATGCAGGCAAACTTAAAGGCGTAGCTTCTGTAACATTTGATGATGAATTTGTAGTTCATGATATCAAAGTTATTGAAGGCACAACATCTTTGTTTGTTGCAATGCCAAGCGTAAAAAACTCCGCAGGTGAATTTAAGGATGTAGCACATCCCATAAAGACCGAATTGCGCGAAACTATCTCAAAAGCTGTACTTGATAAATACTCATCAGAAGAATAAAAGGTCTTAAAAGGGCTTTCAGTTGCTGAAAGCCCATCTTATTGCGAAAAATGGAGGAAAATATGTACAAAACTTCACTAATACTTGCCGCAGGAGATGGCAAAAGAATGAAATCCGAAACACCTAAGGTAATGCATAAAGTTTGCGGATATCCGCTAGTTAAACATGTTTTTAATGCAGTAAAAACAGTTTCAGACGATGAACCTATCGTTATTACAGGACGGTGTGGTGAACTTTTACACAATCTTTTTAACGATGAAGCAAGATATGCTGAACAAACTGAACGCCGTGGCACAGCCCACGCCGTTATGTGTGGTGAGCATTATTTAAAAGGTAAATCAGGCTATGTAACTATAACTGCAGGTGATATGCCTATGATTACAGGTGCAACATTTGAAAAACTTGTTTTAACGGCAATTAATAATAATATGTCAGCCTGTGTTTTAACTGCTGTTGTAGATAATGCAGATGGATATGGCAGAATCATAAGGGATATTGATGGTTCAGTTAAGGGTATTGTAGAACATCGTGATGCAACGGATGAACAAAAAAGTATTCGTGAGATTAATACATCTATATATTGTTTTAATATTGAAGATTTACTTGATTCATTAAAGTTGGTAGATTCAAATAATGCGCAAGGCGAACTTTATTTAACAGATACTTTGGGGATTTTGCGTTCACAGGGCAAAAAAGTTGGTGCATGTATTGTTGATGATGTAACTGAATCAATGGGAATAAATGATCGTGTTCAGCTTTCACAGGCTGAAAAAATGATGCGTAAAAGAATAAATGAAAATCTTATGCGTCAAGGCGTTACATTTATTGATCCTGACAACACCTATGTTGAAGCATGTGTTGAGATTGGTGCTGATACTGTTATCTATGCAGGTAATGTTTTAACAGGAAATACTGTAATAGGTAAAAACTGCATTATATATCCAAATAACCGTATCGAAGATTCTGTTATTGGCGATGATGCTGAAATTCAGTCATCAGTTATACTTTCATCTAAAATTGGTGATGGAACAACTGTAGGTCCTTATGCATATGTTCGACCTGAAACAGTTGTTGGAAATAAAGCACGAATCGGTGATTTTGTAGAAATTAAAAAATCGCAGATAGGTGATGGTACAAAAGTTAGCCATTTAACATATGTTGGTGATGCTAAAATAGGTAAAAACTGCAATATGGGTTGTGGTACAGTATTTGTAAACTACGATGGCAAAAACAAATATAAAACAGTTGTTGGCGACCATGTTTTCATTGGTTGTAACGCTAATTTGATTGCCCCGTTAAATATTGGCGATAACGCATTAATTGCAGCAGGATCAACAGTAACAGAAGATGTTGGCGATAATGATTTATGTATAGCACGCTCTAGGCAGACAAATAAGAAAGGCTGGGTGCTTAATTATAAAAACTGGAAACAATGATATAATAGTTATTGCGGGCTTGGGTAATCCGGGCTCGCAATATGCTAATACAAGGCATAATGTAGGCTTTATGGTTTTAGATATTCTTACATCTAAATTAAAAGCAAGTATGCCAAAAACAAAGTTTGATGGGCTTATATTTAATGCTAAAATTGGCGATAAAAAGATTATTTTAGTTAAACCTCAAACATATATGAACGATAGCGGAAGATGCATCGGGCAGATTATGAATTTTTATAAACTTCAACCGGAAAACCTTGTTGTTATTTATGATGATATCGATTTGCCTGAAGGAAAAGTACGCATTCGTGCACAGGGAAGTGCCGGAACTCATAATGGCATGAGATCTATTGTTACACATATCGGGCAACAATTTCCACGCGTTCGCGTCGGTATAGGTCAACCGCCTGTAAAAGAAATGGATCTTGCTGATTATGTTTTAGGAAAATTTTCAAAAGACTCACAAAAAATAATGGAAGAAACCATTTTATATGCCGCTGATAGCGTAATAGAGATTATAAAAAATGGTGTAGATTCTTCAATGCAAAAATATAACTAAGTGGGGTAAATAATGTTAAGACTGTTTAGGAATGCGCTTGAAAACAGCGCAGATTTCCTCAGGCTTGAAAAAAATGTCCGGGAGGGGGTAACACCCATCTCGGTTTTTGGCGTTTCAGACGGTCAAAAAACTCATCTTGCAACAGCATTAACACAAGACAGGCCTGTTTTGTTTGTTACACAAGGAATTTCAAGCGCTGAAAATGTTAAGAATGATTTTGAATTTTATACAGGAAAAAAGGCAGTTATTTTTCCTGGGCTTCAGTATGTCGTTGATGCTAAATATCAAAGTACTGATGTTCAGAACAAACGCATTCATGCGCTTAATGAATGTTTAAATGGCGCACAGGCTGTGATTGTTCCGTTTGATGCAATAATGTTTAATATTGCGCCACCTAAAATGCTTGAAAATTTAAAAATTTTTATTGAAGCCGGTAAAACGTATTCAATAGAAGAATTGCGCAAAAAACTTGTTTTGTGCGGATATAAATCTGTTACCGAAATTAATGCTGCAGGTGAATTTTTTATTCATGGTGGAATTATTGATATTTTTCCACTTAACAGTGAAAACTCAGTGCGTATTGATTTTTTTGATAACGAAGTTGAAACTATTCGTCTTGTTGAACCTGTTTCACAGCGTTCTGTTGAAAGAATAAAATCAATAGAAATTTTACCCATCAGTGAAACTTGCGCTACAGAAGAAGATTTGTTAAAAGCATCTCAATTACTTCTTGATGAAGTTTTAAAGTTTAATAAATCTTCAAAAAATAAGGATGCTATCACGCACGCAACAGATACATTCGTTCCAATGGCGCAAAAATTAAAAAACGGAATTTACCCACTAAATTCTGATCAATTAATGCCTTATATTTATACGGATTATTCATGTATACTTGATTATATGCCTTCGGATACATTGGTGGTATTTGATGAAATTAAAGTTCTTCAAGAACGCAGTGATAATTTTGAACAGGAATTTAATCAAAATATTACCAATCTTATAAATGAAGGGAAGGCACTGTTGCGTCATGCCAATGCATTTACAGGCTTTTCACGGTTTTTTAAACGCGCACAAAAACATCAGATTATATGTATGCATTGTATTTCAGGGAACATACCTCAGGTTCAGGCGCAGGCAATATTCAGGTTTAATGGTCGTCAAATGCAGTCATTTCACGGAAAACCTGATTTTTTGATTCAAGAAGTAAAATTTTATCAAAAAGCAGGATATAAAATTGTACTTTGCGCGGGCACTAAAGCCCGTATGGAAAGATTGGAACAAGAATTTTCTGAAAAAGGCATCGGTATTTATCCAATAAAACGACCTGATGTTTCTTTGGAAAAAGGACAGATAGCAGTTGTTTTAGGAAGCGTTAAAAAAGGGTATGAATATCCTGATTTTAAACTTGTTTTTATTGGTGAAAATGATATTTTCGCTTCAGTTAAACAAAGCAAAAAACAAACTGAAAATAAATCTAAAAACACAATAGATGCCTTTGTTGAATTAAAAGTAGGCGATGCAGTTGTTCATGAAACAAATGGTATAGGCATCTATCAAGGTATTGTTAAAATAGAAACTGATGGAGTGCAAAGGGATTATCTTTTTCTTAAATACAGAGATGAAGATAAACTTTATGTTCCTGTAGAACAAATGAACAGGGTGCAAAAATATATTGCGCCTGATGATAATAAACCTAAATTAAGTAAACTTGGAACGCAAGAGTGGAATAAAACAAAAACCCGTGTTAAAAAATCTATTGAGGATATGACAGATAAGTTGTTATCTTTATATCGTACAAGAGAAAATACAAAAGGAATAGTTTTTGATAAAGATACCCCTTGGCAGCGTGATTTTGAAGAAGACTTTCAGTATGAAGAAACGCCTGATCAAATTCGTTGTATTAAAGAAATTAAAGCCGATATGGAATCGCCAAAAGCAATGGATAGGCTATTGTGCGGTGATGTAGGATACGGTAAAACGGAAGTTGCCTTAAGGGCTGTATTTAAAGCAGTTATGTCAGGCAGACAGGCGGCAATATTGGCGCCAACAACAATTTTAGCCCATCAACATTATAATACTTTACTAACAAGGCTTGTGAATTTCAGGGCTGTTCGTGTGGAATGCTTAAGCAGATTTAAAACAAGTAAAGAACAAAAACAAATTATTGAAGATCTTAGAAACGGAAAAATCGATATTATTGTTGGAACACATAAACTTTTAGGTAAAGAAGTTTCTTTTAAAAATTTAGGTTTGCTTGTTGTTGATGAAGAACAGCGGTTTGGCGTTGCGCATAAAGAAAAAATTAAACAAATCAAAGCAAATATTGATGTTTTAACACTTTCGGCAACACCTATTCCGCGAACACTCAATATGGCGCTTTCAGGCATACGCGATATGAGTTTGCTGGAAACACCGCCATTAGAACGTTTTCCTGTACAAACATATGTTTTAGAATATTCTGATGCTATGGTAAGGGACGCGATTATCAGGGAAA
Organism: Clostridiales bacterium; assembly: GCA_015069575.1. Taxonomy (GTDB): domain Bacteria; phylum Bacillota; class Clostridia; order Christensenellales; family QALW01; genus UMGS1322. The sequence continues at coordinate 10,659 of SVIH01000015.1, forward strand.
TACAGCGTGGGGGTCAGGTTTATTATCTGTATAACCGTGTTGATGGTATTGAGTATTTTAAGGATAACCTTCAAAAACTTGTGCCTGATGCGCGAATTGCTATAGGGCATGGTCAGATGGATGAAAAGCAACTTGAAAAAATTGTAATGGATTTTTATTCAGGTGAATATGATGTGCTTTTGTGTACAACAATTATTGAAAACGGAATAGATGTTCCCGGTGCAAATACTATAATTGTTCAGGATGCCCATCGGTTTGGCTTGGCGCAACTTTACCAATTAAGAGGTAGGGTAGGCAGATCAAACAGAATGGCTTATGCGTATTTTACGATTCCGCCTATGCGTTCTATTGGGGAAGACGCTGTAAAAAGGCTTAGTGCCATTGAAGAATTTACACAAATGGGTTCTGGCTTTAAAATTGCAATGCGCGATCTTGAAATTCGCGGTGCAGGTAATCTTTTAGGCGGCGAACAACATGGGCATATGTCAAGAATAGGTTATGATCTTTATTGCAAAATGATTAAAGAAACAGTTAATGAATCATTAGGTAAAAAGGAAATTGAAAAGCCAAAGGCAACTATTGAAATCAAGGTAGACGCTTATATCAGCGATGAATATATTCCTGCAGAATCAGTTAAATTTGCAACATACAGGCGAATTTCTGATATTTTGGATAAAGAAAATATGCTTGATATGTCTGATGAGTTAAATGACAGGTTTGGTAAACTTCCGCAAAGCGTTGATAACCTGTTGAACATTGCATATATGCGAAATCTTGCAGGTAAAACAGGCGTAAGCGTAATTAAAGAAGACGGGGGTAATATCATATTGATTTATCCTAATCCAAATATTGAATATGTAACACGCACAACGGCTGAATTTTCTGATAAATGCCTTATCAGTGCAGGAAAATATTTTACCGTATTACTTAAAACAAAAGAAATGTTTGATAAAGAAAAAATTGAATTTATTATTAAGTATCTTGAGTTTTATGAAAAACTTATTGATAATTAATTTCAGTGAAAAAATGATGAAATAGAAAAAAATCACTTGATAATAAATGATATTTAATATATAATACATTTAGTCGTAAATTGGAGGTTTATTTTTTATGAAAAAAATTCTTACCTTTGTGTTAGTGCTTGTTCTTATGCTTGGCACTTTCACAGGCTGTACACTTATTGAGGATGATGATAGCAATGTTGTTGTTGCTACAGTAAACGGCAAACCCATTCTTAAAAGTGAATATGATGAACTTTATGATTATTATTACTATATGTATACCCAGTATTATGGTAATGATGCTTCAACAGCAGTTTCATATCTTCAAAGTTCTGCACAGGATTTTCTTGACGACCTTGTAGAACAGGAAGTTTTAAAGCAAAAGGCAGAAGCAGCAGGTTATCTTAATTATACAGATGAAGATAAGGCTGAAGCACAAAAAAGTGTTGATGAAGAAAAGAACACTTATATTGATGAATTTGTTAATCAATGCAAAGAGGCTCTTAAAGGTCAGGATGTAAAAGGTAAAAATGAAGGCGAAAGCGATGAAGATTACTTCAAACGCATCGGCGCAGAAAAGTATGCACAAAACCTTAATGATAATGGCACATCAGAAGAAAAAATGCTTGAAGACATTCTTTTGAATAATGCTATTGAAAAATACAAAAAGGAAATGCTTAAAGATGTAACAGTTCTTGAAGCAGATATTGTTGCACATTACGATGAACTTTATAAAGAGCAATCACAGGAATTATCAACTGATGCAAACTTTGTTAAAGCAATGAATGGCGAAAGCATCACATTAAGCACAGGCTCATCTAAAAGTTACAGCAATATAGTTTATTACCGTAAAGGTTATTCAAAGGTACAGCATATTCTTGTTCAGTTTGATGAAGAAGATGTTGAAGAACTTTCAGGTTATGTAACAACTATTGCTGAATATGATGAAGAAATTGCTGATTATGAATCAGAACTTACAAAGGAAACTGATGATACTAAAAAGGCTGATCTTCAAAAATCAATAGATGCAGCTAAAAATGATAAAGCAGCAATACAATCAAAATATGATACTGCATTAAAAGCTGCTTGTGAAAAAATTCAGGGCGAAACCGATAAAATCTACGCATCTGTAAAAGATGGTGATGAAGCAAACTTTATTAAAGTTATGGTTGAAAAAACAGAAGATACAGGTATGAACACTGAAGAAGCTGCAAAGAACGGCTACCTTGTTGGTCCTGAAGATGGTATGGTTACAGAATTTTCTTCTGCTGCAACAGCACTTAAAGATGGTGAAATAAGCAAGCCTGTTGCCACCTATTATGGTTACCATATTATTCGTTGTATTAAAGTTCTTCCTGAAGGCAAAGTTGCTTATGATGATGTAAAAGAAGAACTTAAGGAAACACTTACAGAAGAAAAGAAAAATACCGAATGGAACAAGTTGGTTGAAACTTGGACAGATGAAGCAAAAATCAAAAAATATTCAAAGCGTATTGAAGATTAATTTAAATAAGGCAGACATTAGCGTCTGCCTTTTTAATATTGACTTTATTCTTTTGCTGTGCTAGAATTTCAACAGAAATTGGTGGAGGATTATAATGAGAATAGAAGAAATTGATAAAAATTTTGCAACACCTCAATATGATAAAAATGATATAGAGTGGTACGATATAAAAAAAGAACCTTTTAGCGTGTTTGGCGTAATTGAAGAAGATGATCAGTTCGTGCGTATGCCAAAAGAAATTGCGCAAAAGGTAAACGAAGGTGTTTTAACATTATATAGTTGTACCGCTGGTGGAAGAATAAGATTTTCTACTGATTCGCCGATAATTGCAGTATATGCAGATGTACCCAATATGTATCTTGGTTCTCAACTTGGTGAATTTGGTTTTGATGTTTACTGCGATGATAATGGAAAAGATAAAGGCTTTATAGGCGCTTGTCCGCCTGATTTTTTTAACAAAAAAGTAAATGGCCTTGTAAAAATTACGGGCAGAGATTTTGAAAAAGGAATGCATAACTACACAGTAAATATGCCTCTTTATTGTTCTGCAAGTAACATTTTTATAGGTGTAAAAAAAGGTTCAAAGGTTGAAAAAGGCTTGGAACATAATAATAAACTACCTATTGTATATTATGGTTCTTCCATTACGCAAGGCGCTTCAGCATCAAGGCCCGGTATGTGCTATGAAAACATAATTTACAGGAAAAATAATATTGACTATGTAAATTTAGGCTTTTCAGGTAACGCAAAGGGTGAACCTGTTATGGCTGAATATATTGCATCATTAAAAATGGGCGCATTTGTTTACGATTACGATTATAATGCACCAAACAGTGAGCATCTTAAAGCAACTCATGAGCCTTTCTTTAATATAATAAGAAAAGCATACCCTGATATTCCCGTAATAATGATTTCAAAGCCTTGTACTAATATTGAAGATTTTGATAATAAAATTTGCCGCGATATTATTAGAGAAACATATCTTAATGCAAAAGCAAATGGGGATAAAAACGTTTATTTTATTGATGGATCAACATTCTTTAAAGGTGAATATAAAAAAGACTGTACTTTTGAATATTGTCATCCAACAGATATTGGCTTCTCATTTATGGCTGAGGATATTTATAATGTTTTAAAAGAAATATATAATTGAATAAAATTATTTATGCATTTTTGTGTGTTTATGCACCGAAAATGCATAAATTTTCATTTATACATATAAAATGCGTATAAAAATATAAATTTTTAGAATTTTTATGCAAAAAATGGTTGACAAAAGAAAAAAGTTGAATATAATTAATTTATAATCAACAAATAGTTGCGGAGGCATTAAACAATGAATAAAGAAAATATTAAAAAAGTAGTTCTTGCATACTCTGGTGGTCTTGATACTTCAATTATCATTCCATGGCTTAAAGAAAACTATAATAACTGTGAAGTTATTGCAGTTTCAGGTAATGTTGGTCAGGCAGATGAACTTGAAGGCTTGGAAGAAAAAGCACTTAAAACAGGTGCATCAAAACTTTATGTTCTTGATCAGACCGAAGAATATGTTAACGATTTTATTATTCCTACAATGAAAGCAGGCGCGGTATACGAAGAATATCTTCTTGGCACAAGCCACGCCCGTCCTTGTATTGCTAAAGGTCTTGTTGAAATTGCAATAAAAGAAAACGCTGATGCTATTGTTCATGGTTGCACAGGTAAAGGTAACGATCAAGTTCGTTTTGAACTTGCTATTAAGCATTTTGCACCTAATATGCCAATTATCGCACCTTGGCGTGAATGGGATATTAAATCTCGTGAAGAAGAAATTGAATATGCTGAAGCACACAACATTCCTTTAAAAATAAACAGGGAAACCAACTATTCAAAGGACAAAAACTTGTGGCACCTTTCACACGAAGGTATGGATCTTGAAGATACAGGTAACGAACCTATGTATGAAAAAGAAGGTTTTCTTGAAATGGGCGTTTCACCAATTCAGGCACCTGATAAGCCAACCTATGTTGAATTAGAATTTGTTCAGGGTGTTCCTGTTAAACTTGACGGTAAGGAAATGACCGCAAAAGAAATCATCTTAAAACTTAACGAACTTGGTGGTGCAAACGGTATCGGTATTATAGATATTGTTGAAAACCGTCTTGTTGGTATGAAGTGTCGTGGTGTTTATGAAACTCCCGGCGGAACAATTCTTTATAAAGCACACAGCGTACTTGAATCCATCTGCCTTGATAAAATGACATTGCACGAAAAACAAAAACTTTCAATTACTTTTGCTGAACTTGTATATAACGGTCAGTGGTTCACGCCTTTAAGGGAAGCATTAAGCGCTTTTGTTGATAAAACACAGGAAAAAGTTACAGGTAAAGTTCGTCTTAAACTTTATAAGGGCAATATGATTAACGCAGGTGTTTGGAGTCCATATTCACTTTATTCTGAAGAAATTGCAACCTTTGGCGAAAGCGATTACGATCAAAGGGATTCAGCAGGCTTTATTAACCTTTACGGTCTTCCCATTAAGGTTCAGGCTATTGTTGATGGTAAAAAATAATAGGGGATAAATAAAATGGCAAAAATGTGGGCAGGCGTAACAGCAGGTCAAACAGAAAAAATAGCCGATGATTTTAATTCCTCAATACATTTTGATTCAAGAATGTATAAACAAGATATTTTAGGTTCAATGGCTCATGCGGCAATGCTTGGTAAACAGGGCATAATTTTAAATAGCGAAGCCGAAACCTTAATATCAGGTTTAGCCGATATTCTTGATGATATTGAAAACGATAAGCTACAATTTGATATGGATTGCGAAGATATCCATATGTTTATCGAGCAGGAATTAACAAATCGTTTAGGCGATATTGGTAAAAAACTACATACTGCAAGAAGCCGTAACGATCAGGTTGCTTTAGATATACGAATGTATTTAAGGGATGAAACCGACACAATTATTGATTATATTCGTAAACTGATTGCAAGCGTAACGGATAAAGCGGAAGAATATAAAGATTCAATAATGCCCGGGTACACCCACTTACAAAGGGCACAACCCATAACCTTCGGGCATCACTTAATGGCTTATGCTATGATGCTTTTAAGAGATGTTGACCGCTTTTTAGATATGCGACGACGAATGAATCTCTCTCCAATCGGCTCTTGTGCCTTGGCGGGTACAACTTACGAAACGGACAGAGAGTTTGAAGCAGAAAAATTAGGGTTTGACGGTATCTGTAAAAATTCTATTGACGGTGTTTCTGATAGGGACTTTGTTGTGGAAATGCTATCTTGTATGGCAATTTTGATGATGCATCTTTCAAGATTTTCTGAAGAAATTATTCTTTGGTCAAGTTGGGAATTTAAGTTTGTTGAGCTTTTAGATAGCTTTACAACAGGCTCATCCATAATGCCCCAAAAGAAAAATCCTGATATGGCAGAGCTTGTCAGAGGAAAAACAGGCAGAGTTTATGGTGACTTAATGGCGCTTTTAACAACTCTAAAAGGTTTACCTTTAGCATATAATAAGGATATGCAAGAGGATAAGGAAGCCATTTTTGATGCTTGTGATACAGTTAAAATGTGTTTAGCCGTGTTTGAACCAATGATAAAAACAATGAAGGCAAACACAGTTAATATGAAAAAAGCCGCACAAAAAGGCTTTATAAATGCAACGGACCTTGCTGATTATCTTGTTAAAAAAGGCTTACCTTTTAGAAGTGCCTATAAGATTTCAGGGCAGTTGGTTGCAAAATGTATAAAAGAAGATAAGGTTTTAGAAAACTTAACCTTATCTGAATATAAAGAGTTTTCTGAGCTTTTTGAAGAAGATCTTTATAAAGAAATTGATTTATTAACCTGTGTTGAAAAGCGCATAAGTAAAGGCGGAACAGGTATTAAATCAGTTGAAGAACAAATAAATTATGTAAAACAAAAAAATAATTAAAAAAAGAAAGAGGTATTTAAAAATGAAAAAGATTTTAGCACTTATGTTAGCAGTATTGATGGTAATGGCTTGTTTTGTAGGTTGTAATGGAAATGACAAAAATAAACTTACTATTGCAACCAGCCCTGACTTTCCTCCCTTTGAGTATTATGATGACAATAACAACGTAATTGGTATTGAAATCGAAATTTTAAAGCTTGTTTGTGAAGAACTTGGATATACTCTTGATATTCAGACAATGAATTTTGATGCAGTTCTTACAGGTGTAGCATCAAACAAATATCAGCTTGGGGTATCAGGTATTTCTGTAACACCTGAACGTCAGGAAAACATGCTTTTTACAAATCCTTACTGTCTTGCAGCACAGGCTATCGTTGTAAAAGAAGGTAGCGCAATTACATCAAAAACTGATCTTACAGGCAAAAAAGTTTCAGTTCAGTTAGGTACAACAGCACAAGATTATTGCTCATCAAATGGTTATGATGTAAGCTCATTTGAAGCAAACGCAGATGCACAAACTGCACTTGTAACAGGAAAAGTTGATGCTTGGGTTATTGATGACCTTACAGCTGCGGAAATGGTTACAGCATATAATGCAGAAAATCCCGATGCAAAACTTAAAGTTCTTGACGATGCTATGACAACTGAACCTTATGCATTTGCATTGGCATTAGGAAATGAAGAACTTGCTGAAAAAATCAATACAGTACTTGATAAGCTTGTTGCTGAAGGCAAAGTTGCTCAGATTTTTGAACAGTACAATGCACCTTACACTTCACCCAGTGAAAAATAATATATAACGATGATTTTTCAGGGATAGCGTTTTAACGCTATCCCTAGACTTGTTAAAAATAACAAAAGGAGACAAAAAATTGGATCAGTGGTTAGATAAACTGCACAGAACTTTTATAGAAAAAAATGGTTTAGAACAGATCCTTGAAGGTTTAGGGAATACGCTTTTAATAACAGCTGGTGCTTTGATAATTGGTGTTATCATAGGCGTTATTATAGCGATTGCAAAATACTTTTCGGAAGATGTTCCTGCGTTAAAGCCTATATCATGGCTGTGCGATATTTATGTTACAGTTATAAGAGGTATTCCTGTTACCGTTCTTTTAATTATCTCATTTTTTATTGTTATGACGACCGTACAAAATGGTATTATTCCTGCTATTATTACGTTTGGTATAAATTCAGGTGCTTATATGGCAGAAATTATCCGAAGCGGTATTAACGCAGTTGATAAAGGACAAATGGAAGCAGGTAGAAGCCTTGGTTTAACTAAAATACAAACGATGGGCAAGATTATATTACCACAGGCAGTCAGATACATACTTCCTGCAATTGGTAATGAGTTTATTGCTCTTTTAAAGGAGACTTCCGTTGCAGGATATGTGGCAGTTGAAGATCTAACAAGAAAAGGTAATATTGTAAGTAACAATACTTTTGACGTTGTTAATCCCCGCTTATTTGTTGCATTGATTTATCTTGTGATTGTTGTTATTCTTACACAAATCCTTAGTGTTGTGGAAAGGAGATTAAAAAAGAATGATAAGCGTTAAAAATTTACAGAAAAACTTTGAAGGCGTTGAAGTTCTTAAAGGTATTGATGTTACCATAAATAAAGGTGATGTTGTTTGTGTTATCGGACCTTCAGGCTCAGGTAAATCCACTTTTTTAAGATGCCTTAATCTTCTTGAACAGCCAACAGGTGGCGAAATTATCTTTGAAGGCGAAAACCTTTTAGATAAAAAAGTAGATATAAATAAACATAGGCAAAAAATGGGTATGGTTTTTCAGCAGTTTAATCTGTTCCCACATATGTCCGTTTTAGAAAACCTTATTTGTGCACCTACAATGCTCAAAAAGATGCCAAAGAATGAAGCTATTGAAAAGGCTATGAACCTTTTGAACCGTGTTGGATTAGGCGATAGGGCAGATTCCTATCCCAATCAGCTTTCAGGTGGTCAGAAACAGCGTGTTGCAATTGTTCGCGCTCTTTGTATGGAACCTGACGTTATGCTTTTTGATGAGCCTACAAGCGCTTTGGATCCTGAAATGGTTGGTGAAGTTCTTGATGTTATGAAAGAACTTGCAAAAGAAGGTATGACGATGGTTGTAGTAACACACGAAATGGGTTTTGCAAGGGAAGTTTCCAATCGCGTACTTTTCCTTGATGAAGGTCTTATTGCAGAAGAAGGTTCACCCCAGCAGATTTTTAACGAACCTAAATGTGAACGATTACAGTCATTCCTGGCTAAAGTTCTTTAATAAGGAGTTTTTATAATGATACAGTTAAAAGGTAAAAGTTTTTTAAAGCTTCTTGATTTTACTCCTGAAGAAATTAACGGTCTTATTGATTATGCAATAGAACTTAAAAAACAGAAAAAACAGGGAATATCACATAAGATTTTCCCCGATAAAAGTATTGCGCTTGTTTTTGAAAAAACAAGTACCCGTACCCGTTGCGCTTTTGAAGTTGCTGCTGCAGATTTAGGCATGCATCCTGTTTATCTTGATCCATCAGGTTCACAGATAGGCAAAAAGGAATCAATCGCTGATACTGCAAGGGTTTTAGGAAGAATGTTTGATGGCATTGAATACCGTGGTTTTGGTCAGGAAATCGTTGAAGAATTAAGTAAATATGCAGGTATTCCCGTTTGGAACGGTTTAACAAATGAATTTCACCCAACACAGATTTTAGCGGATTTTATGACCATTAAAGAACACTTTGGGTCATTGAAAAATATCAAACTTGTTTATATGGGTGATGCAAGATACAATATGGGCAATTCTTTAATGGTAGGATGCGCAAAAATGGGTATGCACTTTGTTGCTTGCACTAATAAAAAGTATTTCCCTGATAACAAGTTAGTTGAAACCTGCAAAAATATTGCAAAAGAAACAGGCGCTAAATTAGAATTTATTGAAGATCCGATTATTGCAACAAAAGATGCAAGCGTGCTTTATACTGATGTGTGGGTTTCAATGGGTGAACCTGATGCAGTTTGGGAAGAACGCATTAATGATTTAATGCCTTATCAGATAAATTCAGCGTTAATGAAAAACGCAGGGCCACAGTGTAAGTTTATGCACTGTTTACCTGCATTCCACGATTTAAAAACCACCATCGGCAAACAGATTTATGATAAATTTGGGATTACCTGTATGGAGGTTACTGATGAGGTTTTTGAAAGCGACGCATCAATTGTTTTTGATGAAGCCGAAAACCGTATGCACACAATAAAAGCAGTTATGGCTGCAACTTTATAAATAAAAAAGGACTATCATTTTGATAGTCCTTATGTTTTTAATGTCTTGTTTCATCAAGAAAACATTCACAGAATCTGCCTGAAAAAGATGGTTCTTCGTTATCAACATATAAATGCGATATATCACCAATTCCGCTTGCCCTGAAAGATGCAATACCTTTTTTTCTTTCTTCAGAAATAAATGTAGTAACTGAGGTCGGTGCTAAAAATGTGTGTTGTAATGTTGAAAAGGGTGAACAGTTCAGTAAATGTGAAATCAAAATACTTCCTAAACCAAAGTGACATGTAAAAATTAATGTATCGTGATTTGAGTCAGTTACCGTATAATTAAATTTATCTCTTTTGTATCCGTGGTTTTCCAATATTTTATCAAATTCTTTGCAAACATTATCGTAACATTCACTAACATTAGATTTTTTGATAAGTTCAGAGTTTCGCCAATTTTCTGTTGAAAGTAAAAGGGGATCACTATCAACATATTCAGGTAAAAAATCCCATGTTGCTTTTTCTTTATCTAAATAGGGTAATGAAACGCGTGCATAATCAAATTCCCTTAGCCAATCGCAATAAGATGCGGTTATGTTTTTTGCTTTTAATGTTGGCTCAATTGTTGCTTTTGCTCTGCCATAAATTGAACAGTAAACAGCTTTAATATTTTCTTTTACAAGTCTGTTTTTTAAAAGTTCTGCTTCTATTTTTCCTTTTTCGGTTAATCCGTCAATAGAATAGTCAGGGTCGCCGTGGCGCACAATTAGAATTCGCATATAATCACCTGCTTAAAGTATAAAAAAAGGGTTTCGCCTGAAACCCTAAAAAATGGTGGAGATAATGGGATTCGAACCCATGACCTCTTGACTGCCAGTCAAGCACTCTAGCCAACTGAGCTATACCCCCGAACACAATATATTATACATAAAAAAATTTGTTAGTCAATCATTTTTTATAAAAAATCATTTTGAATATTTATAGTTTTATGGTATAATGTGCAAGAAATATTATTGTATCTGAATGGAGGTATTTTAAAAATGAGCAAAATACAAATGACCACACCCATTGTCGAACTTGATGGCGATGAAATGACCCGCGTGCTTTGGCAGTGGATAAAAGAACTTCTTATTTTACCATATGTTGATCTTAAAAGCGAATATTATGATTTAGGTCTTGAATATCGCGATAAGACTGATGATAAAGTTACTGTTGAATCAGCAGAAGCTATAAAAAAATACGGCGTTGGTGTAAAATGCGCAACTATTACACCAAATGCACAACGCGTTGAAGAATATAATCTTAAAAAAATGTGGAAAAGTCCTAACGGAACAGTTCGTGCTATTTTAGATGGCACTGTTTTCCGTGAACCTGTTGTTGTAAAAGGAATTAAGCCCGTTGTTGTTAACTGGGAAAAACCAATTATCATTGCCCGTCATGCTTATGGTGATGTATATAAAAATGTTGAATTCCGCGTTGAACAGGGTGAAACTGCAGAACTTGTTATTCGTGGTAAAAACGGTGAAAGAAAAGAAACTATCCTTTCATTTGAAAACAGTTCAGGTGTAGTTCAGGGGCTTCATAATATTGATGCTTCTATTGAAAGTTTTGCCCGCTCATGTTTTGAATATGCTTTAGATAAAAAACAAGATCTTTGGTTTGCAACAAAAGATACAATTTCAAAAACATATGATCACCGCTTTAAAGATATTTTTGCTGAAATTTTTGAAAATGAATATAAGGCAAAATTTGATGAAGCAGGTATTGAATATTTCTACACTTTAATTGATGATGCAGTTGCTCGTGTTATCCGCTCAAAAGGTGGCTATATCTGGGCTTGCAAAAACTATGATGGTGATGTTATGTCTGATATGCTTGCAACAGCATTTGGCTCGCTTGCAATGATGACAAGTGTTCTTGTTTCACCTGATGGTAAATATGAATATGAAGCAGCACACGGAACTGTTACACGCCACTATTACAAATATCGCGATGGCGAAGAAACAAGCACAAACCCTGTTGCTACAATATTTGCTTGGACAGGCGGTTTAAGAAAACGCGGTCAGCTTGATAATTTAGATGATCTTGTTGCATTTGCAGATAAACTTGAAAAAGCAACAATTACAACTATTGAAAATGGCATAATGACAAAAGACCTTTATGCTCTTTCTACTTTAGAAAATAAAAAAGCAGTAAACAGCCGCGAGTTCTTACTTGCAATTAAAAATGAATTTGATAAAATGTAAGGATGTTAAGAAAAATGAAAATTTATGAAACTTGGGAAAATATGCAAAATCTTTGCCAAACTGAAATGCAACAAAGGGAACTTTGGGCAACATATTATCAGCAGGAAACTGATGCATATAAAATTATTTTAGCAAATAAGGAATTTGAAATTACAGGTACCGCAAAGGAAATAGCAGAAAAATTCAATATGGAAACTGCCATTCTTGCACCGTTCCTTGATGGCATCAATACTTCATTAAAAGATGAAATTGATGTTCAGAGTGTTGAAGAAGAAACAGAAATTACATTAAATATCATTCCTGAAAAACTCTATTATAATATGCTTAATGCTAAAGCAAAATGGCTTTATGAATTAAAAGAATGGAACGATGTAATTCCTGAAGAAAAACGCATTGAAATTACACGCGCATGGCGTCAGGAGCAACAGGCTGTAAGTGCTACAACTGTTGGCAGAAACGATCCTTGCCCATGTGGTAGCGGTAAAAAATATAAAAAATGCTGCGGCAAATAAAAAGAGGATAAAATGGCTTTTGATAAAAGCAAAATTCGTAATTTTTGCATAATTGCACATATTGATCATGGTAAATCAACACTTGCAGACCGATTAATTGACGCAACAGGTACGGTAAGTTCAAGGGATATGCGTGCCCAACTTTTAGATACTATGGAACTTGAACAAGAACGTGGCATCACAATTAAATCTCAGGCTGTTAGAATGTTCTATACCGCAGATGATGGTGAAGAATATATGCTTAACCTGATTGATACCCCCGGTCACGTTGACTTTACTTATGAGGTTGAGCGTTCACTTAACGCTTGTGAAGGCGCAATTTTAATTGTTGATGCTACACAGGGCGTGGAAGCGCAAACCTTGGCTAATGTGTATCTTGCAGTAGGGCAGGACCTTGAAATTTTGCCCGTTATAAATAAGATTGACCTTCCAAGTGCAGAGCCTGACCGCGTTGCACAGGAGGTTGAAGATATTATTGGTATTCCTTGTATGGATGCACCCCGCATTTCTGCAAAGGAAGGTATCAATATTCACGAAGTTTTGGAAATGATCGTTCGTGATGTGCCTGCACCTAAGGGCGATGATAACGAACCTTTACAGGCTTTGATATTCGATTCCGTTTACGATAACTATAAAGGGGCATTAAGTTTTGTTCGTGTTATGAACGGAACGGTTAAAGTTGGCACAAAAATCAGAATGATGCATTCAAATCATACCTTTGATGTTACTGAAGTCGGTGTTTTCACACCTAATTATCATCCTGTTGATACACTTTCAGCAGGTGAGGTAGGCTATATCTCGGCAAGTATTAAAACCGTTAGTGAAACTCGCGTTGGTGATACCATAACTGATGATGAAAACCCTGCACAAAAAGCCCTTGATGGTTATAAAAAAATAATGCCTACAGTTTTCTGCGGTATTTATCCTGCTGATGGCAGTGAGTATGACGATCTTCGTGATGCTTTGGAAAAGTTAGGCTTAAACGATGCTTCACTTACTTTTGAACCTGAAACATCTGCAGCATTAGGATATGGATTCCGTTGCGGATTTTTAGGATTGTTGCATATGGAAATCATTCAGGAACGCTTGGAAAGGGAATTTGATTTTGACCTTGTTACCACAGCGCCAAGTGTTATATATGAAATAACTAAAACCGATGGCACAGAACTTAAAATTGATAACCCTGCAAACCTTCCTAAAACTGATGAAATCAAAGAAATGCGCGAGCCTATCGTTAAGGCTAATATTATGACGCCAAAAGACTATATCGGCGCTGTAATGGATCTTTGCATTGAAAAGCGTGGGGAATATATCAATATGCATTATGCCGATAGTAACCGCGCTGTGCTTGAATACCGTATGCCATTAAATGAAATTATTTATGATTTCTTTAATACGTTAAAATCAAGAACAAGGGGCTATGCTTCATTTGATTATGAACTTGCAGGCTATGTGCCAAGCGATCTTGTTAAACTTGATTTTCTTCTTAACGGCGATATGTGTGATGCGCTTTCAGTTATCGTGCATAGAGAAAAATCCTACGCCCATGGCAGAATGGTTGCTGAAAAATTAAGGGACGTTATTCCGCGCCAGCTTTTTGAAATTCCTATTCAAGCAGCAATCGGAGGCAAGGTTATTGCCCGCGAAACCGTCCGCGCTATGCGTAAAGATGTTTTGGCAAAGTGCTATGGCGGTGATATTACAAGAAAGAAAAAACTTCTTGAAAAACAAAAGGAAGGTAAAAAACGTATGCGTCAGGTTGGCAGCGTAGAAGTTCCTTCCGAAGCTTTCCTTGCAGTTTTAAAATTAGATTAAAATGTACGGATTATATATTCACATTCCATTTTGTTATAAAAAATGTTCATATTGTGATTTTGTATCCTTTGGCGGCAGGCAAGATTTACTGCCACCTTATTTACATGCGCTTAAAAAAGAAGCAGAAAAGTTTAAAGGTGCAGAGATTGATACGGTTTTCATTGGTGGCGGTACGCCAAGTTTAATGGACACTAATCAGATACAAGACCTTTGTGCATTTTTATATCAGAATTTTAATATAAAATCTGATGCTGAATTTACAATGGAAGCCAACCCACAATCATTAACTTTTGATAAAATTAAGGCATCAAAAGATGGGGGAGTAAATCGCTTTTCTGTTGGCGCACAAAGTTTAACTGATAGTGTATTAAACGATTTAGGCAGAAGCCATACGCTAAAGCAGTTTGAAAATGCAATAGAAAATATTAAAAAAGCCGATATAAAAAACTTTAATTTAGATTTAATCTTTGCACTTCCCGGTCAAACCCTTGAAATGTGGCTTAAAACCTTAAATAAGGCGGTAAATTACGGTTCAACGCATATTTCTTGCTATTCCCTTATAATTGATGAAAACACGCCCCTTGGCGTCTCATATAAGCGCGGTGAAATATCTCTTCCCAGTGAAGAAACTGAACGCCTTATGTATAAAGCCATAAAAGAAACATTAGAAAAATACGGCATATATCAATATGAAGTTTCTAATTATGCAAAGAAAGGCTACGAATGTAAGCATAATATCAAATATTGGCAAGCAAAAGAATATATTGGTTTAGGTTGTGCTGCTCATTCATACTATAACGGTGCAAGATATAACAACACTTTAAATCTTAATGATTACATAAACCAAAAAGATATTGTTACAAACAAAGAAATTCTAACAAAAACCGATATGCAGGAAGAAATTATTTTTCTTGGCTTAAGAATGAACAGGGGAATTGATTTACAGGGGTATAAAAAAAGATTTAACTTTGATTTTATTTCTGAATATAATACACAAATCCAAAAATTAAAAAAGTTAAACCTTGTTGATTTTAACGAACGCTATCTCTATTTAACTGAAAAAGGTATGGATATTTTAGATAGCGTTGTGTTGGAGTTTATAAAAGAAATATAAAAAGCACCGTTTTATAACGGTGCTTAAATTTTATTTATTTTTTGTGGCAAGAGTCTTTCATCGCGCAGCCGGAACAACCGCAAGAGCAAGAACCTTTGCCGTTTTTTCTATCAATAATACCTTTTACGATAATAGCGATAACTGCTATACCGATAAGTGATGAAATAATAATTGTAGGCCACATAAATGAAACACCTCTTTTTTTTAAATTTTTTCGTGTTTATTCTTTCTTAAAAGCATAAAGATTATAAGTGCAAGCACAATAATTGCGGCAATTGTGCCGATGATATTTCCGCTTCCAAAGAACCAGGAACCAAGCTGATAAATAATTAAACATACTGCATAGGCAAAAACGCACATATATGTGATAGCAAAAGCAGTCCATTTCCAATTGTTCATTTCTCTTTTTATTGCGCCCATAGCTGCAAAGCAAGGTGCACAAAGTAAGTTAAAGGTTAAGAACGAAAAGCCTGCAAGCTGGTTGTTATTAAAGAACTCCTGACCGATAATTTTTGCATTTTCAAATGTGCCACCGTCAACTTCTGTCATAAGATCTGCGCCTTCAGGAATCATCTGTGAAAGTGTACCAAACACACCAACAACTTCTTCTTTCGCGACTAAACCTAAAATAGTAGCAACTGCTGCCTGCCAGGAACCAAAACCTAATGGGTTAAATAAGAAAGCGATAGGTGTACCTAATACTTCAAGGATTGAGGCACCGCCATTTTCTTCTGTAATATAGTGTAAGCCGTTTTCAAAAGAAAGACTGTTAAGTACCCAAATTAAAACGCTTGCGGCTAAGATTACCGTACCTGCACGCTTGATAAATGACCAGCCACGTTCCCAGGTTGCCCTTAAAATGTTAGAAGGCATCGGTGCGTGGTACTGTGGCAACTCCATAACGAATGGGGCAGGGTTGCCGGCAAATGGTTTTGTCTTTTTAAGCATAAGACCGGTTATAATAACTGCCGTAATACCCACAAAGTAAGCAGCTGTTGCAATTATTCCGCTATTATTAAAAAGAGCGCCTGCAATTAAGCCAACAATAGGCATTTTAGCACCGCAAGGAATAAATCCTGTGGTGATGATAGTCATTTTTCTGTCGCGGTCCTGTTCAATGGTTCTGCTTGCCATAATACCGGGAACACCGCAACCTGTTGCAACAAGCATAGGAATAAAGCTTTTACCTGAAAGCCCGAACTTACGGAATAATCTGTCCATAATAAAAGCAACACGTGCCATATATCCGCAGTCTTCAAGAATTGAAAGTAAAAGGAATAAAATAAGCATCTGTGGAACAAAGCCTAAAACTGCACCAACACCGCCAACAATACCGTCAGCAACAAGGCTTGTAAGCCAAGGTGCGCAGTTCCAACTCTCTAAAAGAGAGGTTGCGCCGGGCACAATCCATTCACCAAACAAGGTGTCATTCATAAAACCAACGGTCCAATCTCCAACTGTTCCGATTGAAATGGTGTAAACAAGCCACATTATTAATATAAAAATAGGTAATGCAAGGAACTTGTTTGTAACTATTCTGTCAATTTTATCAGATGTTGATAACATCTTGTGATATTTTTTTGTAAAGCACTTTTTTGCAAGTTCGGTTATGTAAAGGTATCTTTCGTTTGCAATAATGCTTTCAGAATCATCTTCATAATGGGCTTCAACATCAAGAATATCTGATTCAATATGTTTAAGAATGTCGTCGTTAAGGGATAATTCTTCTTTTACACGGGCATCTCTTTCAAAAAGCTTAACCGCATACCAACGCTGGTTATCTTCAGGAAGATGATGAACTGTTGCTTCTTCAATATGTGCAAGAGCGTGTTCTACCGTGCCTGAAAAAATATGAATATGGGCAAAACTACTGTTTTTTGCTTCTTCAACTGCAAGATTAGCAGCCTCTAAAATACCGTCACCTTTTAATGCAGAAATTTCAATAACCTTACATTTTAGAGCTTTTGAAAGCTTTGCAATATCAATTTTGTCGCCACGTTTTCTAACAACATCCATCATATTTATAGCAATAACAACGGGAATACCTAAATCAAGAAGTTGTGTTGTAAGATAAAGGTTTCTTTCTAAGTTTGTGCCGTCAACAATGTTAAGTATGGCGTGGGGCTTTTCCTCTACAAGATAATTTCTTGCAACAACCTCTTCCAAGGTGTAGGGGGAAAGGGAATAAATACCGGGAAGGTCAGTTACGATAACGTCATCGTAATTCTTTAATTTACCTTCTTTCTTTTCAACTGTAACGCCGGGCCAGTTACCAACGTACTGGTTTGATCCTGTAAGCGCGTTAAAAAGTGTTGTTTTGCCACTGTTAGGATTACCTGCAATTGCTATTTTGTATTCCATTTTTAATTATCCTTTCTGTGTTATTCAACTTCAATCATTTGTGCATCGTCTTTTCTTAACGAAAGCTCATAGCCTCTTATAAACAACTCCATAGGATCACCTAAGGGCGCAAACTTTCTAACGTAAATTTCAACGCCTTTTGTAATTCCCATATCCATTATTCTTCTTCTGATAGGTCCTTCGCCGTGAAGCTTTTTTACTGTAACTGTCTGCCCAATTTTTGCATCCTTTAACGTCTTCAAATATAACATCTCCTTCTTGGTTAGTCTATGCTAACTTTATATCAAAAATAACAGTTAGCCTCTGCTAACTCAATGACATTATATTTTAAAATCCAATCTTTGTCAACTGATTTTTTCAAAAAAATTTTTTGTTATTTTGTGTAATAAATAATTGCAAAAAATAAAAATATCGTGTATAATTATTTTCATAAAATATTAGGGGGTAAAAATATGGATATTGTTAGGCGTCCCGAAACTATGCAAAGAATTACAACAAATGAACTTGCGCAAGTCTTTATTGATGAACAGGTTGCTGAAATCAGGGAACAGGTAAAAGATAAAAAGGTTTTACTTGCACTTTCAGGTGGTGTTGATTCATCAGTTGTTGCCGCACTTTTAATTAAAGCAATTGGAAAGCAGCTTGTGTGTGTTCATGTAAATCACGGCCTTATGCGTAAAGGTGAAAGCGAACAGGTTATTGAGGTTTTTAGAAATCAGCTTGATGCTAACCTTATCTATATTGATGCTACTGATCGTTTTCTTGATTTGTTAAGAGATGTTGCTGAACCTGAAAAGAAGCGCAAAATTATCGGTAACGAATTTATTAAAGTTTTTGATGAAGAAGCAGGTAAACTTCAGGGTATTTCCTTCTTAGCACAGGGTACAATTTATCCTGATATATTAGAAAGTGATGGTGTTAAAGCACATCATAACGTTGGCGGTCTTCCTGAAGATATGCAGATGGAACTTGTAGAACCTATTAAACTTCTTTATAAGGATGAGGTTCGTGTTGTTGGTAAAGCACTTGGCTTGCCTGCACAAATGGTTGACCGTCAGCCATTCCCAGGTCCAGGCTTAGGTGTTCGTTGCCTTGGTGCAATTACAAGGGACAGGCTTCATGCTTTAAGGGAAGCAGATGCAATTTTAAGGGAAGAATTTGATAAATGTGGTCTTGCATCAAAAGTTTGGCAGTATTTTATTGCAGTTCCTGATTTTAAAAGCGTTGGCGTAAAGGATAATAAACGCTATGAAGGTTGGCCCGCAATTATCCGCGCAGTCAATACTGTTGACGCTATGACCGCTACTATTGAAGAAATTCCTTACGAAGTTCTTCATACAATTACAAATCGTATTACAACTGAGGTTGAAGGCATTAACCGTGTACTTTTAGACCTTACACCTAAACCCATTGGCACTATCGAGTGGGAATAATTAATGCAAGTCGAAAAAGCCTTATAAATCAAGGTTTTTCGGCATTCAAAGCGAGTTTTTGATACCGTTTTGATACCAAATAGAATAATAAACAACGGCAGGGGTGTAAATCTCCTGCCGTTGCTGTCTTTTAAGGGTGTCTCTTCGGCGGCACCCATTTTTTTATATTAGTTCACACGTTTTTCGCAAGAATATGTTATAATTATTTTGAGAAAAGTGTAAGATTTCGATTTTTTAAACGAATATAATATTAAATTAATTCAAAGGAGAGATGAGACTATGGAGGACAGTAAGTTACTGAGATTGCTACATAAAGACCCGAGCGCTGGAATGGAACAGTTAATGAATCAGTATGCAGGTCTTGTTTATGCTGTTGTCAAAGGTAAATATACGGGGTCTTGCTATGTTTCAACCGATTTTGAAGATTGTGTGGCAGATGTATTCAGCGAGTTTTACACGGAGCTTGCGAAGTATGACCCGAAGATCTCAAGCATCAAATCATATCTGTGCGTATTGGCTCGTTACCACGCGATCGATGTAGCACGAAAACGTGTGAGACAACGAGGTGATTTTTCGCTTGACGATGAGGATAGTTTGCTTCAGATTGCTGATAATTTTACCATAGAGGGAGATATTGCAGAGGATGAGATTCGCCACGAGGTGTTATCAGCGGTTAAGGAGCTTGGTGAACCCGACTCAAGCATCATCATACGGAAGTATTATTTTGGTGAGTCCTCAAAGGATATCGCGGATGCGCTGAAGCTGACAGTATCCAATGTGGATACGCGCACACACAGAGCTTTAAACAAATTGCGAAAATTGTTTGGAGGTAAAGAGGTATGAAAAAGAAATTGAATGAAATATTTGATGAAGCAAAGCCGCAGGAACTTGATCAGTTTTCAGATGAGTTGAACGCACCCAAACTCCCCGATGATGTGCTTGCTTCAGTTAAAGATAAGTTTTATGTCAAAACAAAATTGAAGAAAGAGAAGAAAACCACCCAAAACATATGGATTCGATTTGGGGCAATCGCAGCCTGCTTGTTGCTGATAGTCAGTGCTGTCATTGTTGTGCCTATGGTGCGAGAGGATTATACCCCAATCATTTTTGATGCAACTGTGTCCCCTGAACAATTAAACGGTAATAGTTTGGAATTTATAGTAGGAACTTCTACTTCTATTGAGGGCGGGGCTGCTGCAGAACCACCCAGATTTGAATTTAGCGCAGGATTTGCTGTAAAAGCCAGGGTTGTGAAGAATTATCCCGATAAATACTATAAACTTGATATCAGCTCGGCATATCGACCTATGGCATATCGTTTGATACAGATGGAAACCCTTGAAGTTATATGCGGTAACAATGTGCCGAAATATTTTCTTTATTTAATTCCGGATTACCTCTATGTCGATATGTCCATATATGATTCGCTCATAATATCTATGTCTCAGCTTGGGGTAGAAAATTATGTTTTGCGAAACGGGACACAAAACAAGATGGAGTCTTTTGAATTGCTTATATTTTCGGATGAATGGGATAATCCCGAACGCGGTAACATTATTGCTTTTAGCGATGGCATATTTGATGAAAGCTTGTGGCAAAATAAAATGTGGAATCACGGTTATCATTATCTTGATCATCCGGAACACGCCGATCTTGTTGTGGCGCGTGGTGACTTCGAGAGCACCGTTATATCTGCCATCAATCAGCAATTTGAGGAATGGTACGATGGCAATTTTAAGGCCCCCTCTGTAAAAACACTCAATTTTACTACCCAAGCAGCAAGGGATGCCATCGAATATGTAAAGCCCTTTGTCAACGGCGTTTTTTCTCAGTTGTATAGAAACGGAGCGCTCATTTTCAGACGCTATATCAACGGTTGCCAAACTGAAGAAACGATAAGTATCGATTTTCTTACTGAAGAAGTAACTTATTCCGAGGTTCGTTATACTAAGGAAGATATGGAACAGATGGAGAATATCTCCGCGCATCTTTCTAAAAAAGTAGCCGAATATGCGGAGCAATTGCCGACTCCACCGCACACCAGACCCAAAGGGAAAGAGCTTGTGTGCCTTAATTTGTATGCATGGTATGCTAAAGTGGATGGTAAATTATACGGCATTATCAAAACTGCTTGGCGATACAGAAATAAAGATGATTGGTTCATTCAATACTATGATGAAGCTCACGTTCTGTACGATATGTCAGCAGGAACGGCAACCGATATTTCAAGAGATGACTTGGTGGCTATCGTAGGAACTCGCAATGTGTATATGGATAAATACGGAAAAGGAATCGAAATGCCCATGTATTAACTGTGCAACAATAGTAAGGTGAGCGTATTTTACGCTCGCCTTTCGATTATCAGTGTTATGAATCTTCAAAAAATCTCCACAAACCTCTTAATATTTATTCTGATTTTATGGTATAATAAATTACATGGAAAAGTAGTGCTTTTCGGGTGGCATTGGGGATACCAATTTAATACCGTTTTTTCGTAGACGCCATAGAAGAAGCGAAAATCTTGGTCAAATGCCACTAAAAAACGCGTAAAAAGACCTGAATTCACTCGATATAATACTAATTTAAGCGAGTGGGAATAATTAATGCAAGTCGAAAAAGCCTTATAAATCAAGGTTTTTCGGCATTCAAAGCGAGTTTTTGATACCGTTTTGATACCAAATAGAATAATAAACAACGGCAGGGGTGTAAATCTC
>SVIH01000016.1 GCA_015069575.1 Clostridiales bacterium
GGCGAAAGGGATCACCTGTTCCCATTCCGAACACAGAAGTTAAGCCTTTCAGCGCTGATGGTACTTGGCTGGAGACGGCCCGGGAGAGTAAGTCGCCGCCGGAATCTATATGAAAAAACAACCACTAAAAAAGTGGTTGTTTTTTTGTTTTACCTAATATAACCCCCAAAACCTGTTTCGCGGCTTTTGTTGGCTTATGTTTATATACCATCATCTACCCGATTATTATCAGTTAATAATTCTTGTTGACGCTATTTTATTTTTTTGTTATAATGAACTCGCAAAAATAATTACGAATAAATGAGAGGGTTTTATGGGATTTTTAAAAGGAAAAACAGCGATAATTACAGGCGCAGGCTTTGCCGCTTTATCTGATGGACGATGCGGATCTATCGGTTATGGAATTGCTACTGCATATGCAAAAGAAGGAGCAAATCTTGTAATAACAGGAAGAAATTTTTCAAAACTTGAAAAGGCAAAAGAAGAACTTGAAAAACTTTATGGCATAAAGGTATTGATTTTTTCTGCAGATATATCAGCAGGATTAGATAACGAAGCCACAGTTAAGAGTGTTATCGATGCAACAATTAAAGAGTTTGGAAGAATTGATGTTCTTATTAATAATGCGCAGGCTTCTGCATCAGGAGTTACTATTCAGGATCACACTACTGAACAGTTTGATTTAGCGCTTTATTCAGGTCTTTATGCAACATTTTATTATATGAAAGCTTGCTATCCTTATCTTAAAGAAACACAGGGAAGCATAATAAATTTTGCTTCAGGTGCAGGCTTATTCGGTAATTATGGTCAGTGCGCTTATGCTGCTGCTAAAGAAGGTATCCGTGGCCTTACAAGAGTTGCTGCAACAGAATGGGCAAAAGACGGAATTAACACAAATGTTGTATGTCCTCTTGCCTGGACAGCTCAGCTTGAAAACTTTGAAAAGGCTTATCCGGAAGCATTCAAAGCAAATGTAAAAATGCCACCTGCAGGCCATTTTGGTGATTCTGAAGAAGAAATCGGACGTGTTTGCGTTCAGATAGTATCACCTGATTTTAAATATATGAACGGTGAAACAATTACACTTGAAGGCGGTATGGGTCTTCGTCCTTAAATATATGTTATAAAATTAAAAGCACTTCTTTAGAAGTGCTTTTTGCTTTTTCTTTAATTATACATTTTACATAAAAAGCTGTCGGTAATGCTTTGGCGTCATACCTGTATGGCGGAAAAAGAATTTAATAAAATAAGAAGTTTCAACAAAACCGCATGCTTGGGCTATATCGTAAACAGGATTTTGTGTAGTTATTAATAATTTCTGTGCGTGTTTTAATCTTACTGATTCTATATAAGTATGAAGCGTTATACCTTCCCAATGCAAAAAATAACTGTTTAAATAATGAGGATGGTAGCCTATTTCTTTGGATATTATTTTGTTATTTATTTGCTGTGAGAAATTTTGATTAACATATTCTTTAATAGCCTGAATTTGTGGTTTTGTAGAATTTTTATTGTCTGATATTTTAAGATACATAATTTTAGAAAGAATATATTTCATTAATCCTGACCTTATATTCGTTGCATCAGTTGATGAAATATCTTCTATTTCGCCAAGTTCACGAAAAGCATTTTCAAATTCATAAGAGTGGGGGAAATGTAATGCCTGTTCAAAACCAGGTAAGCAGTTTTTAGAAAATATTTCGTTTTTAGAAAAAAATTCTTTTTGAACAGGCGCCCTTTCGGTGATAAAAGTATGTTCACTGTCAAAATCAAAATTTATAACATAAAACTCCACAGGAGCGCCATCTATAATAATTTTGTATGCTGTTCCTGGCGGAATAGTTAATATAGATGATGGTTCAAGTTTGATGTTGGCATCGTCGACCTGAACTGTAAAAGAACCATTTAAAACATAAAATAAACGAAAGTCATAGGCACATACTTGATTAGGATAGGTTGAAGAAAGACAACGCCGTTTGCAAAAACGCACATAAGGATTAAATAAATTTTCATTCATACAAATATAACCTTTGCTTTTTACCATTTTTGATTTGTAATTTACATTGATGATATCATATTTCAGTGTTATAATCAAGAAAAAAATAAAGGAGCAACATAAATGAACGATAAAAATAAACATGAACTTCATGTTGCGATAATAGGATGCGGAGACTTTGCAAAACATTTTGTACCGTTGTTTCTGGCGCATCCTACAGTTGACTCATTAAAGGTTTGTGATATTGACGAAAAAAGGGCAAGAGAATATGCAAAAACCTTTAATGTAGGGATAATAAAAACATTTGAAGATGTTATTAATGATAAAGCAATTAATACTGTGGCGATATTTACTCAGCGTCATACACACGGAGATCTTGTTGTTCGTGCGTTAAATGCAGGAAAAGATGTGTATTCTGCGGTGCCGATGGCGGTTTCTGTAGAAGATTGTAAACGCATTATTGATGCAGTAAAACAAACAGGGCGAATTTATATGATGGGTGAAACGTGTATTTATTACCCTAGCGCTATGTATTGTAAAGAAGCATTTGAGCGCGGTGAATTTGGTGATTTTGTTTATGCCGAATCTCAATATTATCACGATATTTCTCATTTTCCAAAGGAATTTCAGGATGATAAGCCGAACTCTGCTGTGCCACCATTTTTTTATCCAACTCATTCAACAGCAATGGTGTTACATGCTACAAACTCATATGTTACAAAGGTTAGTGCGATGGGTTACTGCGATATACAAGAAGATACTCCATTTGCTATTGGTAAAAATCCGTGGGACAATACATTTTCCAATGAATTTTCACTTATGCGTCTTTCCAATGGGGGCGTTGCAAGGGTTAACGAATGCAGGCGAATCGGATATAAAGCGCCAAGTTCTTCTGTGCAAAGTTTTTACGGAACAAAAGGATCATATCAATTTAGTAATGCGCAACATATTATGCAGACACTTACAGAACAAGGTGTCACACTAAAGGATGTCAGCCATTACGTTAATCCTGAAGAAATGACTCAAAATAATAATGGAACTGTTGATTTTAAAAACTGTGTTGCCAATCATGGTTATCAATGGTATCATGTTTCACCAATTCAAGCAAAAGAATATAAGCGGATACCTGATAGTTATAGAAAAATTGCTCAAGTAAATGGACATATGGCATCACACCAACTTCTTATTGATGAATTTTGCACCTGCGTTGCTAATGGAAAAATGCCGTATGTTAATGCATGGCGTGCTGCACGATTTACTATTCCCGGTTTAATAGCGCATGAATCAGCTAAGCAAGGCGGAAAATTACTTGATGTGCCCGATTTTGGTGGAGGACCTGAAGAAACATGAATACTATATTAGAATGGATTAAAGCAAGTTTTTCAAATCCAATTAACATTATTGCAGAAATCATCGGTATTTTAGCGCTTATCCTTTCGTTTTTTATATTTCTGTTTAATAAACGAAGTCATATAATTGCTGTAAAGACCGTATGTGATTCAATGGGAGCGATTCGTTTTTTGCTTCGCGGTGAACTTGTTGGTGGCGCCATTAATGCGCTTAATATTGTAAGAAATATTGTTTTTTCTCAAAAACATAAACGATGGGTAAATCATCTGTATACACCCTTGTTTTTTTGCATTTTAACATTTCTTACAGCGTTATTAAGGTGGAAGGAATGGTATAGTTTTTTGCCTATGGCGGGGTCACTGTTAGGTACAATCGGGTTTTGGTGCAGTGATGTTAAAAATGTGCGCAAATTTAATCTTCCGGCAGTGTTTTTGTGGTTGATTTATGGTGTTATAATAAAATCTTTTTCAACAGTTCTTTGTAATATTTTTTCAATCGCATCTATAATTATTGCTATGGTAAAAGAAAATCAAGTCCACAATAAGTAGAGTAAATATAATTTAATAAAAAGACCCCTCAAAAAGCGCAA
Source organism: Clostridiales bacterium (assembly GCA_015069575.1). Classification (GTDB taxonomy): domain Bacteria; phylum Bacillota; class Clostridia; order Christensenellales; family QALW01; genus UMGS1322. The sequence goes on from SVIH01000016.1 coordinate 3,936, forward strand.
AATGCATTTGTTTGAGGGGTTTTTATACTATTTATGATTTATTCTGAAACATTAGGCACTGAAATACTGTGCTCATGCGAAAATGTTTCGTTGCTTTTAATACAAATAATGCCTTCTTTTTCTGAAATATTTTTAACATATCCTTCAGTTTCAGAACAACCGCACCATGCTTCAATGCATAAATATTTGCGATCTTGCAATGTCCACAATGCAACACAGGTTGAATTTCCTAAACCAACATTAACAGTTCTGCTTTTATTACAAAGAATTATGTTTTTTGATTTTGGTAAACGGAGAATATATGTGCAACGCTCAAATTCATCATATTTAAGGGCAAGTTTGTGATTGTTCAAACATATTTTTTCTTCTTCACCATTGAAAAATCCTTCAGAAAGAATTCGTCTTATTATAAATTCGTCATCAGGAAATTCCAATTCATAATCTTCAACACCTTCAGGACAAGCAAATCCTTCGTGCCCGCCAACAGAAAAGAACATTTCCTTGCTATCATTATTAGTAACCTGATAAAAAATATTAACTTTATTATCTTCTAAAGTAAATTTAACCCTGAAAGTAAAATCAAAAGGGTATTGTTCTTTGGTCTTTGGCGTGTGATTAGTTGAAAGTGTAACGGAATCTGAAGTAATTTCATCAATATCAAATTCTGAAAAACGGATAAATCCGTGAATTCCCATTTGGAATTCTTGCCCGTTGTAAAGATATTTGTTATCCCACAATCTTCCGCAAATAGGGAAAAGGATAGGTGCGGTGCTATTCCAAACTTCAGGATTTTTTTGCCATAAAATTTCAGTATCGCCACATTTAAGGCTTGTCATCTGCGCACCTGTTGTGCTCACATTAAGCGTTAATATTTGGTTGCTGATAGTTATTGTCTGTTCCAATTATATCACCGGTCCTATCAAAAATATTAATTAGTAATTGGTATAATTCCTGCTTTGAATGAGTATTGGTTAACTGATATATTTTTTTCATTCTATAACGCAATGCAGTGGCTGAAATATACAGTTTTTCAGAAATTTCTGAAAGCGTCAGGTTCTGATGAATCCCCAAAAGAATCTGGGAATTTATTTTGTCTGTTGAATTAAGTATTTCATCAAGCCCTAATATTTGTTTTAACGGTATATCGTTTATAATGCTTTGGGAATCATGCTCAACAATTCCTAAATCAAAACTTACTGTTGTGTTGGGGGTAAAAAAGTTTGTTGTTTCCCGCGGAATAACATTACAGTCAATACAGATATTACAATTTGAAATTTCGGGATTTTGTGTTAAAAAGTAAAAAAGTTTTATAGCGTGCAGGGCAGTTTTTTTATAATCAAAAGAAGCCGATGTAATGGATGGCTTAAATAATTTGCCAATAGAAGAGTTTCCATACCCTGCAATCATAAGATCATCTGGAATGTTAATTCCAATTTTTTTTGCTGAAAGAATAAGTTTTATTGCAAAATAATCATTGGCGCAAATTACTGCATCATATTTATCTATGCGTTTTAAAAGATTGTTAATGGTTTCCTGGGCAGAGGTTGTGTAATTATAAATATCTTCTTCGGGGTTATATCCGTACAAGGTGTTTACCGAGTCGGTAAAACCTTGTTTTTTTTCATAGTCAACAATAGAGCCGGTGTTTATGCCAAGCAATGCAATTCTTTTAGCATTAAGTTGTTTGAAATAAGAAACAATATTTGATGTAGTTGCTTTTCGGTTTATTGTAACATAACTAACAAAAGAGTTTGTTTCCGTTAAATTAGCACCAACAACAATACATCTGATAGAGTTTGTTTTGCAAAGTTGTATACATTCATTTATAAATATATTAGAAACGCCGATAATAAGAATAACGGAGTCCTTTTTTAAAGTTTTTATTGAACTTTTAAGTATAGGCTGAACATTCTTTTTTGAAAAAATTTTCAGCATCTGATTATACCATATGGTTTGCTTAAAGTTGTCTTCAACAATTATAGGAATTTTAGACATAAAAACACCTCAAATAATTATTATATAATAATTATAATAATGTGTCAACGCTATTTTGCTATGAAAATTCACACCAAAATTGGCTTGGAAAAAACTAAAAAAACCCTGTATTATTAATATATAATAAATAATATAATAGGGGGATCATATGTTAAAGAAAATTGATATGCATGTGCATTGTATTGAAGAGCGTGGAATACCCAAGCAATCAGGCCATTTTTATCCAACTGTTAAAGAATTAAGAGTTATATATGATAAAATCGGTGTTGAAAAGGGTGTTTTATTACCACCCGGTACATGCCCTGAATTTACAACCGAAAGGCTTTCACCAAGGGAAGCAAAAGCAATAGCAGATAATTATAACGACACTATCGGTTGGTGGTTTTGCGGAATAGATCCAAGATTTGGTAATAATAATGAAGAAACAAACTTTTCGCATTATTTAAACTACTATAAATCATTGGGCGCAAAAGGTGTAAGTGAGCAAATTGCCAATATATATCTTGATGATCCAAGAATGTTGAACTTGTTTAAGCATTGTGAAATGTGCAATATGTCAGTAACACTTCATTTTGGTAAAATGGGCAACGATTACGGCGTGGTAGACGATTTACATTTGCCCCGTCTTGAAAAAGTTTTAAAGATGTTTCCTAAATTAAAAGTAATAGGTCATTCTGTAAGGTTCTGGTCAGAATTAGATGCATCTGTAACAGAAGAAACATCAAATACCTACCCAAGCGGAAAAGTAACTAAAGAAGGCAGAGTTGCTGAATTAATGCGCAAGTATGATAATTTATATTGTGATTTATCATCACTTTCAGGATATCGTGCAATGGTTCGCGATCCTGAATATACATATAAATTTATGGAAGAATTTGCTGACAGAATCTTCTATGCAACAGATATTCATGACCCTGAAAATATTGACCACGAAATGCTTAATCTTTCAGATTTCCTTGATAAAGCGGTTGAAAATGGAAAGATTTCATTCTCCACATACAAAAAAATATGCAGGGGAAATGCTTTAAAATTGCTTGGTGAAGAAGATGAATAATAAACAAAAGTATACTGCGCTTGATACTGATGTACTTATAGCCGGATGCGGTCAGGCAGGGCTTAGCGCTGCTTATGAAGTTCTTAAGCAAAATAAAAAAGTTATTTTAGTTTCAAAAAATGATGAATGTGCATCAAATTATGTTTTGGGTTTTAATGCTCCCGTTAATGAAAATGACAGTGTTGAATTATATGAAAATGATACACTTCAGGGCGGATTGAATATAGGTAATAAAAACCTTGCCCGTGCACTTTCTGAAGGCTCGCTTGAAGCAGTTGAACTTCTTGAAAAACAAGGGTTTATTTTTGATAAAGATAATGGCGAATATAATTTGTTAAAACCGTTAGGTTGTTCATGCGCAAGGCTTGTACATATTGAAAATCATACAGGTAGAACAACTGTAAGCAAGTACTGGGATTTTGTTAATCAAATGGGTGCGCAAGTGCTTTCTAACAGCATGATTGTAGATCTTTTAGTAAAAGATAAAAAAATCATCGGCGCTAAAGTAATAAATAAACAAACGGGCGAAATTTATATAGTTAAATGTAAAAGTGTTATTTTAGCAACAGGCGGTATACATATTGCAAAAGATAGCACCTATCCAAAGTTTATGACCGGTGATGGTTATGCTTTAGCATATAAAGCAGGTGCAAGGCTTGTTGATATGGAATTTATTCAGTTTGAACCTTGCAGATGTATTTATCCTAAAAAATTAGGTATATCCACAACATTACTTGCAAAAGGCGGTCAGATAAAAAACAATAAAGGCGAAAGATTTTTGTTAAAGCATTACCAGAACGAAGGTTTGGTATCAAAGGATATGCTTGCAAGGCTTATTGCCCTTGAGGTTCAAAACGGTAACGGAAGCCAGCATTCAGGAGTATATCTTGATCTTACTTTGTTAGATCCCAAGGAAATTATAGAAAATCACAGCCTGTATTATCAACGCTTTATAAAAGAGGGGATAGATCTTACTAAAGACATAATTGAAGTTGGTCCCGCGGCACATTCGTTTATGGGTGGCATTGTAATCGATGAACAGTGCAGAACTGATATTGAAGGTCTTTTTGCAGCAGGCGAAGTTGCAGGGGGAATTCATGGTGCAAACCGTGTAGGCGGAAACGCAGGAAGTGAAATCTATGTGTTTGGTAAAATTGCAGGTAACAGCGCTGCGAAATATTGTCAACAATGTTCGCAGGCGTTTTCTGTAGAATGTAATTATGCTGATACAGTATTTGAAAAAGGAAATACTACCCATCAGGATTATAATGAAACAAAAGAAAACATTCTTGAAATAATGCACAAGTATATGGGTCCTGCAAGAAGCGAAGACGGTATGTTAAGTGCACAACAGTTGCTTAAGGATATATTAAAGCAAATTCAGGATAGCAAACCAACGGATACAAACGCATTGATATCAAAATATGAAGTTGAAAATCTGGCTTTGGTTTGCACTTTATCTGTAAAAGCGGCTATAAAGCGCAAGGAATCACGCGGTGTTCATTACCGTACGGATTATCCTGAAGTGGATAAGGCATTTTGCAATAGCCTTTGCGTAAGTGTTTATGATGAAGATTAATATAATTTGCGGAACAACAAAAGCAAAAGAATTTCTTCATTGTAACGGTACGGTTGTAGGAATTTTTGATAAATGTTTTAATATTTTAACTCAAAGCAAACAGATGCTTACCATATTTAATAAAACTGACAGGTTTTCAACAAGAGGGCTTGTAAGTGAATATGAAGGAAGCTTTTATGATTTGCCTATTTCAGTTAATGAGTCGGTTATAATAGATAGCGGAAAAATTAAACTTGCCAATATTATGTTTAATTATTCAGATATGCAAGTTTATGAAACCTATCGTCAACCGCTTAAAAATATAGAAATAGAAGAAACTGTTTTTGAAGAAATGCTTGAATTTTTAAATAAATATAAAACAAACAGCCCGCTGATTTGTGAAGAAAATCTGATTTATAAAAAATTCAATCAAGGTATAGAAATGCTGAAAATCAATAAAACAAAGGGATTTCAGATGCTTGTTGGATTAGGCATAGGATTAACCCCTTCTGCTGATGATTTTTTATCAGGAATAACAGCATTTTTTCATATAATTAATTATTTGCCTGAATTTAATTTGTCTTTGGCAAAATATCTTGAGCAAAATGGTATGGAACGAACTTCTTTTGTAAGTTGCAATTTATTAAAAGATGTTTGTCAAGGGCATATCAATGAGGACCTGTATAATCTTTTACATTCCCTTGTGAATAAAAAAGGCAATATTGAGTTTTTAACAAAGCAAATGATTGATTATGGCAGCACATCAGGATATGAAACCTGTCTTGGAATAATAGCAGGTTATAAATTTTATAAGAACGGAGACTTGGATAATGGTAGTTATAAACTATGTTGAGAAAAATGTTTACTATGATTCTGTATTTCTTATGAAGCTTGCAAGTAAACTTACCAATATTGAAGGCATTGATAATGCTTCAATAGGTATGGGAACTCCACTTAATAAGGATACAATGGCTGATCTTGAACTTTTAACTTCTGAGGGAAGTGAAGCAACGGCAAACGATCTTATTATTGCTATAAGAGGCGAAAATAATGAAATATGTGATTTTGCAAAAGCTGAGTTTGAAAAAAGCATAAAAGAAAAAAGGCAAAGTCAGGGAACAACAGCCTATAGAAGCATCGGCGGTGCTAAAGCAGCGCTTCCTGATTCTAACCTTGCAATAATTTCTGTAGCAGGTGAATATGCTGCAGTTGAAGGTAAAAGAGCATTACAAAACGATATGAATGTTTTTATGTTCAGTGATAATGTTCCTATTGAAGATGAGGTTGAATTAAAAAAACTTGCCCAGGAAAAAGGCTTGTATATGATGGGCCCCGGTTGCGGACTTTCCTTTATCAACGGTGTTGCAATAGGTCTTTGCAGTATGGTAAACAGGGGCGATATTGGTTTGGTAGGTGCATCAGGCAGCGGTATTCAGGAAGTAATGGTACTTGTTCATCGTAACGGATTTGGTGTTTCCCATGCAATCGGAACAGGCGGTAGGGATATGTCTGATGAAGTTGGTGGTATAACAATGATTCAGGGTATTCGTGCACTTGAAGCAGATGAATCCACCAAAGTAATAGCATTAATTTCAAAACCCCCGTCTCAGTCTGCGCTGATGAAAGTAATTTCCGTTGTAAAAGAATGTAAAAAACCTGTTGTTATTCAGTTTATTAATGGCGATAATCAGGTTTTAAAAGAAAACGGCATAATGTATTCAGAATCTTTTGATCAGACTGCAGAAATGGTAATGGAACTTAGTTCCGGTAAAAAAGTTAAACTGCAAGACGATATGGATTATGAGAAAATCGCCGATGAAGAGGTTAAGAAATTTTCCGGCGAACAAAAGTATTTCAGGGGAATTCTTTGCGGCGGATCATTAACTGATGAAGCACAGTTGATGTGGACAAAGCAAAAAGGTGATATTTATTCAAATGTTGCTTTTGATAAAAAACTTATGCTTGATGATCCGTTCTGTAGTAAGGAACACACACTAATAGATATTGGTGATGAAATATTTACTAAAGGCAGGGCTCATGTTGCCATTGATCCAACAGCAAGGGTAAACCGTTTTATTAAAGAAGCAAGGGATAAAGAAACTGCAGTTATCTATCTTGATTTCCTTCTTGGATATGCACTTCATCCTGATCCTGCTTCAGTAATGTCCAAAGCAATTATAGAAGAAAAAGCAAGGGCAAAAAGTGAAGGAAGGCATTTATGCGTTGTAGCAACTATATGCGGTAGTGATATGGATCCACAAGGTTTTGAAGAGCAAAAACAAATTTTACTTGATGCAGGCGTAATTGTTGCAGAAACAAATTCAAGGGTTGTAAATCTTGCAATGAAGATTATAAATAAATTGGAGGAAAGATAATTATGTTAAATGATAAGATAAAAGTAATCAATGTTGGTACTGATACTTTTTATGATGCAGTTAAAGATCAGGGGATTGAAGGCGTTCATTTAAATTGGCAACCAAAGGCAAAGGTTGAAATCAGCGAAGAAGCAAAAAGAATTTATGAAAAAATGTTAGAGCCTTCAATTAAAGAAAAAATTGATGCTGCAAACCAAAAGGTTATTGAATTATTTAATAATACAGATCCATATTGGATAGGTATGAAGCCTGCAAAAGAAGTAATTCCGGGTGTTGAAGATGGAATGATAATTCATTCAGGTCCTGATATTCCATGGGATGAAATGTGTGAAACACAGAAACAGGGCGGAGTTAACGGCATAATGTACGAAGGTTATGCCAAAACCGAAGAAGAAGCAAGGGAAATGCTTAGAACAGGTAAAATCAAATTTGTTTCAGCAAATGATTTTCATCTTGTAGGTCCAGGTTCAGGTATTACAACACCATCAATGGTTGTTAATGTTGTTGAAGATAGAAACACAGGTGCACGCGGATTTTGTCCTCCCTTTGAAGGACCTAACCGTGGTGGACTTGCCGGTTGGGGTGTTTTCAATGAAAGCATAAGGGAGCATCTTGATATGGTGCGCGATGTTATTGCACCGGCAATTACAAAAGTTCTTGAAGCAAACGACGGTATGGCAATGAAGAAAATCTTTATCCGTGGCGTTGAAATGGGTGATGAACTTCATTCAAGACAGGATGCTACAGGCCTTATTGCAACAAACGAACTTGTTAAAATGCTTATTGATGCAAACTTACCTCAAGATGCATTTAAAAAATGTATTGATTTACTTTACGGAACAGTAAGGTTCTTCCATCCGCTTGGAATGGCTTCAGCAATGGCATTACTTGAATCAGTTCGTAATGTAGAATATTCAACAGTAGTTACCACTATGGTAGGAAACGGTGTTGAATATGGAATAAAAGTTAGCGGATTAGGTCACAAGTGGAACAACGCTCCATCACCAAAACTTACAGGCGAATATGTTTCTGCAAATGTAAATGATGATGAAGTATTACCTTGGATAGGCGATAGTTGTATTCTTGAAGCAACCGGCTTAGGCGGTTTTGCAGCAGGTGCAGCCCCTGCAGTTATGCGTTCTTTAGATAAAACTATGCAAGATGGTGTTGAACAATCTCTTGAAATGAGAGAGATTGCTCTTATTGATAATGCAAATTATCTTATTCCTGCATTGAATTATGTTGGTTCACCTACTGCTATTGATATCAGAAAAGTCATTGATACGGGCATTGAACCTGTTATCCATGGCGGTATGATTTCAAAAACAGGAAAACGCCTTGGCGCAGGAACAGCAAGAGTTCCTTATAAGTGTTTTGAAAAAGCGATTATAGCATTTGGTGAAAAATATGGGATTTAATGTACTTGTTTTAAATATCGGAAGTACTTCATTTAAATTTAAGTATTACGATGTTGAAAAAGAAAATATTGTTGCACAAGGCAAAATAACAAATATTCGTTTGGATTGCAAGTATTCTTTTAAAACAGGGGAAAAACTTGTTGAAGGTGAAATAAACGATTCCGATGGTTACAGATCGTGCCTTAAAAAAATCCTTGATTTCATTAACGAATATTGCGGTGGATTCGATAATATTAAAGCAATAGGCTTTAAAACAGTTATGGCAGGAAAAATAAATTATCCTTGCATTCTTGATAGTAATGTCCTTGATGAGATGAGGAAGTACAATTTTATAGCACCTGCGCATAATATTCCGTATATTGAAGCTATTGAAACCATGCAAAAATTAACACCGGATATTCCGCTTATAGGCTCTTTTGAAACAGGTTTTCATAAAACTATACCGGAATATGCGTACATATATTCAATCGATAAAAATGTCGCTGATGAATATAGCATCAGAAAATATGGTTTCCATGGTGCAGCACACAGTTTTGTAGCCCACAAATTCAGTGAAGTTGAGCCTTATGCAAAAAAGATAATTTCTATTCATTTAGGCGGAAGTTCATCTCTTTGCGCTATTAAAGATGGCTGTTCAGTAGATACAAGTATGGGATTTTCGCCACAAAGCGGTTTACCAATGAATGATCGAACAGGCGATATTGATGTTTTTGCAATATTGTATTTAATGGAGCAAAAAGGTATGTCACCTACTGATATGCGTGAGTTTTTATCCAGCAAGTGCGGTCTTTTAGGTATGTCAGGAATAAGTAGTGATATGCAAAAAATTGTTGAAAGCAATGAAGCGGAAACGGTTATTGATGCATATGCATATGCCGTTGCAAAATTTATTGGTTCATACATACCTGTGCTCGGCGGTCTTGATTTAATTAGCTTTTCAGGCGGAATAGGCGAAAACAGTTTTCTTATTAAACAAAAAATCTGCAAGTATTTTGATTATATGGGCATTAAACTTGATTGTTCAAAACAGGATGCAAAAATAAAATCAGGCACTTTGAAAATTTCTTCAGATGATTCAACTGTAAAAGTGTATACCACAGTAGTTGATGAAGAATTAATGGTGGCAAAAAATGCATATAAAGTAGTGAAAGGGGAATAAAAAATGTTTGAAAGAAGTAAATGGGGCTTTGGTGTTGGTAGCGTTAAGCGTGACGGTATATTATACGGCATGGGATACACAAAAACTGAAGTAAAAAAACCTTATATTGCGGTTGTTAACTCATGGAACGAATATAATCCGGGTCATGTTCATTTAAAGGAAATTGCGCAAAGGGTTAAAGATGGCGTTCGTGAAGCAGGCGGATTACCTTTTGAATTAACTACTACAGGTATTTGCGATGGAATGGTTTTAAAAGATCCAAGATACATTGAACTTCCAAGCCGTAATCTTATTGCTGATGAAATTGAACTTAATGTTGAAGCAAATATGTTTGATGGTATGGTATTGCTTGGTACATGCGATTCAATAGTACCTGGTCAGTTGATGGCTGCTGCAAGGCTTGATATACCTACAGTTGTTGTAACAGGCGGATATATGCCCTTATGTTATTATAAAGGCGAGGAAATAGGTTTAACCAAAGTTTCTTCCTGCGTTGGCAAGGTAATGGAAGGAAAAATGGATAAAGAAGAATTTGAAGATATGGTTTACTGTGCCCATGCAGGCGCAGGCGCATGCGGATCAATGACTACAGCAAACAGTATGTGCTGTATTGCAGAAGCCCTTGGTATGACTGTACCCGGAAATGCCACCTTAAATGCAACAGATAAAAGGCTTGGTGCATTGGCTTTTGAAGCAGGCGTTTGTGTTATGGATATGGTTAAAAAAGGCATAACTGCAAGGGATATTATCACTGAAGAATCTATTAAAAATGCTATCATCACAGATATTGCAATTGCAGGATCAACAAACCTTTTGTTACATATTCCGGCAATTGCTCATGAAGCAGGTATCGATAGGGATTGGTGGGGTTTCTTTGATGAAATGTCTCATAAGATTCCTTTACTTACAGCTATTGCGCCTAACGGAAAATATTATTTTAACGATTTTGACCGTGCAGGCGGTATGAAGGCATTTATGAATGAACTTCTGCCTATGCTTAATAAAGACTGCAAAACAATAAACGGCAAAACTCTTGAAGAAAACTATAAAAATTCACCTAACTATGATACAGATGTTATTCATACACTTGATAATCCTCTTTCTAACGATGGCGGAATTTCTGTATTAAAAGGAAACATTGCGCCAGAAGGTGCAATATTAAAAACTGCAGCAGTTCCTGAAAACTTAAAACAGTTTAAAGGAAAGGCAAAAGTATATTCCGATGTTGATGATGCAATAAAAGCGCTTCGTGAAGGTAAAATTGTTGCAGGCGATGCAGTTGTTATTAATTATTTAGGACCTAAAGGAAGGTTTGGAACAACAGCCTTTGCATTCCAAAAGGAAGTTGCAGGTATGGATATATATGATAAGATTGCCATAATTACAGATGGCAGATTTTCAGGTGGTTCAAGCGGTCTTTCTATTGGATATGTTGCACCTGAAGCAGCAATTAAAGGTCCTCTTGCAGCAGTAAAAGATGGCGATATAATCAATATTGATGTTGATGCCCGTAAGATTGATATCGAATTAAGCGATGAAGAAATCGCCAAAAGATTATCTGAAGTTGACTGGAAGTTCCAGGGTGAAAAATTCAAACCATTTTTACGCTTGTTTGCAAGAAATGTAACATCTACTGCAAAAGGCGCAACTTGGGAATAAAAATACATAATGATAAATGAGGAGTAATTATGAGAAAAGCAGTTATTATTACCGGCGCAATCAGAAATATAGGATTAGCAGTTGCTAAAAAATTCGCACAGGAAGGCTATAATGTTTGCATAACAGGCAGAAGACAAAATGAAGCAACTGAAATGGCTGAAACCTTAAAAAAAGAATTTCCTGATGTAGATTTTTTAGGTTGCGCTTTGGAAGCAACAAATGTTGAACAAATCAGGGAAACTTTTAAAAAACTTATGGACAAGTTTGGCAGATTGGATGCTCTTGTATGTAATGCAGCAGATCCCGGTTACAATCAAAGCATTTTAACAACAACACCTGAACAGTTTGATTATGTTATGAATTGTAACGCACGCGGATACTTCTTCTGCGCACAGGAAGCAGCAAAAATTATGGTTAAACAAAAATCCGGAAGCATTGTGTTAGTAGGTTCTGTTCACAGTAAAAGAGCGTTACCTAACAGAATTACATATGCAGCATCTAAAGGTGCAATAGATGTAATTAACCGTAATATGTGTTACGAATTAGGAAAATTCAATGTTCGAAGCAACCTTATAATTGTAGGCGCAACATTTAATGATCGTTGGGCTGATTATACTCCAGAAGATTATGAAAACAAGCGTAAGAACTGGCCTTTAGGTATGGAATCTTATCCTGAAGATATTGCAAATGCAGCATATTTCCTTTCTTCAGATCAGGCAAAAACCATAAGCGGTGCTGAACTTACGGTAGATTCAGGCGTTCTTGCTGTTCTTAATGCTTATAATAAGAATTGGGATAGTGAAATTGATAACAGAATCAATTTAATGAAATAATCTTTAATTAATAAAAAAATCTCGTTTTATAACGAGATTTTTTTTATGTTTAGTTGTCGTTTGTAATTTTTTCAACCGTGTTTTTTGAAAATTGAGTGGGGGAAAGTCCAACATGCTTTTTAAACATATTGCTAAAAGCATAAACATTGTCAAACCCTAAAGTTTCAGATATTTCCGAAAAGTTTTTTGAAGTATGCAAAATCATTCTTTTTGCATGTTCAATACGAATTTCATTTTTCAATTTAATAGGAGTTGTGTTTAATTCTTTTTCAAAAATTCTGCGTAATTGCGAAGCACTTAAATAACATAACTTGGCCAAAGTTTCTGTGTTGATTTTCTTGTAATAGTTTTTTTCAATGTATTCAATTGCGGGGGAAATTTTCAATTCTGAATGAGTCTGATTTTCATAATAAACGGGAATAAGCATACAAAGTTTATAAATGTTGCTTTGCGATTCAAAATAACTTTTAACGCTGTTGATGCTGTTGTTTATTATAATAGATTTAAAAATATCTTTGTATTCTGCGCCACTATAAACAATTTGTGGCTCTTTTTTAAAGAATATTAGATCATAATCAATCTGAAATTCTATCTGATAGCAGTTTGTTGCATCACTTAAAATCTCATAAGAATATTTTGAACCTTTAGGTAAAAAAATTATATCGCCCTCTTTAGCGTAAAAAGAGCCTGAAGAAAATTTATAAAAATATGTTCCTTTGTTTATGTATAAAAATGAAAATTGTTGCCTGTCACGAATAGTTAATTTTTTAATTTTAGGCGAGTATTTCATTGCATACAGCAAAGAAACTTTAAAATTAGTTGACTTAATATTATCCAATTTAAAACTCACAACTCCTTTTTACAGTATTATATACTTATTTTTAATAAAAAGTCAACAAAAAATGCGCGTTTTTTATAAATAAATGCTTTTATAATGTATTGAAATTTATTATAAAAATTAGTACAATTTAAGGTAGAATATTGTATAAAGGAGTATTGTATGTCAACAGTTTTTATAACAGCAGGTGCTAAAAACACAGGCCTTGCAATTGCTGAAAAGTTTGCAAGCGAAGGTTATGATGTTGCAGTTTCCAGCCGTAGCGATGCAGAAATTAAACTAGCACAGGAGTTTCTTAGCAAAAAATACAATGTAAAAGTTAAAGGCTATTGTCTTGAATTAAATGATTATGATAATATCAAGGCAGTTTTTGAAGAAATCAAAAAAGATTTTGGCGGGCTTGATACTTTTGTTGCAAATGCTGCAAATTTAGGCGTTGGTATGGATTTTTTAAGTACTACACCTGAGGAATATGATGCAGTTATTGATACTAATTTAAAAGGTTCATTCTTTTGTGCGCAGCAAGCGGCACAAATTATGAAAGAGCAGAATAAAGGCTCAATAGTATTTATAAGTTCTGTTCATTCAAAACAGGCCATTATGGGTAGAAGCCTTTACAGTGCATCAAAAGGCGGCATCAATGCTTTATCAAGAGCGATGTCTATTGAACTTTCACAGTACGGAATACGTAGCAACTGTATAATAGCAGGCGCAATAAGAACAAACAGATGGGATAATTTCACCGCTGAACAAGAAGCCGAAAAACGCGCAAACTGGCCTCTTGGAATTGAAAGCACAGGTGAAGATATTGCAAATGGTGCATTTTATCTTGGCACCGATTTATCAAAGACAGTTACAGGAACCGATCTTACAATAGATTCAGGTATTCTTGTTTCATTATTACCTTATAAGGAGATGTGTAAAAAATGAAAATCACAGATGTAAAAATTTATACCCTTGATGCATTCAGAACAAACTGGGCATTTATCAAGGTAGAAACAGACGAAGGCCTTTATGGCTGGGGCGAAGCCTCATTGGGCACAAATGAAAAAGCCCTTGAAGGTATGGTTGAGGATTTAAAACGCCTTGTTGTTGGAAGAAATCCCTTAGAAATTGAAAAAATGTGCTTTGAAGTTTACAGGGATATCTACTGGAAGGGCGGCGCAGTTTTAATGTCAGCAATAAGTGGCATTGAAATCGCTCTTTGGGATATTGCAGGTAAATACTTCAATACTCCTACATATAACCTTTTAGGCGGAAAAATGCGCGATAAGGTAAAAATGTATGCAAATGCGTGGTTTATTGGCGCTCGTACTCCTGAAGAATTTGCCAAAAAGGCAAAGCGCACAGTTGATCTTGGTATTAAAGCACTTAAGTGGGATCCATTTGGTGCAGCCCATATGAACATAAGCCGTGAACAACTTCACAAAAGCGTTGATATTGTAGGCGCAGTAAGGGAAGCAGTAGGCGATAATGTTGATCTTCTTATTGAATGTCACGGTCGTTTTAATCCTACAACTGCACTTGAAATTTCAAGGGAAATCGAACAGTTTAAACCAATGTTTATGGAAGAACCTTGCGTTCCTGATAATATTGATTCAACAGCATATGTTCGCGCACATTCAAATGTTCCAATTGCAGCAGGCGAACGCGGATACACCAAATATGCATTCCAGGAAATGTTCTCAAAAGATGCAGTTGACTATGCTCAGCCCGATGTTTTCCATACAGGCGGCTTAATGGAAGGTAAGAAAATTGCTGCAATGGCAGAAGCAAAGCATATTATGATTTCATATCATAATCCTTCAGGACCTATCTCTAATGCTGCAATTCTTCAACTTGCTGCAACAGTACCTAACTTTGTTATTCATGAGATTATGCTTACCGATGGTTCATTCAGAAAGAGCATAACAAACGAAGAAGTTGTATTTGAAGATGGATATATTAAGATTCCCGATAAGCCGGGTCTTGGTATTGATGTTAATGTTGAAGAAGTGTTAAAACGCCCATACACACCAAGAAATCTCCGTCACTATACAGGTGCTGTAACAGATATCAGACCTAAAGATGACACTATTTATTATTTCAAAGGTTTAGAGGATAAAATATATGAGTAATTTTATAATAGAACACGGATTAATCGTTATTTTCCGCGGTGTTGAACTTGAAAAAATACCTGCTGTTGCACAAGCACTTTATGATGGCGGTGCAAGAATTGTAGAAGTTGCATTTAATCCAAGCGATAAAGATACTGTAGCCAAAACTACTGCTATAATCAAAAAAATATATGAAACTATGGGTGATAAACTTATGGTTGGTGCAGGCACAGTTATTTCTACTGAGTTTGTTGATGCCGCAGCACAGGCAGGCGCAAAGTTTATTTTCTCACCAAACACCGATACAGAAGTTATTAAACGCACAAAAGAATTAGGTTTGGTTTCTATCCCCGGCGCATTTACACCAAGCGAAGTAATGACTGCGTATAACACAGGCGCAGATATTATAAAGATGTTCCCGATAACCAAAGATGATATCGGATATCTTATTAATATAACCCGTCCTCTTTCACATGTGCCATTTATTTGCGTAGGCGGTACAAATCCCGATACTATTGAAGATTTTATTAAAGCAGGCGCAAAGGGTGTAGGAACAGGCATTTCCATTTTGAAACCTGAACTTATAAACAATGATGATTATGCAGAAATTACTAATTTAACAAAACTTCATTTAGATAAAATTAAAGAGGCACGCTTAAGTTTAGAGTAATTTTCAAAAAGGATTTATATTTTAATTATCCGGAGGTGCAAACTAAATGACTATAAATTTAAAGGATAAAATTGAAAATATAAAAAATGGTGAAACACTGTTACTTGGCGGAGAAAGATATGATATTTATCCACAAACCGCTACAAGTGTTGATCGTTTTTATCCAGGTTACGGCCAAAAAAGAAATTATTCTTTTGTGGTTAGTGATAAAAAAGACATTACTATTGATGGGCAAGGGGCAGAATTAATATTCCATGGTGCAGTTTCACCGTTTAATTTTGTGAATTGTGAAAACATAACCCTTAAAAATTTTAATATTGATTTTGCTGTGCCCGGTTGTGTTTGCGGTAAAGTAACAGAAGTTACCGATGATTACTTTGATCTTGACTTTAATGATAGCGAATTTTGTGCAGATGTTACCGAAAACGGAAGCCTGAAATTGTTTGATAAATTAGGAGAACGGGAAAATGTTCTTCGCTGTCCCATTATCAATGAACTTGATGGCAAAACATTTACTCATATGCAAAACCGCTACTTTTTGCGTGTTGATCCCTGGGAAGAAGGACAGCCACTTTCACATATGTTCAAACGAACACATTTCTTGAAAATACGGGAAAATGTTATTCGTGTATACGCTGAACGCGATTGGGAAAAGGAAATAAAGCATACTGTAGGCAACTATGTTCTTTTTGATGTTTCAGGTAGAAATAACGTAAATTTCGAATTTGATGATTGTACAGATCTTAAACTTTCAAACATTAATATGTATTCATCATTAGGTCTTGCCGTAATTGGTGTTAACTGTAAGAATTTTTATGCCGATAATGTTAATTCTATGGTTAGGGAAAATTCTGGCAGACCAATTGCAGTAAAAGATGATGTTTTCCATTTGGTTGCAACAAAGGGTGAAATTATAATCGAAAATTGCCTTTTTGAAAGAATGATAGATGATTCCGTTAACATTCATTCTTTCTACCCAACGGTGATGGAAGTTGTTGATTCCAACAGCGTTATTATTGAGATAATTTGCCCGCAAAACAAATTACTTGATTTTTACAGAAACGGACAGAAACTTAAATTACTTATGGGTGATTATACTGAAACAGGAAAAGTTTATACTGTTTGCGATCATTCATATGTTTCTGACAAAAGGATAAAACTTGTTTTTGAAGAAGAGATTGAGGGCGATATAACAGGATATTACTTTGATGATGCCTTTGATTCTGCAACATTCTTGATGCGCAACTGTAAAGTAATTAATACAGTAGGCAGGGTTGTTGTTCAGACGCCGGGTAAATCAATAATAGAAAATTGTTATTTCCATACCGTTAATGCTTGTATTATAACCAATGGTCGCAGTAAGATTTACCATGAAAGCGCACCTGTTACAGATTTGGTAATAAGAAATAATTTCTTTGATGGGTTTGGTATTCATCCTTCAATAGCAACAGGTTCAACATGCTATAATCCTGAAAACAAGGTTATATACGGTAAAATTACCGTTGAAAACAACAAGTTTAGCGCAAATGGTGAAAACTTTATACTGCTTAAATATTTTGATAAGGTAGTTTTAAGGAATAATACTTTTGAACAAAATCCCCTTTACCGTAAAAGGCAGAATAAAGAAAATGGCGGTATTGTAACACAATACTGTAACGATGTTATTATTGAATGAGTGATTTATTATGAAAAAACCTTTATTTGTTTTTGCAGGGCAATCCAATATGTTAGGCGCCCCTGTGTATGAAGCTACTGAACAGATTTATTATAAAAACAGTGCAGAATATATGCATAAACGCCGTAGATTTGGCCAAAGGTATGGCGAATTTAAAACATATGCTTTTCCTACGGGTGAATTTTCATACAAGTCTCTTGATGAAGCGTATGGCGAAAACAGAAACGCTGATATGAAAAGCACTTTAAATGATCATGGCAGGCATGTTTTCTTTGGTGCATCAATGAGCAATTTACTTAGCGATGAAGAAAAAAAGGTATATCCTTTTGCGCATTTCAGTGAAGATAATAACAGAAAAGCGCCATCTATGGCACCATACATTGTGCAGGGTCTTGAAGATAAGGGATACAGTTGTCTTTATACCCATATTGCAAAAGGTGGCGTTGCCATAAAGCATTTCTTAGAAGGCGGCGCAGCCGAATATTTTAATGAAAAAGTTGCCGACTTTTTTTCTGAAGCAAAAGAAAAATATCCTGATGATGATATTAGTGAAAAAATACTTGTATGGCATCAGGGTGAGTCCGATAAAGCAAACGGATATGATTACTATAAAGAAGCATTGTATAAATTATGGGAAAATGCCAAAAATTTAGGGTTTACAAAGTTCTTTATGGTTCGTGTAGGCTATTTTGGCACAGATTCAATTACTGATGTAATGAAGGCGCAGGAAGATTTTTGCAATGAATGTAATGAAGCATATATGATTACAAGGGTTGCTTCATTTATTCCATGGAAAGGCAAAAATGATGCGGATTGGTTTATAGACCAAACAAGCGAAGAATTTACATTCTGCCGCGATAGTTTTCATGGTTTTGCTAACGGGCATATCAACGAAAAAGGCTTTAAAGTAATTGCAAAATATGCAGTACCAAATATTATCAGAATACTTTATGAAAATAAGCAGCCTGTTGTTGAAAAAGAACGAATTATAGGTCTTATTTAGAAGGGGAATTGTTATGAAAATAACGTGGCTTGGACAAGCAGGTTTTCTTTTTGAAAATCAGGATATCAAAATTATAATAGACCCGTATTTATCAGATAGTTGCTTTAAGGTTAAT
This sequence comes from Clostridiales bacterium, assembly GCA_015069575.1. Lineage (GTDB taxonomy): Bacteria > Bacillota > Clostridia > Christensenellales > QALW01 > UMGS1322. The sequence continues at coordinate 22,384 of SVIH01000016.1, forward strand.
CCCCGTTCGTATAGGCGTTTTCCTGTTGATGAAAGTTTTTTAAAAATAAAACCTGATGTTATTATTCTTACCCATGGGCATCTTGATCACACAGATCCTGAAAGCCTTGATCATTATCTTTTGGATAAAGAAGGGGTAACTGTTTTAGCTTCATCAAATGCATGGCAAAAAGTCCGTGCATATGGTCCAATGCATAACTATGTTATGTTTAATGAAGGCACTGAATTTACAGTTAAAGGTATAACCTTTAAAGCTGTTTATGCCGAACATTCAGATGATAAGGCTATCGGGGTTATATTTACCTTGGATAAAAAAACTTATTATGTAACAGGTGATACTCTTTATAATAACAAAGTGTTTAATAGCATTACAGATAAGGTTGACGTTGTGTTTTTGCCCATTAACGGTGTTGGCAATAATATGAATATTTACGATGCATGCCGTTTTAGTGATATGATAGGGGCAGAAAAAACAGTTCCTTGCCATTTTGGGCTTTTTGATGAAATTAAGCCACAGGAATTTATTAAAAGAAACGATTTTATAATTCCTGTTCCATTTAATGAAATTAAATTTTAATTATAAAACTGACTCTTTAAAAAGGGGTCAGTTTTTTCTTTAAATTATATTTGACATATTTTGCATTGTTTGGTATATTGAAATTGTAAATTTCAAGCATTTTGCTTGTTATATTGTAGGCACGATAAAAAACATATATCCAAAAATTAGAGAATTAGAGAATTTTGAGGTACAGATGCAAAACTACATTTTTATGATTTTAGAGCTTATAGGCGGCCTTGTGCTTTTCCTTTACGGAATGGATTCAATGGGTGACGGCCTTAAAAAGCTTGCAGGCGGAAAGATGGAATCTATTCTTGCCCGTCTTACTAACACTAAATTCAAAGGATTTTTGCTTGGTTTTATAGTTACGGCAATAATCCAATCCTCATCAGCAACAACTGTTATGCTTGTTGGCTTTGTAAACTCAGGGATTATGCAGCTTGGGCAGACAATAAGCATTATTTTAGGCGCAAACGTTGGTACAACAGTTACCGCATGGCTTTTAAGTACAGCAGAAATTGATGGTACTGCTATAATTTTTAAATTATTAAAGCCTGAATCTTTTACGCCTATATTAGCCTTAATCGGATTTTTGATGATAAGCAGTGCCAAAAAAGATAAGCACAAAAACACAGGGGCAATTCTCATTGGCTTTGCGGTTTTAATGTTTGGTATGTCAGCAATGAGTGATGCAGTTTCAAGCTTAAGGGATAATGAAACATTTATTAACCTTTTAACAATGTTTAAGAATCCCATTATGGGTATTATCGTAGGTACTTTGTTTACTGCAATTATTCAGTCTTCTTCTGCATCTGTTGGTATTTTACAGGCATTATCGCTTTCCTGCGTAATACCTTACTCAGTTTCATTACCTATAATTTTAGGTCAGAATATCGGTACAACAATCACACCTATTATTTCAGCATTAACAGGTAATACCGATTCTAAACGAGTAGCAATTTGTTGCTTGTATATTAAAATGGTTGGCGTAATAATTGTTTCAGTTGCGTTTTATCTTTTACACGCGTTTTTAGGTTTTGCGTTTATGGAAATGGAATCAAGCGCATTAGGTATTGCTGTTGTACATACGTCCTTTAATATTATTTCAACCGTTATTCTTTTGCCATTTACATCTTTATTTGAAAAGCTTGCCATTATAACTGTAACAAGTAAAAAAGCAGAACAGGAATCCGATATCTTTGCAACACTTGATGAACGCTTCCTTGATATGCCCGGCTTTGCTGTAGAAAAATCAAAAGACCTTGTAAGCCAGATGGCAGATATTTCAATGGATTCGTTTATTAAAGCAACGGATATAATAGAAAATTACAGTGATGAAGTATTCAACGAAGTTAATGAACTTGAAAGCTTGATTGATAAGTATGAAGATAAAATAAGCACTTATCTTGTAAAGGTTTCACAACAGGAATTATCAACAAAAGATAGTAAAATTGTTACCGAACTTTTGCATTGTGTAGGTGATATTGAGCGTATATCCGACCATGCTTTAAATATTGCTGAAGCTGCTAAAGAAATTAACGATAAAGGCATAACATTCTCAGATAAAGCTAATAAAGATCTTAAGATTATCACAAATGCAGTATCTGAAATTCTTCAACTTGCGTCCACTGCATTAAAAGAAGACGATCTTAATATTGCAGCAAAGGTTGAACCTTTGGAACAGGTTATTGACCGTCTTAAACGTAAAATTAAAAACGGTCATATTTCAAGGCTTAAACAGGGCGATTGCACAATGGAACTTGGCTTTATTCTTTCTGACCTTTTAACTAACTATGAAAGAATTTCTGACCACTGCTCAAACATCGCAGTATGCTTTATTGAAATTGCACACGGTTCTTTTGATACTCACGAATATCTTAACCATGTTAAAAACGAAAATGATGCTGATTTCAATAGCTTGTACGCACAATTCAAAGAAAAATATTATATTGAATAATAATAAAAAGGCAATCTTTTTAGGTTGCCTTTTTTAAATTAAACAATGTTTTTTTATTGACATGATTTTCAAGGATGATATAATAAACTTATTAAAATATAAAAAGGAATAGTTATGAAAAACTTTTATTTAATTCCAAAGATTTTTACAAGTTTAAACGATTATAACAAAAAGCAATTTATTAATGATGTAATTGCAGGTATAATTGTTGCAATTATTGCTCTTCCGCTTTCAATTGCATTAGCGCTTGCTTCAGGGGTAGAACCAAGCAAGGGCGTATATACTGCTATAGCAGCCGGTTTTGTGGTATCGTTGCTTGGTGGAAGCCGTATACAGATAGCAGGTCCAACAGCCGCATTTGCAACTATTGTTGCAACAATTGTTGCAACACAGGGGTTAGATGGATTATTTATTGCCACTGTTATTGCAGGTGTTATTCTGATTATAATGGGCATTTGTAAATTAGGTACATTAATAAAATTTATGCCTCATACAATAACAGTAGGTTTTACCGGCGGTATTGCAGTAACAATTTTATTAGGTCAGATAAAAGATTTTTTAGGTATAACTTATCTTTCAGGTATTAAGCCTATTGAAACTATTGAAAAAATAGAAGCTAATATTCACTTTTTTAATACATTTTCACCTTGGGCGCTTGTTATCGGTGTAATCAGCCTTGCCATTTTAATTTTTTATCCAAAATTAGAAAAGCGTATACCACCTTCCTTAATCGCAGTAATTGTAAGTGCATTATTAGTTAATTTTATTCCTGTTTTAGATAAAGGGGTATATACTATTGGCGATTTGTATAATATTCCTGCAGGCTTACCTAAGGTAGATTTTGCTTCAATGGATTTTTCTTTAAATAAAATTATGTCAGTATTGCCTGATGCTTTTACTATTGCTATTCTTGCGGGGGTCGAATCGCTTTTATCGTGTGTTGTAGCAGATAGTATGATAAATTCCAAGCATAATTCCAATATGGAACTTGTTGCACAGGGAATAGGTAATATCGCATCAGTATTGTTTGGCGGAATTCCTGCAACAGGCGCTATTGCACGCACCTCAGCAAATGCAAAAAACGGCGGAACAACACCAATAGCCGGAATGGTTCATGCAATAGTTTTATTGTTGGTGCTTGTTTTTTTAATGCCATTAGCAAAACTTATTCCTATGCCAACAATAGCAGCAATTCTTATAATGGTTGCATATAATATGAGCGAATGGAAAAAATTTGTTCATATATTTAAACAAAGGGAAATATCAGATATTTTAGTTTTGATTACTACATTTTCATTAACAGTTATTTTTGATTTGGTTGTAGCGATAATTGCAGGCGTCATTTTACATCTTATTCTTTTGTTAATAAAAAAAGTGATAAAAACAAATAATGTTTTGACTAAATAATCTGATTTAAGTATAATATTTTTATAAATTTCAAAAGAGGTATTTTATGATAAATGTTGCAATAGTAGGTTATGGTAATCTTGGTAAGGGTGTTGAGTGTGCTGTAAGTCAAAATGACGATATGCAACTTTATGGTGTTTTCTCGCGCAGGGATCCTGAAAAAATGCAAACACTCACAGGTGTGCCTGTGTATAAATTAGACGAAATCTTAAAACATAAAAAAAATATTGATGTATTGATTTTATGCGGCGGAAGTGCAACGGATCTTCCCGTGCAAACACCCCTTTTAGCAAAAGATTTCTGTGTTATTGATAGCTTTGATACCCACGCAAGAATTCCTGAACATTTTGAAAACGTTGATAAATGCGCAAAAGAAGGTAAAAACATTGCTATAATATCTGTTGGTTGGGATCCGGGTATGTTTTCTTTGAACAGGCTTTATGCTGAAAGTATACTGCCTGTTGGCACAACATATACATTCTGGGGGAAAGGCGTAAGCCAAGGGCACTCTGATGCTATCAGAAGAGTTGACGGGGTGTTAGATGCAAGGCAGTACACCATTCCTGTTGAAGAAGCTCTTAAAAGTGTGCGCAACGGTGAAAATCCTACTTTAACTACAAGGCAAAAGCATTTAAGGGAATGTTTTGTTGTAGCAAAAGATGGGGCAGACTTAAATAAGATTGAAAATGAAATTAAAACAATGCCTAACTATTTTGCTGATTATGATACAACTGTGCATTTTATTTCTATGGAAGAAATGCAAAAAAATCATATGGCATTATCCCATGGCGGTAATGTGATTCGTTCAGGTAAAACAGGAATAAACAACGAAAACAATCATGTAATCGAATATAAAATAACATTGGATTCTAATCCTGAGTTTACTTCATCGGTGCTTGTTGCATACGCCCGCGCCGCAGTAAGAATGAAAAAAGAAGGATTTATTGGTTGTAAAACAGTTTTTGATATACCACCAAGTTACTTAATAAATAAAACAGATGAAGAAATAAGAAAAAATTTACTTTAATATTTATAGCATCCGTATTTGTACGGATGCTTTTTTTACTATAAAAAATCTACAATGCGTATATATTTTTTTAATATTTTAATATATTACTATTGAATTGGTAAATAAATTGTGGTAAAATAATATAGGAGATTTTAGAGAAGAGGAAAATTTAATGAATATTTTAGTATGTGTGAAACAGGTGCCTGGTTCAAACAACGTAAAGGTTGATGAGAAAACAGGTGTACTTATTCGTAATGGCGTTCAAAGTAAAATGAACCCTTATGACTTGTATGGCGTTGAGTTGGCATTAATGTTAAAGGAAAAATACGGTGCCGATGTACAAACAATAACAATGGGTCCGCCACAGGCCAAAGATGTTATAATCGAAACAATTTGTATGGGCGCTAAATGTGGCACGGTACTTTCTGATAGGAAGTTTGCCGGCGCTGATGTGCTTGCAACAGCGTATACATTATCACAGGGCATCCAAAAAATTGGAGATTTTGATATTATAATATGCGGTAAGCAGACAACTGACGGTGATACTGCTCAGGTTGGCGCTGAAATTGCAGAATATCTTAATTTGCCAAATATTGCAAATGTACAGTCTGTTGATGAAATCAAAGATGGTAAAATTTCATTAACTGCATCTCTTGATAATAAAACAGTAAAAATGCTTGTAACAATGCCTTGCGTGCTTTCTGTTGACGGTGATATAAATTCACCCCGTCTGCCTTCATATAAGGTTAAGCAAACTGTTTGTGATGATATGGTAAAATTTCTTTCATTCAATGATTTTTCAGATCAGAATGAAAATAATTATGGGCTTAAAGGTTCAGCAACGCAGGTAGAAAGAATTTTCCCGCCTGAAAAAAATAGTGATAAACAAATGATACAAGGCACCTTTGAAGAACAGGCGCAAACGCTTTTTAATATTTTAGAAAGCAAAAAACTTATTTAAGGGGTGCATTGTTATGGGAAAATTAGTAGTAAAAAATGAACTTATAACCAAAGAAAACGCTAAAGAACTTATATCATTATGCCCCTTTGGTGCGATTACATATGATGATAATAAAATAGAAATTACTTCAGCATGTAAAATGTGTAAAATCTGCGCAAAAAAGGGCGGAGGTTTAATTGAATATGTTGAGGATGAAAAGGCACGCGTTGTTGATAAATCATTATGGAATGGCATTTTGGTTTATGTGGACCACGAAGGCGAAAATATTCACCCTGTAACATACGAACTTTTAGGTAAGGCAAACGAACTTAAACAAGTAACCAACCATCCTGTTTATGCTCTTGTTTTAGGATGTGATATGGGTAAAAGTATTGAAAAACTTTTATATTATAATGTTGATAAAGTTTTTGTGTACGATTATCCTGAATTGAAGGATTTCCGAATCGAACCTTACACAGCGGCATTTTATGATTTTATTGAAAAAATCAAGCCTTCAAGTGTTCTTTTAGGCGCAACTAATCTTGGAAGGCAACTTGCACCCAGAATTGCAGCAAGATGCCGCGCAGGTTTAACTGCAGACTGTACCGTTTTAAAGATGAAAGAAAATACTGATTTAGTTCAGATTCGTCCTGCATTTGGTGGAAATATAATGGCGCAAATTGTTTCAACCGATACGCGTCCTCAATTCTGTACTGTGCGTTATAAGGTGTTTAATGAGCCTAAAAGAACCAACGAACCATCTGGCGAAATTATAAATATGTCAATTCAAAAGGAAAAACTTATTTCCAAGATAGAAGTAATTGATACTTTTGATAAACCTAAAGATATAGATATATCCGAAGCCGATGTAATTGTTGCCGTAGGCAGAGGCGCTCAAAGTGAAAATATGCGTAATCAGGCACAAAAATTAGCAGATCTTTTGGGCGGGGTTATAGCTTGCACAAGGCCTTTGACTGAAGCCAATATATTTGATGCAAAAAGGCAGATAGGGCTTTCCGGAAGAACAGTAAAACCTAAACTGATAATTTGTCTGGGAATTTCAGGCGCAGTTCAATTTGCTGCCGGAATGAAATCTTCTGATTGTATTGTAGCAATAAATACCGATAAAAACGCAAGTATCTTCGATGTTGCTCATTACGGAATCGTGGGGGATGTAAACCAAATCGTTCCAATGCTTATTGATTATGTATCGGAGGCCAAAAATGTATAATAAAATAACCGAACAAGATATTAATATTTTAAAAGAAATTTCAGGCGAAAATAATGTTTTATGGGGCGATCAGATAAATCACGATTATTCCCATGATGAACTTGGCGGCATTGAAAAAATGCCCGATGTTTTAGTGCGCGTTCATTCAACGGAAGAAGTATCCTTAATAATGAAGCATGCCTATGAAAGAACAATTCCCGTTACAGTGCGTGGAAGCGGAACAGGGCTTGTTGGCGCAGCAGTTGCCGTTGAAGGCGGAATTATGCTTGAAACAACACAAATGAATAAAATACTTGAACTTGATACACAAACACTTACTGTAACCGTTCAGCCGGGCGTTCTTTTAATGGAACTTGCCGCATTTTGCGAAGAAAATGATTTCTTGTATCCGCCTGATCCGGGTGAAAAATCAGCCACTATCGGCGGAAATATATCCACTAATGCAGGTGGAATGCGCGCAGTTAAATACGGTGTAACAAGAGATTATGTGCGTCAACTTACTGTTGTAATGCCTGATGGTGAAATTATGGTTTTGGGCGGTAAGGTAGCAAAGAACAGTTCAGGTTATAGTTTAAAGGATCTTGTTATTGGTTCAGAAGGAACACTTTGCATTATCACTGAAGCAGTATTAAAACTTGTTCCGTTGCCAAAGTATTCTATCAGCCTTCTTGTGCCTTTTAAAGATATGAAAACAGCCATAGAAGCAGTTCCCAAAATAATCAGGTCAAAAGTTATTCCTACAGCAATTGAATATATGTCAAGGGATACTATTTTGTTTTCCGAAAGTTATTTAGGTAAAAAATTTCCTGATAGTAAAAATGATGCATATATTTTGTTGACTTTTGACGGTAATACAGATGAACAAGTTCAAACCGACCTTAAAACTGTTGCAGATCTTTGCTTAAATGAACTTGGGGCATTGGATGCATATATTGTTGATACCGAAGAACGCAAAAAGGCGGTGTGGTCAGCCCGCGGTGCGTTTCTTGAAGCTATTAAGGCATCAACTACAGAAATGGACGAATGCGATGTTGTTGTACCGGGAAATAAAGTTGATGAATTTATAAAATATACCCATTTGCTTGCAAAGGAATTAAATGTGCGCATTCCAAGTTTTGGGCACGCAGGCGATGGAAATCTTCATGTTTATATCTGCCGTGATAACCTTAATGATGAACAATGGCAAAAAACTCTTGATAAATGCTTTGAACTTATGTATGAAAAAGCGCAAAATTTAGGTGGTCTTGTTTCAGGTGAACACGGAATAGGTTATGCAAAAAAACAATATCTTAAGAAGCAGTATGGTGAAACCCATATTGCACTGATGCAAGGGATTAAAAAGGTTTTCGATAAGAAAAATATTTTAAATCCACAAAAAGTGTGTTTCTAAAATTTTATAAAATTCAAAGCATTATTTGGTTGCTAAAAAATAATAATAGTGCTATAATTTGATGGTGTTGAAAAAAAAGCGGTATTTTGCCGCTTTTTTTACCGTTAAATTTCAGAAAGAAGATGACAAAAAAGTGAACACCCTTTTATTAGTTTCCATAGCCTTGTTGGCAGGCCTTTTAATGACAAGGCTTTTCAAACCATTACGGTTGCCTTCGGTAACCGCATATTTAATTGCAGGTGTGTTTGTTGGGCCATACTGCCTTGGCAGATTAGGGATAAACGGTGTAGGATTCAACAATGAAGAAATGATTAAAGGTTTGCAACTTGTTTCTGAAGTTGCATTAGGATTTATTGCATTTTCTATTGGTAATGAATTCAGAGTTGAAGATCTTAAAAAAACAGGTAAGCAGGCCCTTATTGTTGGAATAGTTCAAGCATTGGCAGCAACTTTATTGGTTGACTTGGCACTTTTTGCGCTACATCTTATTATGCCTGATAAATTAACCTTGCCACAGTTAATAACATTGGGCGCTATTGCAACAGCAACTGCACCGGCAGCAACTCTTATGGTTGTAAGGCAGTACAAGGCAAAAGGCCCATTAACCAAGTTGTTATTACCGATTGTAGCTTTAGATGATGCTGTGGGTCTTGTTATATTTGCCGTATCGTTTGGTATTGCAAAAACCCTTGTTGAAGGTTCGGTTGATATGTTTTCAATTATTGTAAATCCTTTAATTGAAATTGTTCTTTCTCTTTCGTTAGGCGCAATTATGGGGTGGGTGCTTACCCAACTTGAAAAACTTTTCAATTCTAACACTAACCGCCTTAATTTAACAATAGGTATTGTGCTTATAACATCATCACTTTCTATGCTTGAATTCAGATTAGGCCCTGTTCATATTCAGTTTTCATCACTTCTTGTTTGTATGATGCTTGGAACTGTATTTTGTAATATCTGTCCGTTATCCCACGATTTAATGGGCGCGGCTGATAAATGGACTTCACCGATATTCGCATTATTTTTTGTTATAAGCGGTGCTGAACTTGAATTAAAAGTATTTACTGATTGGGCTGTTATAGTAATAGGTGTTGTTTATATTATTTTCCGTTCATTAGGTAAGTACACAGGATCATTTATAAGTGCAAAATCAACAAATTGCACCCCTGAAATTTGCAAATATTTAGGAATTACTCTTTTACCACAAGCAGGTGTTGCGCTTGGAATGTGCGCAACTGCAATGGCATTGGGGGAACAGGGACATCTTATTCGTAATATAACACTTTTTGCAGTACTCATTTATGAACTTATTGGCCCGCTTCTTACACGCCAGGCTTTAGCAGCTGCAGGTGAAATTCATCCTATGACTGACGAAGTTAAAAATCGCCGTCAGCATAAACTTAATGAAGCACAAAAAAAAGATAAGTAAAAATATCCACTCGATATGATATGCACCCCAAAAGTTAGACACTTTTGGAGGTGCATATTTTTATGGCAAAAAAAGGAACAATACAACAAAAATATAGTGCAGATTTTAAGATATCTGTTATAATGGATATGCGAGAACACC
>SVIH01000004.1 GCA_015069575.1 Clostridiales bacterium
TACCTTAGGGTCGTATTCACTGCCATCATCAGAAAGCACTAAAAACTGATAGATATTGCCGTCTAAAAAGTTACGGGGGTCAAGATAATAGGCAATAACTTCTTCGCAAGCCTGACGCCAGTTTCCGCTATCAAAGGAATACCAGTATTTATCGGTAAAATTATAAGCACCGTCTTCAAAGGACATCCAGGCTTCAGGGCTTTGCAGAAGATTTCTGCCGATAACACATTCATTCTTCATTAAAGTTTCCCAAGTTAAATTGGTGATTAAAGGGGTAAACTTCCATGAAGGGTAAATTGCGTGAAGCGTTCTTAATTTTTCCTTATAGCTATCAGGGAAATTTTTAATAGAAAGTTCAAAGGTTTCATCGGGTGTTTCGGGGATATCAACAAGGGCAATATATTTTTTCATTACAAAGCCAACGATACCGTTACCGCTGATTTTATACCATTCTTCTTTTTCAGAATTAGTGGTTGTGCCTGTTATATCAATAATCGTTCCTTTTGCAAGGGAGCCGACTTTTTCATATTCGGTACCGGGACCTTTTCGCACATTAAGATTATCACTGTTTGTAGAAACAATGCCCATCAATGTAACATCTGTAACTTCATAAGCATATATATGTATACCAAAACATATGCACGAAATAAAAAGCACCGTGCACAGCAATAATGAAATTGTCCCAAGACCCTTCCTCATTACTATTTCTCCTTAATAAACAAAGTTACAGCATACATTATACCACCCAAAAATAATTTTTGCAATAGTTTTGTAACAATTTGGCGAAATTTTTCATATTGATTAATATTTGGAAATATGCTATCATAAAATATATCTATATGTTTTTTGAGGTGCACTTATGAAATCAATAAAATGCGTTATGCTAGACCTTGACGGAACCGTATATTTAGGGGAAAATATTTTTCCTTATACCCTTGATTTTTTAAAGACTCTTGATGAACTTAATATCGGGCATATCTTTTTAACAAACAACTCATCAAAAGGAACTGACGCATACATAGAAAAATTTGCAAAAATGGGAATTTCAGCCACAAAGGAGAACATTTTAATTTCTTCCCACGCCGCCGCTGATTATATTAACACCCACTATTTAAACAAGCGCACCTTTATTTTAGGTACGCCTTCTATGCAAAAGGAAATGAAAGAATTAGGCGTTAATGTTGTAGAAGACGACCCCGAAATTCTTTTAGCAGGCTTTGATACCGCCTTAGATTACAACCGCTTAACAAAATTCACTAACCTTGTAAATACAGGTTTGCCATATATTGCAACCCACCCCGATGCAGTTTGCCCTGCTGAAAATGGCTTTTTACCTGATTTAGGCAGCGTGATTGAACTTATTTATGCTTGCACAAAAAGGCGTCCGCAGGTTATCTGTGGTAAACCTAACGAGCAGATTTTAATCGCCGCTGAAAACAAAACAGGCTTCAAAAGGGAAAATCTTTTAATGGTTGGTGACAGGCTTACCACCGATATCGCCATCGGTGCCCACGGCGTTAAAACCGCCCTTGTTTTATCAGGCGAAGCCACGATGGAAGATGTTCCTTATGCACCACAACAGCCAACATATATATTTAAAAACATAAAAGAACTTGGCGACAAACTAAAAAAAGCCCACAAGTAAAAGTTCTTTACAAAAAATTTATATTTTTCCACTTTAATGTAATTGACACACCGGTATATTAATGGTATAAATATATATGTAATAATAGCGTTATTATATTGTACATTAACAGTAAATGGCGAATTTTATCAAGAAATTTTTAAGGAGTATATTGATGAAGAAATTATTTTGCGCATTGGTTTGTTTAATATTTCTTACAGTTTGTTTTGCAGGCTGCAATAAGAATAAAAACACCTTAACAAATACAATCTCGCCTTTGCAAAATTCCAATTCACCTTCTTCAAGCGCCGGAACTACCATTGTGCCACAATCTCCTGAAGTTTCTTTAACGCCAGGGGTTACACAAACTGCTACCAATCCTACCCCTACGCCAACAATTCGCCCTGCACAAAAGGATAGTATTGTTCCAAGTGAACTTTTGCTTACAGGCTATACAACACCCCTTGATCCCAAATCAGTAAGTTTCCCCGCCAACTATAAAATGCCTTATTATATTGAGGTTGACGTTACTAATCAGTGCGTAAATATTTTTAGAAAAAATGACGAAACAGGCGCTTACGATATTTTGCTTAACCGCTTTGTTTGTTCAGGTGGAACAAGTACACAACCTACAAAGTTAGGTCATTTCTTTATTAAATCTGAAGCCGAACAGAAAAAAGCAACCGGTCAGAGTGTTAAATACACAAGATACTATTTTAAAAAATATCAGTCCTACGCCTATTACATAACCCGTTATTCTAACGAGTTTATGTTCCACTCCTTTACATTTGAAGAAAACGCCACAACTAAACAAATATTACCTAAAAAAGCAAGTTATTATAATATGGGCAATACAGGTAGCGCAGGCTGTTTAAGAATGTTAATGAACCACGCAAAGTGGATTTATGATAACATTGATGCAGGCACATATGTTGTTGTTAATAAAAACCGCCCAACAGATTCAAAGTTAAGAAGCGTACTTAAAAAGTATGTTCCTACTTTAGGTTATGATATGACTTCTTCTTGGAATGGCGACAGAAACAACTTAACAGGGCTTACCCGCACAGAATTTATACAAAATCCTGATGTTATAACTCCTACACCTACACAAATACCTACACCTACACCTACACCGATTATAACATCAACGCCTACACCTACCCAGAGTGTTACTCCAACCCCTGAAAACACACCCGTTATTGCACCAACACAGGAGCCAACACCTACTGCCACTAACACACCTGACCCTGTTACACCAACGCCTACTTCGGATAATGATAACTAAAAAACAAAGCTCACTTAAATAAGTGAGCTTTTTTCATATGCTATTCTGTCCTGTCCGTCCTCTAATTTTATTATGCCACATCTGTAAAAACCAATTTTTTGCAGTACATGTTGCATTACTTTATTATCTTCATGTGTATCTATTCTTAAATGTTCATTATTTGTAAAATCAACTATTTTTTTAACCAAACCTTTTATTTTACCTGAATTTGCCACACGGTGAATAACACCATAAGAAGAATTATCCCGCCATGCACCATCTATTATTTCGTATGTTGGTTCGTCCCCAACAAAATAAACAAATGCTCCTACGATTTCATTTTCTTCTTCAAAAACATATAACCTTTTTAAAAAAATATCTTCTTCTAAAATTTCCTTATTTGGATAATTATTGCCCCATTGTGTAGGGTTTCCCGTTATTTTCATAAAAGCACGTGCTGTTTTATATACTGCAAGAATATTTAATATGTCTTCTTGTGTGGCTAACCGTATCATAACGTCTCCTAATAGCATTTTTTTAAATTATAACAACTAAAAAATCCATTGTCAATATAAACCTTATGTTGCAAAAATGGTATTTATGTTGTATAATATGCATATAACATTTGTATTAAGGAGGTCTATATATGAAGCTTGTTATTGCTATTGTTCAGGATGAAGATGCTTCCAAATTAATAACTACTTTAATGGGTGAAGGTTACGGTGTAACTAAACTTGCAACCACAGGTGGTTTTTTAAGGGCAGGTAACACTACGCTTTTAACCGGTGTTGAAGATGAAAAACTTGACCATTGCCTTGAAATTATTGAACATATTGGCAAAAGCCGCAAACAGATTATTAATTCAAACGTTGGTTCATTTGACGGTGCACTTCTTTCAGCCGCAGCCCACGCTAATATCGAAGTAACTGTTGGTGGCGCAACAGTTTTTGTTCTTGATGTTGACCGCTTCCAAAAATACTGATGGATTTTGATTTAATTTTAAATTCCCCTGTTTTTAAAAACGAAAAAACGGCTCTTTTACAGGGAAAAGGCAGCCACGCATATATTATCGAAGGTGCTAAAGGCATTGGCAAAAAATCCTTTGCTTTAGCAGCTTCTTCAATGTATTTTTGTTCTGATGAAAATAAGCCTTGTTTTACCTGTTCAGGATGTAAAAAAGTCTTTCAACTTTTGCACCCTGATATTCACATTGTTACCCCTGAAAAAAATATATTAAGGGTTGATCAGGTTCGTCAGGTTCTTTCAACCCTTTATGAAAGCGCTTATGAAGGCGGTTCAAAAATATATATTTTTGAAGATTTTCATCTTGCCAATGAGCAGGCACAAAACGCTCTTTTAAAAAACCTGGAAGAACCTCCTAAATCGGTAGTTTTCTTTCTGCTTTGTGAAAATTCACTTAAACTTTTACCTACAATACGGTCGCGATGCAAAAAAATAAGGCTTTGCGAATTTAGGGAAGAAGATATTTTAAAGCAACTTAAAAAATCTTTTCCTGATAACGAAAAGAATGTTCGTGCAGCAAAAGAATGTTTTGGTAATATTGGCACAGCAGTAAGATTAGTTCAAGACGAGGAATATAATCTTTTAAATTTGCTTGCAACTGACATTTTATCTAATTCCGGGCTGACTTATGCCCATATATCAATGATTTTTGAAAAGGAAAAAGATAACTTTTTACTGTTAGCAGAAATTCTTGAAAACAAATTATTTGAACGATTCAGGCAAACACAGAGTCAGGACGACCTGATAAAAATAAAAGCCGTACAGGATGCACTTACGGCAAAAAGAAAAAACATTAACAGCAGCCTTATTTTTGACAGGCTTGCTTACACACTTGCGAAAGGCGGAAATATATGGCACAGGTAGTTGGAATACGCTTCCGTAATACAGGAAAAACATATTATTTTAACCCCGACGGAAAACAGATTGAAGTGGGCACAGGCGTTATAGTTGAAACTGCCCAGGGTGTTGAATATGGTGTTACTTCAGTTGCCACAAAACTGATTCCTGAAGATCAAATTGTTGCACCTTTAAAGAAAATTCTGCGGGTTGCTACACAACAGGATAACAAAAAACTTGAAGAAAATGTTGAAAAAGAAAAAAAGGCTTTAGATATTGCAGAAAAAAAGGCACAGGCACATAACCTTGATATGAAGTTTGTGCGCGTTGAATATACCTTTGATTGCGCAAAAGCAGTTTTTTATTTCACATCTGACGGCAGGGTTGATTTCAGGGAACTTGTTAAAGAACTTGCTTCAACTTTCAGAACAAGAATTGAATTAAGGCAAATCGGCGTTCGTGACGAAACTAAATTACTTGGTGGGTTAGGTCCTTGCGGACAACCCTGTTGTTGTTCACGCTTTTTAGGTGGATTTCAGCCTGTTTCAATTAAGATGGCAAAAGAACAAGGGCTTTCACTTAACCCCACAAAAATCAGCGGTCTTTGCGGCAGGCTTATGTGTTGTTTAAAATATGAACAACATCACTATGAAGCTGCACATAAGAAAATGCCCCCTGTTAATGCTGAGGTTAAAACGCCCGACGGCAACGGTAAGATTCAAGAAGTAAATGTTTTAAAAGAAACCGTTAAGGTAACCGTTACAAACGGAGATCAGATAGAACTGAAAGAATACAATTATAAAGATGTTCGTGTTACGAAGATACCGAAACAGGCAAAGCAAAAAGAAGAAGACACAGATGCTTTTAAGGAATTGGAGGACTAACAAATGAAAGCAGTTATTGAAATGAAAAACGGCGGTAAAATGGTTATCGAACTTGATGAACAAAGCGCACCTATTACAGTTAAAAACTTTGTTAAACTTTGCAAAGAAGATTTTTATGAAAACCTTATTTTCCACCGCGTTATCGAAGGCTTTATGATTCAGGGCGGTGACCCAACAGGCACAGGAATGGGCGGCCCCGGTTATCAGATTAAAGGCGAATTTTTATCAAACGGTGTAAACAATCCCCTTAAACACACCCGTGGCGTTATTTCAATGGCAAGGTCAATGATGCCCGATTCAGCAGGCTCACAGTTCTTTATTATGCACAAGGATGCGCCTCATCTTGACGGTCAGTACGCAGCCTTTGGCAAAATGATTGAGGGTTTTGAAGTTTTAGATAAAATCGCAACCACCCCCACAGGCTATTCTGACAGGCCAATTGACGACCAGACAATTAAAAACATTACAATAGAAGAATAATTAAAAGAGGGTTTAAAAGCCCTCTTTATTTTTTTATAATAACTAACTGTTGTCCCGGGTAAAGCGTGTAATCGCTTTCAATATAGTTATATTTCATAATATCTTCAACGGTTAAGCCGTTGCTTTGCGCAATACGGTAAACTGTGTCCCCTGGTCGCACAACGTAAATAAAAGAATTTTCAGGCGGAATCGGAATTGTTAAAATACTTCCGATTTGAATATTTCTTACATCTGTTATTTGTGGATTCAGTTGCATAATGTTTCCTGTTGTTGTTCCGTATTCCTTGGCAAGAAGATAAACTGTATCGCCTCTGCGCACCCTATGGCGCTTATAAATTATATCGTTTATAAACTGTGGCTCATCAATTTCTTCTCTTGTTACCGTTACGTTATCATTATTTACAGGGGCGGTTTGCTTTTTGCACTGCCTTTCTACTAACTGTACAATCTGATAAAATTCTTCACTTACAGGAATTTCAACAATTTGCCCCACATCAAGATAATCAGGATCCGTTAAATTATTTATTTCTATTAATGTTTGAAGGGGTACATTAAATTTTAATGCGATACCAAAAAGAGTATCGCCTTGTTCAACTATGTACTGAAATCTGCGTGTTAGCATAAAAAACCTCCTTTTTTGTTTATTTTATGCATTCATAACTTTTTTTGTGCATCAAACAAGTTGCTTTTTTTACTTTTTAAGAGTATAATATAAAAAAATTACTTAAGGAGTTTTTGAAAATGGCACAAAATGTATTAGATACGCTTAAAGAAAGAGGCTTTGTTAAGCAAATTACATTTGAGGAAGACCTCTATAAACTTTTAGGAAGCGAAAAGGTACCTTTCTATGTTGGCTTTGATCCCACTGCAGATAGTCTTCATGTTGGCCATTTTCTTGTTTTAA
This sequence comes from Clostridiales bacterium, assembly GCA_015069575.1. Lineage (GTDB taxonomy): Bacteria > Bacillota > Clostridia > Christensenellales > QALW01 > UMGS1322. The sequence continues at coordinate 7,017 of SVIH01000004.1, forward strand.
TGGCAATGGCACATATGCAAAGGGCAGGCCATAAGCCTATATGCTTAATCGGTGGCGGTACTGCATTTGTTGGTGACCCCAGCGGAAGAAGTGATATGCGTTCAATGATGACAAAGGATACCATTCGCCACAATGTTGAATGTTTCAAAAAGCAAATTTCAAAGTTTATTGATTTTTCTGATGACAAAGCTATTATGGTTGATAATGGTGATTGGCTTTTAAACCTTAACTTTGTTGAATTTATGCGTGATATCGGCGTATATTTTTCAGTAAACCGTATGATCACCTTTGAATGTTTTAAAAAGCGTATGGAAAAGGGCCTTACCTTCCTTGAATTCAGTTATATGCTTATGCAAAGTTATGACTTTTTGATGCTTTATCAAAAATATGGTTGTAAGTTAGAATTAGGCGGTGACGACCAATGGGCAAATATGCTTGGCGGTGCTGACCTTATCCGCAGAAAAGAACAGCAAGACGCTTTTGCTATGACCTTTACCCTTTTAACTAAATCAGACGGTACAAAAATGGGTAAAACTGCCGGCGGCGCAGTATGGCTTTCAGCCGAAAAAACATCACCGTATGATTTCTATCAGTATTGGAGAAATGTTGACGATGCTGATGTTGAAAAGTGCCTGAAACTTTTAACTTTTATGCCAATAGATGAAATTAACGAGCTTTGCCAGTTTAAAGATGAGCGCATTAACAAAGCAAAAGAACGCCTTGCTTTTGAAGTTACAAAAATCGTTCATAACGAAGAAGAAGCCATTAAAGCACAAAACGCAGCCAAGGCAGCCTTTGGTGGCGGTAACGGTAGCGATATGATTGCTATGGAATTAACAAAAGAACAAGTTAGTGTTCGCGTTACCGAGCTTTTAGTTACTGCAAACATTACAAAAAGCATTGGTGAAGGCAGGCGTTTAATCGAGGGCGGTGCAGTTTCCATTGACGAAGAAAAAATTACTGACGTTAATGCTACCGTTCCCCAAAGTGCTATTGAAAAGGGTGAATTTATCCTTCATAAAGGAAAAAAAGTTCACCAGAAGATTCTGGTTTTGTAATGTATAAAACAATTTCCCAAATTGGCCAAGCCCAGCAGGTTATAAATAAATCTACCTTTTTAGCAACTGCTTTTCCTATATCAAATGAAGAAGAAGCAACCGCTTATATTCAAAAAGAAAGAAAAAAACACCCCGATGCGCGCCATGTTTGTTGGGCATATATATTAGGTGAAAAGAAGGATATAATGCGGTATTCTGACGATGGTGAACCTCAGGGCACAGCAGGTCAGCCAATTTTGCAGGTGTTAGTAAAAAAAGATATTACAAATGTTTTAGTTACAGTTACAAGATACTTTGGCGGAATTTTACTTGGCGCAGGTGGATTAACAAGAGCATATTCGTCTTCTTGTGTAAGCGCCATTGATAACACAGGCGTTAAAACTATGGTGTTATCAAGTATCGCTGAAATAAGTTTAGATTACACCACCTATAACCGCCTTCAAAAAGCCATTGAAAACAGCGATTATATAATAGTTAAAAATATTGCTTATAACGAAAATGTTACTTTAACCTTAACCGTAAAAGAAGAAGATTTTGAAAAATTATCCGACTTTTTTATTGAGGCTTCAGGCGGTAAAGCAACCTTAACCGAAAACGAAAAAATATTTTTACCTTGGTAAAAAACAAACGGTCTATCAAAAATGATAGACCGTTACTTTTTTATCTTTTTTCTTGCAATAATCAATTACAAATTTACTTCCTTTGGATTGCCCCTCCCAAAATAAAATTATCTCATCAGCATAATCAACTATTTGTTGATTTCTTCTTAATGGTGCACCCCTACCGTATCTTTTATAATCAGGTAAAAATTCTGTAATAAGTATATTTTTTTCTATTGCATAATCCCTTGCACAGCTATCTACTCCTTTCGCACCACCTGAAACAATCTCCGTAGTATTTTCAGGCAAATAATTTTGTAAATTATCTACTATTATGTTTCTAGATCCTACAATTGCTACTTTCATAATACTCCTTTTTGTTCGTCATTTTGACGCCATTATACCACCATTTTCGTTTTGACGCAATAATTTCGTTATAATGATGTCATAATAATGTCAGTTGGGAGTGTTTTTATGGAAGATAATCGTTTACGATATACTTTGCGGATTAACAAGGACCTGTTCGAAAAATTTAAATATGTTGCAGGCGCAAACGGTCGTTCTGCTAACAAAGAAATTGAGCAGTTTATAAAAAAGCATGTTGCTCAATATGAAGAAAAATTTGGCAAAATTGATTTAGATGATTAACTTTATAAAAAACGAAAAACGGTCTATCAAAAATGATAGACCGTTTTTTTATTTATTCACTTACTCGTTTAATATCTGCGCCAAGGCTTTGAAGTTTTTCTACAATTTTTTCATAGCCCCTGTCAATATACTGAACGCCTGTAACGGTGGTTGTGCCTTCAGCCATCAAGCCTGCAACAACTAACGCTGCACCGCCCCTTAAATCAAGGGCTTCAACATCAGTGCCATAAAGTTTTTCAACACCATCAATCATAGCAACGCGGTCAGTAAAATCGGTGATTGCGCCCATTTTTCTTAACTCATCAAGATGGCGGTAGCGCTGTTCAAAAATCGTTTCAGTAATAACGCTTGTACCATCAGCTGTTGCTAAAAGCGCTGAAAACGGCTGTTGAAGGTCTGTTGGAAAGCCCGGATAAACCATAGTTTTAACTTTAACTGCTTTGGGGCGTTTTTCCATAGGAACAATACGCAGGGTATCTTCACCTTCATCGATTTTATAGCCTGCTTCAAAAAGTTTTGCAGAAAGTGATTCCATATGAGTAGGAATACAATTTTTAATCAAAATATCACTTTTTGTTGCGGCGGCAATAATCATCCATGTGCCTGTTTCAATCTGATCAGGGATTAAGGTATAGTTGCATGAGTGAAGATGCTTAACACCCCTGATTTTGATAACATCAGTTCCTGCGCCTTTAATCTTTGCGCCCATATTATTTAAGAAGTTAGCAACATCAATAACATGAGGCTCTTTTGCACAGTTAAAAATGGTTGTGTTGCCTTCTGCCTTAACTGCCGCAAGCATAATATTTATAGTTGCGCCAACGCTTACAACATCTAAAAATACTTCCGCGCCCTTTAATTCAGGTGCCTTGATTTCAACAACTTTGGTGCTTTTAATTTTTGCACCAAGTGCTTCAAAACCTTTTAAGTGCTGGTCAATAGGACGTTTGCCGATATTACAGCCACCCGGTGGTGGAATCTTTGCCTCGCCAAACCGCGCTAAAAGTGCACCCATTAAATAGTATGAAGCACGCATTTTTCTTGTAAGTTTTTCACTGGGGCAAACTGATTTAACTCCTGTTGGATCAATAGTTATCTGCCCCTGAACCGATGTATCAACTTTTGCGCCCAACGAACGCAAAGTTTCAGCCAAAACTTCAACATCGTCAATATCAGGAATATTATCTATAACACAAACGCCATCGGAAATTAGTGCAGCAGGAATTATGGCAACAGCGGCATTTTTTGCGCCACTAACCGAAATTTCACCCTGCATTCTTTTCCCGCCGTTAATTATAAGCTTATCCAAGTTACATTACCTGAAAATAATTTTTTCAGGTTTCCTCCTTGCAACAGTTTAATGAATATATTGTACCAAAATTAATAGAATTTTGCAATACCTTTATACTTAATTTTCGGGGCAAAGAATCGCAATAATTCTTTCAAGGTCATCACGGTTATAATAGTCAATTTCAATCTTGCCTTTTTTATCGTTACCGTTTATTTTTACCTTTGTGCCCATAACCATACGCATATTATCTTCTATGATATCAAATTCAGGAATACGCTTTTTTTCCTTCTTTTTCTTGGGCTGTTTTTCGTTTATCAGGCTTTTTACCTTTTGTTCAGCCTGACGAACCGACCAACCTTCTTCAACGCATTTGTTTGCTAAAAGAATAATTACCTTTTCGTCTTCAAGCACAGCAAACGCCCTGCCATGACCTGAAGAAATTTTCCCTTCCATAATTAAATTCTGCACACTTTCAGGCAGTTTTAAAAGCCTTAATGCGTTGGCAATATTTGGGCGCGAAGTTCCGATTTTTTCTGAAACTTCTTGCTGAGTTAAATTAAAATCTTCCATTAACGCCTTTATTGCGGCAGCCGCTTCAATAGGATTAAGGTCTTCACGCTGAAGATTTTCAATTAACGCAAGTTGACAAACTTTTTGGGGTGAAAGCTCCTTAATAATCGCAGGAATAGTTTCCATTTCTAGAAATCTTACTGCGCGGTAACGCCTTTCACCTGCAATAATTTCATACCTATCACCTGTTTTTTGAACGGTGATAGGCTGAAGCATACCGTTTTCCTTAATTGATTGCGCCAAGGCTTCAATGGTTTCTTTATTAAAAGTTTTTCGTGGCTGAGCCTTATTTACATCAATTTTATTTACAGGCAACTGATGAATATATTCTTTATCGATATGGGTTTGGGTTGTGATTGTTTCAAGAGAAAAATCTTCGCCAAAAACTGCACTTCTTCCTAAACCTTTTTTCTTCATTATTTATTGTTCCTTTCAATAAATTCTTCGCATAGATTTTTATACGCAAGCGCCCCTTGACAGTAGCCATCAAATATCTGAATAGGCTCGCCAAAACTTGGCGCTTCGGCAAGGCGCACATTTCTTGGAATAAAGGTGTTATATACTTTTTTTGCAAAGTACTTTTTAACCTCATCAACAACCTGTTGTGAAAGGTTGGTGCGTGAATCATACATTGTGCAAACAACCCCGTCAATATCCAACTGAGGATTAAGGCGCATCTTTATTAATTTAACTGTGTTCATAAGTTGGCCTAACCCTTCAAGCGCATAAAACTCGCACTGAATAGGCACAAGCACCTTATCACTTGCAGTAAAAGCATTTACTGTTAAAAGATCTAAAGATGGCGGGCAGTCAATAATAATAAAATCAAAATCGTTCTTTATTTTGTTTAAAGCGTTTTTTAAAAGACTTTCCCTATCCTTTAGGGCAACCATTTCAACAGTTGCGCCTGAAAGGTCGATATTAGATGGTATTATTTTAAGATTTTGAACCTGTGTATCCATTATAACAGATTTAATATCTTCGTTATCAATAATAACATCATAGATACCCATATTATTTTTTTCAATACCAAGACCACTTGTGGCATTACCCTGTGGATCAAGGTCAAGAAGCAGAACTTTTTTATTTTTAAGCGCAAGTCCTGCAGAAAGATTTATGGCGGTGGTGGTTTTACCCACACCGCCTTTTTGATTGGTAACTGAAATTATCATTCTTCAGGCTTCTCCATATTTTCCAAAAAATCATATTGCCTGTCCATACGGGCATTAAGTTGAATAATGCCGGACCTTACTTTATCTAATCTTTCATCAAGATCATCAATTCTGTTTATAATAGGAACAAGTTCAAATTTGGCGGCTTTACCCGGAAGTTTACGCATACAAAGCATTTTAAATTCTTCCATATATTTGGCTGTGCGTTTTTTTCTTATATTTTCAAACAACACATAAAAGAATTCAAACACACCCTGTACGATGATTAATGCAAAAAACAAACATACAAGATTTGGTATTTCTGCTATAAAGATGCCGGGTATCTTAATTGCGCCTATGCCCGCAACAGAAAATCCGCATAAAGCAACTATTCTTGATGCGATTTTAAATAAATTTTTTGTTATAAACATATCGTTTTTTATAAGATAATTGTTTAACGCTACAGTATCTTCGCAACAATATGCCTCATAATAATCGTTCCACATTTTTTCATAGCGTTTTGAAAGATTCAAACTTTCAATTTTTTTAATAATTTGCTCGCCCGTTTCTTCCCTTAACGCCTTTATTATCTTTCTAATAGATCTAAAACCTATTAAAGAAAGCACAACATATAAAATGAGAAGTGCAGTCATAATTAAAACTGTTGCCAAGAAAACATTCTGGCTGTTTAAATATACGGAAACAAACTGTTTAATAGCTTCTTTCATTTTTAAAACACCTCCACTATTTTATTTTAGCAGATATACCCTACTTTTGTCAAAACAATAATAATTAAATACTGTTTATTTATATATAATACTATATCATAAGTTGACATTCTGCCCCAAATAAGTGTATAATATAATCGTAATTTTTTTATTTTGAGGTTGTTATGAAAAAATTTAAAATTTTACTGTTTATAACCATAGCAATATTACTTGCTTCTTTACCCTTTTTAAACATCGGCGCGGCAACTGTTGAAAGAAGCATTACTGAGCTTGTAAATAGCGAATACGAAATAACCGGTTCAACGCTTACAATTACCCGCGAGATTTCTACATTAGTGCAAGAGTTATTAGGTGAAAATGGCGGTAGCCTTCAGGTTGTTGTTTCAACTGACGCACCTGAAAATGCTGTTGTTTCATATACTGCCAATTTTTCCCCTGCATCAACACTTAGTAAAGAACAGGCAAACGGACCTGTTTCGGTTATAATTACTTTTACAATTGGGAACCCCGATGCATTAACTACATTAAAAGTAACATCTGCAACCCTTATGGCAACCCCTGCAACTGTTTTGCCCACACCGGACACTTCGCCAACGGGATCTGTTGAACCTTCACCGTCAGGCTCCATTGAGCCTTCACCTTCAGATTCGCTTGAGCCTTCTCCATCAGATATGGAAACTCCTGATTCTTCACCTATTGTAACAGATGTTATTACTGAACCAACACCTACAAAAAGGCCCACCGTTACACCGGAACCCACAAAAGATAACTACACCTCAAACAGTCAGACACAGGCTCCGCCTACATTAAGCCTTCCGCCTGATGTAACTATTGGCGCCGACTTACCTACAACCGCACCTGAAAACACTCCTGCTCCTTTTGAAAAAGTTTCCGATAGCCCTTCATTAAGTTTTACAATTGTTCTTGCAGTATTAATACTTTTGCTTGCAGTTGATTTATTTTTAATTTACTGGCGCAAACAAATGGGCTATGGTGTTCTTATAAACAATGGAATTTCAAGGCGCAAAGTAAGAGATGATCTTGTTGATTATCCTGAAAATACTCAATCAAGCGACCTTGACGAAACTTTAAAAAACGAAGATAACGAATAAACAAAACAACGCTTAAAAGCGTTGTTTTTTTATGCTTATTATGATATAATATTACAAAATTCAACATATTTTTAAAAAAGGTGTTTTATGAAAATAAAAACTAAAGAACTTCCCTTTAGTCAGGTTAAAAAAACAGAAAAACCCCCGCACAAAAATCCCCTTAAACCAAACATTATTCTTCAGACAATTATAAGATTTCTTGCTATATTTGACCTTTGGCAAACAAAATTTACATATACTTTTAAAGACAGGGATAAACTTGAAAATGGTCCTTACCTTATTTTAATGAATCACTCAAGTTTTATTGACCTTAAAATTGCATCAAAAATATTTTATCCGATGCCCTATTCCATTGTTTGCACTTCTGACGGGTTTGTTGGCAAAAGTATTTTAATGCGTCTTTTAGGCTGTATCCCCACGCAGAAATTTGTAACGGACCTTACTTTAATCCGTGATATAAAATATTCCCTTAAAAACGGGGTAAGCGTATTAATGTATCCCGAAGCAAGTTATTCTTTTGATGGCACACAAACGCCCTTGCCTGAAAATTTAGGGCAACTGATGAAATTATTAAAAGTTCCCGTTCTAACTGTTATTACAAAAGGCGCTTTCCATCGTGACCCCCTTTATAATGGTTTGCAGTTAAGAAAAGTACCTGTTAGCGCAACCGTTAAATGCATCGCCACAAGAGAGGATATTAAAAATCTTTCTGTTGACGAGTTAACCTCACGGCTTGAAAAAGAGTTCACTTTTGATAATTTCAAATGGCAACTTGAAAATAAAATTAAAGTTACCGAGCCTTTCCGCGCTGACGGTCTTGAACGCATTTTATATAAATGCGCAAACTGTAAAGAAGAAGGCGTAATGAACGGCGAAGGCATAACAATTAAGTGTTCAAACTGCGGTAAGGAATATGAGCTTGACCAGTTAGGTCAGCTTTGCGCCTTACGTGGCGAAACCGAGTTTTTGCATATTCCCCACTGGTACGCTTGGGAAAGGGAATGTGTTAAAGAAGAACTTCTAAACGGCACATATCTTCTTGACACCCCTTGTAAAATCGGTGTACTGGTTGATTATAAAGCTATTTATATGGTAGGCGAAGGCAGGCTTATTCACAATAAAGACGGATTTACCTTAACAGGCTGCGATGGTGAACTTTCTTACTCACAGCCACCACAGGCTTCTTACGGATTATATTCAGATTATTTCTGGTATGAAATCGGTGACGTTATCTGCATCGGTGATAAAAACCGCCTGTATTATTGCTTCCCTGAAAAAGAAGGCGTTGTTGCAAAAACGCGTTTGGCAGCTGAAGAACTTTTTAAATTAACTAAATAAAAAAACAAAACACCGTGTTTGCGGTGTTTTTTGTTTTGTAACTATTAAAGTCCGTATCTCTTCTTAAACTTGTCAACACGGCCTGCAGAGTCAACAAGTTTCTGCTTGCCTGTATAGAAAGGATGGCACTTTGAGCAAATTTCAACTGAAAGAGAATCCTTAACTGAACCTGTTTCGAAAGTTTCGCCACAAGCACACTTTACTGTTACCTTTTTGTAATCCGGATGGATACCCTGTTTCATTGTAGTATCACCTCATTTTCTAGGAAATCAGTTTCCTTTTTTTATTAAGCACAGATTATTATACATACAAACCAAAGTAATGTCAAACGATTTTTTTAAATTTCTGTTTTTATTACCTGTCCGCGTTTATCAGAAACAAATGCTTTTTCCATAACAGCCATAACCCGTTGAACTTCTTCTAATTTTATTAAACACTCTTCTTTTTTATCAATGGCATAACAAATATTGCGATAAAAATTGTGCACATCGGTTGTAGGCTTATCAATATCATATTCTGATAAGGTGATTTCATCCCTTGGTGCCATTGTTTTTGTAATTCCCGCAGCGTTTACAACAGGCATAATATCTTTTTCCTGCCATGCCTTAAGTTTGGCTATATGTGCGTTTTGGCGCCAGTCTTCTATTTTTAAAGTGCCTTGCTTACACTGTATATAAAATCTTGGCAAAGAGATAAAATTATATGTTCCAACTTCTATTAATGCGGTTTTACCACCTTCAAAACCAAGCACAAGTTTAAAACCATCATCAACTTCATTATTCAAAATATGAGTAAATTTACAGTATACACTTACTACCTTTTCCTTGAAAAGTTGTAACATCTGATCAATAAGATGTACACCCCAATCAAGCATCATTCCGCCGCCGGATTCTTTTTGGCAACGCCAGTCGCTTGGTATTCCTCTTGAACCGTGCACACGGGATTCTATATTTATAGGCTCCCCTATTTCACAGGACTCAATAACGCTTTTCACTGCTAAAAAATCAATATCCCACCGTCTGTTCTGATGAACGGTAAAGATACAGTTGTGTTTTTTTGAAGCTTCTATCATCTTTTTAAGATTTTTTACGCTTGTTTCAACAGGTTTTTCGCAAATAACATGTTTTTTATGTTTAAATGCTTCAATAGCCAAATCTTTATGGCTATCATTTGGTGTTGCTATAACAACTATATCAACGCTTTTATCGTTAAAAATCTCAGCGTTATCTGAATAAACTTTTATTCCCTTTTCTTTGGCTATTATGCGTCTTTCCTCTTTAATATCATAAACGCCTGACAAAACACAAACATCGCTTTTTAATATTTGTTCTGCGTGCCATGCACCTTGTCCGCCATAACCAATAATTGCTACATTCTTCATTTTCTTTTATCCTTTTGTTTGATTAAGATAAGTATAGTACAAATTTTCAGCTATTTCAAGACAAATATATATTATTTTTAGACAAATATTGCAAAAGCCAAGGATTGCTCCTTGGCTTTTAATAATTATCTTTTAACCAATGTTGAACCTTCAGGCGAATCTTTAATATCGTAACCTGCCTGATTTATTTCATCTCTTAACTTATCAGATAATGCCCAGTTCTTTTCTTTTCTTGCCTGTGCGCGTTGTTCTAACTTTTCCAAAAGTTCTTGGGGAATATCTGTTTCTTCTTCCATCGGAACATAACCTTTTTCTAAATCAAGACCAAAAACTGCATCCATCCTAACTGCTGTATCAAAAATTTCCCTTGCGCATTTGCCTGAACGAAGAAGATTCCACAAGATTCCCAATGCCTTTGGAATATTAAGATCATCGTTTACTGCTTCAAGGAACTGATTATAAGCATTTTCGCAAAGTTCTTTTGCGCTTTCATCATTTTCAGCGTTCTTGTTTTGATTAACTGCTTCTAATAAGCGAATATATGCTTTTTGTGAAGCCTTAATTGCATCCCAGGTAAAATTAATTTTATTTCTGTAATGGGCGTTTAAGCAAAAATACCTGAATGTAAGAGGCATAATTGACTTTTTCTTTAAATCATCAACAGTATAAGTATTGCCAAGGCTCTTGCTCATTTTACCGTTATCAACCATCATAAACTCACCGTGCATCCAGTAGTTTACTGCAGGATGACCTAAAAGCGCATTTGACTGAGCAATTTCATTTTCGTGATGAACGGGAATATGATCAACACCGCCTGTATGAATATCAAAAGTATCGCCTAAATACTTTCTGCCCATAGCAGAACACTCGATATGCCAGCCTGGATATCCCATACCCCAAGGGCTTTCCCACTGCTGAAGATGTTCTTTAGGTGCTTTTTTCCAAACTGCAAAATCTGCAGGATGGCGTTTCTGGTCATTTACTTCAACACGAGCGCCTGCAAGTTGTTCATCAAGATCCAACTTTGAAAGAACGCCGTACTGACCGTATTTAACAATATCAAAATAAATACCATCATCAGTTTCGTAAGCAAATCCTTTTTCTTCAAGACCTTTAACAAAATCAATCATTTCTTGAATATGATCTGTTGCCTTCGGTACTATTTCAGGTAAAGAGATGTTAAGCGCCTTAACATCATTTTCAAAAACGGAAGTATAATACGCTGCAATCTCTAAAGGAGATTTTTTTTGCTGTTTTGCAGCCTTTTCCATCTTGTCTTCGCCTTCATCAGCATCAGAAGTAAGGTGGCCAACATCAGTAATGTTCATAACGCCTAAAAGTTTATATCCGTTTAACTTTAATGTACGCCTTAAAAGGTCCATAAAAACATAAGTTCTTAAATTTCCTATATGGGCAAAGTTATAAACTGTTGGACCGCAGGAATACATACGTACTTCATTAGGGTTAACAGTTTTTAATTCTTCTTTCTTATTTGTAAGGGTATTATAAACTAACATACAAAACTCCAATATACATTTTATTATATAGATTATACAACAATAAATGACCTTGTGCAACCGTTTTATACCTTTTTTAAGTAATTTAACACTAAAAACAAGCATATTCTTTATCGGTGATATTTTTGAAAAAGAAATTATTTTTTAATATGAGTGTTTTGGCGTTAAGCAATATCTTTGTTCGAATTATTGGTATGATTTACAAGGTGTGGCTTGCTAAAGAGATTTCCCCTGTTGCTTTAGGCTTGCATCAATTATCAATGAGCGTTTATTCTGTTTTTATTACGCCTGTATCTTCAGGCTTGCCTAACGCCACAAGCCGCCTTTGTGCAAAATATTTAAAAGATAACAAGGAAAAAACTGTGCTTGCTTCAGCAGTAAAAATTGCTTTTGTTCCAATTTTTATCTCATTTGTCCTTATGCTTTTTTGCAACAAACCTATTGCAAAAATGTTTTTACACGATGAAAACGCAGGCATAATTATTCTTGCGCTTATCCCCGCTGTTACTTTAGGCGGGCTTGCCTCTTTACCTCAAGGACTTTTGCACGCAAAAGGGCGGTCATCACTGCCTGCAATTTTTGAAATAATTGAACAACTTTTAAAGATTCTTTGTGCCTTTATTTTAGTAAAGCTGTTTAAAAACACCACAGAACAAGTTCAGGCTACACTGCCTAATATTGCTATAAGCTTTGGCGGAATTATGTCTTTTTTAATGCTTTTTTCAAGCGTGAAATGGGTTGATTTAAACAAAAAAGGCTATTCTTCAGAACTTCTGGAAAATGCCCTACCGCCTACGTTTGCCCGTCTTGGAACTTCTGTTTTGCATTTAGGAACAACAACTATTTTGCCACTTGGCTTAATGGCTTACGGTTTAACAAAAGATGCCGCCTTATCCCAATATGGTATACTCACTTCTATGGCGTATCCCATTGTTTTTGCACCAATGACCGTTATTGGTGCCCTTTGTGTTGTAACTTTACCAGAAATTGCAAAAAATCTTGATAATAAAAAAGTTATAATCCATAAAGCGCGCATTTCGTTTTTAATCACTCTTATAATAACAGTTTTGTTTTCTTTATTAGTTTTACTTTTTGCGCCATATATTGCAAAAACATTTTTTAAACAGGCTATTGCCGGCAGATTTATGGTTATGCTTATACCGTCAATTATTTTTTTAGGGCTTTCACAAATTGCCCGCACCCTTTTAAATGGACTTGGCAAGCAAAAAACTTTAATGGCAACAAGCATTGTTGATGGATGTTTTGGATTAGGTTTAACATATATTCTTGTTTGGCGTTTTGGAATTTACGGATTTATTCTTGGCAACTGCATACAGGATTTTTTGGCTTTTATAATAAATTTTTCTCTGTGCATTAAAGAAATTAAAAAGGTGTGATAGTTCTTTACAGTTATCACACCTTATGATAAAATAAAAAAAGAGAGAACAAAACATTCTCTCCGTAGCATTTTACGTAATGCTAAACGTACAAAAGGAAATTATTCCTGTTCAGGTGCTGAAACGGGGCAAGAATCTGCACAAGCGCCGCAATCGATACAAGCGTCAGCATCAATAACATACTTACCGTCACCTTCAGTAATAGCACCAACGGGGCATGCTCCTGCGCAAGCACCGCAAGCGATACAATCATCATTAATCTTATAGGCCATCATTTTCACCTCCGCCCTATATTCATTAGCATTATTATAACATCAATTTCATATTTTGCAAGCAATTTTGACAAAAATTTATGTTTTATTAAGGAACCAATTTTTATGAAAAAGCAAATACAAAGTTTTCAGGTTGACCACGATTACATAGTTCCCGGCATTTATGCTTCAAGGATTGACGGTGATATTATCACCTATGACCTTCGCACACGCAAGCCCAACAACAACGAATATATGGATAATGTTACAATGCACACAGTTGAGCATATGTTTGCTACTTTTGTGCGATTTTCTTCATTTGGCAAAAACATTATTTATTTTGGACCAATGGGTTGCAGGACAGGTTTTTATCTGATTGTAAGGGATATGACCAATGAACAAGTTCTTGCTTTAACAAAAGAAACCCTTAAAAAAATTATTGACCATAACGGTGAAGTCTTCGGTGCTTCAAGAAAAGAATGCGGAAACTATCTTGAACTTAACCTTGAAAGTGCAAAAAAAGAATGCAAAACATACTTGAAAAATCTTGAAAGCTGGAATGATTTTAACTACAAAGGAGAAAGCAAATGATAGGCATAATTGGCGCCATGGATATTGAGGTTAACAACCTCAAATCTTTAATAGAAAATAAGCAATCAAAAACAATAAGCGGTATTGAATTTTGTTGGGGCACTATATATAATAAGGAAGTGGTTGTTGCAAAGTGCGGAATCGGTAAGGTTTTTGCTTCAATCTGTGCCCAGACTATGATTTTGGAGTTTAAGCCCGAATATATAATTAACACAGGTGTTGCAGGCACTTTAACAGAAGAACTTACTGTTGGTGATATCGCTCTTTCATTAAATGTTGTTCAGCACGATATGGATACATCTCCTTTAGGCGATCCTGTAGGGCTTATTTCAGGAATAAATGTTATAAACTTTAATGCAGATGAATACCTTGTTAAAAATGCCGAAGATGTTTTAAATGAAAATAATTTTAACTATAAAACAGGCGTTATTGCATCAGGGGACCAGTTTATCGCAACAAAAGAGCAAAAAGAAACTATTGTTAAAAACTTTAATGCTATTGCTTGCGAAATGGAAGGGGCATCTATCGGGCACACCGCGTTTGTAAATAATGTTGGTTTTATTGTTATTAGGGCAATTTCTGACAGCGCTGATGATTCTTCAACCCTTGATTATCCCACATTTTTGAAAATGGCTTCTGAAAATTCATTTAAAATCACATTGGCTTTGATTTCAAGAATATAATTTTTTATTTTTCACATAATATTTTTGAGGTGATTTTATTGAAAGATAAAGATTTAAAAAAGTTTTTTGATAAAAATGAAGCCGAGGAAGGTACCTCAGCCTCTATGGTAAACAGATATGGCACATATAATATTCAGCCAACTTGCGATATGGAAAATGATTTTCCTAAAATTTCTCAAGGCAAACCCAAAAAATAACAGATGTGTATACATCTGTTTTATTTTTTATAATACATTATTTTTACTTGACACTATATTTTAACAGCAGTATAATAAAGGTTACCACTAAAAAAGGAAGTGATTTTTTGGAAAAATTTCTTGTAGCCTTTACATTTGTTGGCTCATTAATTGCCCTGCTTTTTGCTCTTTTAACTTCAAAAAGGATATTGAAGTTTTCGCAAGGCAATGAATTAATGCAGAAGATTTCAAAAGCAATCCGCGAAGGTGCTAATGCTTACTTAAAAAGGCAGTATAGAGTTGTTGGCATTTTCTTTGCTGTAATGTTTGTGGTGCTTTGTGTTATGGCATTGTTTAAGTTTATTACACCTTATGTACCATTTGCATTCGTTACAGGCGGTTTTTTCTCAGCCCTTTCAGGTTTTGTTGGCATGAAAATAGCTACTTTAGCAAATGCGCGCACTGCACAAGGCGCTTCAGAAAGCCTTAACAAAGGTTTGAAGGTTGCCTTTTCAGCCGGTTCTGTTATGGGCTTTACAGTTGTTGGTTTAGGATTACTTGATATTTCTATATGGTTCTTTTTGTTAAAATACATATTTAATTTAGGTCCTGCTGAAATTTCAAGCGCTATGCTTACCTTTGGTATGGGCGCATCATCAATGGCACTTTTTGCCCGTGTTGGTGGCGGTATATATACAAAAGCGGCTGATGTGGGCGCTGACCTTGTTGGTAAAGTTGAAGCAGGTATTCCTGAAGACGACCCACGCAACCCCGCAGTTATCGCTGATAACGTTGGTGATAATGTTGGTGACGTTGCCGGTATGGGCGCCGATCTTTATGAATCATATGTCGGTTCAATTCTTTCTGCTTCAGCATTAGGCGTTGCCGCATTTAACGGCAGCATAAACGCAATGGCATTACCTATGATTTTAGCAGCCGTTGGTATCCTTTGTTCAATCTTAGGCACATTCCTTGTTAAAACTAAAGAAGGCGCAGATCAAAAATCACTTTTAAAGGCATTAAGCCGCGGAACTAATTTTTCTGCTATCTTAATTGCTATTATTTCTTTCCCTCTTGTTTACTTTATTTTACCTAAAGCAAACTGGATGATTTACTTTGCCTTGCTTGCCGGCCTTGTTGCAGGCGTGTTAATTGGTAAAGCAACTGAATATTATACTTCAGAAACCTTTAACCCCACAAAGCGTCTTGCCGCTTCTTCTGAAACAGGAAGCGCAACAGTTATTATCAGCGGTCTTTCTTTGGGTATGCTTTCAACAGCACTTCCCATTATAATTGTTGCTGTTTGTATTTTAGTTGCATACTTTATTTCAGGCGGTGCACAAAGCGCAAGTTTAGGTCTTTATGGTATTTCTTTAGCCGCAGTTGGTATGCTTTCAACTTTAGGAATTACCCTTGCAACTGACGCTTACGGTCCTGTTGCCGATAACGCAGGCGGTATTGCACAGATGGCAGGTCTTGATGAAAATGTTCGCAACAGAACAGATGCTCTTGATTCATTAGGAAACACCACCGCTGCAACAGGCAAAGGTTTTGCTATTGGTTCAGCAGCACTTACTGCACTAGCTTTAATGGCTTCTTATATAGAAAAAATTCAAAGCATTCCCGGTGGAGCTGAAAAAATATCAAACATCAGCCTTATGAATCCCACAGTTTTAGTTGGTTTGTTTATAGGCGCTTGTCTTCCCTTTGTGTTTGCCGCGCTTACAATGGAATCTGTTGGTAGGGCAGCACAAAGCGTTGTTATAGAAGTTCGCCGTCAGTTTAAAGAAATCGTTGGGCTTATGAGCGGAAAAGCCGATCCTGAATACGCAAAGTGCGTTGATCTTTGCACAAAGGCAAGTTTGAAAGAAATGGTTGTTCCTACCATAGTTGCAATAGTTGTTCCTGTTATTGTTGGCTTAACTCTTGGCGTTACAGGCGTTGTAGGTATGCTTGCAGGCGCAACTGCAACAGGTTTCCTTTTAGCTATCTTTATGTCAAACTCCGGCGGCGCATGGGATAACGCAAAGAAATATATTGAAGGCGGCGTTCACGGTGGAAAGGGTAGCGAAAGCCACAAAGCCGGTGTTGTTGGTGATACAGTTGGCGATCCCTTTAAAGATACTGCAGGTCCTGCAATTAACATTCTGATTAAACTGTTATCCATGGTTTCAATTGTATTTGCAACATTAATTGTAAACTTTTCAATACTTGGTTAATAAATAAAAAATTAAAAGACTGCTGAATTTCAGCAGTCTTTTTTTAATCATCTCTTTGGTCTTTTTCAGCATCAATAGCTAAAACAAGCATTAAAGCCGGTATTGCGTCTTTTTCATCAATAACATTTATTGTATAAGTATCTGTAAATTTAAACAGTTCCTTTGTAACTGTTGCAATAATCTCGTTAGCGCATTTTTTTATAGTGTAATCCCATTCAAAAATATTGCCCTCAACCGACCATCCCATATAATCAACGCTATAAGATGGCTTGAATAATGTTAACTCGCGCCTGATACAACCTGCATATTGATCGTTTAAATAAATTTCAAAAGTGGGCAGAAATTTAAATATTTTCTGTTTTAACTCTCCTACCAATTCACCGGTTTTATAGAACACCTGAAAGTGTCTTCCAAAACTAATTTTGCTTTTTACGGAAAAAACAACCTGATCATTTTCATCATAGATATCATAGCTATCTAAAAATGAAAACATTCTTTGCTTGAATAAAAGTTTCATTAATGTTCCTTATTCCTTTTTACTGCTTGTTTATGTATTTCTTGTGCTAAGGCATCATATTCCTGTGCGGCACGGCTTGATTTTTTGAATGCAGCAACAGGCATTCCTGCATCTTGCGCCCATTCAATCGTTGAATCAATGCGCACATAAGAATCAAATATATAAAAATCATCCATTTCTTTTAACGAAGCAAGGGTTTGTTTAAAATAGTTCTTTCTTTCGTTTACCTTTGTAATTGCGATACCTAACACCTTAAGTTCAGGAGCAATATCGGTAACAACAGAATAAAATTCGAACATATTTGCAAGGCCGAATAATCCCCAAGGGCTTGCCTCAACAGGAATCAAAAGGTAATCCGAAGCGCACAGAAGATTCATTGCCCAACCACCTAAAGTTGGCGGTGCATCAATTAAAATATAATCATATTTACCACTTTCCTGAATATTTTTAAGCGCTTTTTTCAAGATAAGTTCTCTTTGCCATTTGGTAAAAAGCTCATACTCAATACCGCTCATAAGCGTGGATGATGGAATAATATCTAAATTTTTATAAGGAGTTTCATAAATAAAATCGCTTAAATCTTTTTGCTCTTTAACCGCATAATATAAGTTTTTATCTCCTTTGGCAATTTCAAGCACCGTTTCTTCATCAAAAAAGGAAAGTGTTAAATTAAGTTGCATATCGCCATCAATAAGCAACACTTTTTTTCCACTTTGCACCAAAGAATAACCTACATTTGAGCAAGTTGTTGATTTACCTGAGCCACCTTTATTATTGGCAAAACATATGGTTGTGGTTTTTTTCATAATATTCATTCCTTTATTTTTAAGGTTTACACATTCCGCAAGGAGTGTAACCATTATTTATTGCTTCTTCCCTTGAATCAAGAATAACTCTGTTTTCTTCTTTCGGCAAACTTTTGCAGCCATTTACATGGAATTTCTTTGAGTTTTTGTTACCGATATACCCTGTAGGCTGAAGTGCAGGCGTTGCTGTTTCACCTTCAACCGTTTGTGTTACATCGCCATATTTTACGGTTATATTTTCACCATCAGTAGAAATCAGTATCGTGCCAAGTTTATCTGTTCTTAAAACAGTTGCATCTGCTTGCAAAAGCCTTTCTGTTACCTGATTGTGCGGGTGCCCGTAAGTGTTATCTTT
This sequence comes from Clostridiales bacterium, assembly GCA_015069575.1. GTDB lineage: Bacteria > Bacillota > Clostridia > Christensenellales > QALW01 > UMGS1322. Next base: position 25,405 of record SVIH01000004.1, read on the forward strand.
GCCACAGGAAATCACAGCAAACTGTGGAAGCACCGTTCTTAAAAAGTAATAACTTGATGATGTGTTTGAACCATGGTGCCCAACCTTTAAAACATCTGCCTTAATATCTGCGCCACTATCAACAATACGCGATTCCACATCATGTTCAGCATCGCCTGTAAAAAGATATGTAATCTTTCCAAATTTCAATGTGAAAACTATGCTTGTGTTGTTAGTATCTTCTTTAGAAGAATCCGTTGCCCACACAACATTAATTAAAGCGCTTCCTAAATTAAAGGTTTCGCCTTTTTTGCAAATAGAAATACCGCATTGCCTGTCTGAAGCATCTTTAAATTCTTCAAAACAAACAGAATCATAATCCTTTACAGGAGAATATATTTTATTAACTGTAAAATTATCTATAATAGCACCGAGCCCGCCAATATGGTCTTCGTGGGCGTGAGTTGCCACAACCACATCGATAGTGTTTATCTTTTTGCTTTTTATAAAGGAAATAACATCAGGGCCGTCAGCAACATTTCCGCCATCAACAAGCATAGCGTGTTCGCCCTGAATTATCAAAGCACAGTCCGCTTGCCCAACATCAATAAAATAAACCTGTAAAACGCCTTCAACGTTTGGGGATTCTTCTTGTGGGGTACAGGCGCAACAGAAAATAAGCAAGAAGGCTAAAAGTAATGCTAAAAACTTTTTCATATAACTGCCTCCTATCATATAATATTATTGTACCATATATTGATATATTTTTCCACAATATTTTTCATAAAAACACTATATATAAAAAAAGCACCGCGTTTGCGGTGCTTTTAATCTGTAATTTTTAATTACTTAATGATTGAGCTTACGATACCTGCGCCTACTGTTCTGCCGCCTTCACGGATAGCGAAGTGGAGACCTTCTTCAATAGCAATTTCAGTAATTAATGCGATGCTCATTGTGATGTTATCGCCAGGCATTACCATTTCTACGCCTTCAGGAAGGCTTACTACGCCTGTAACGTCTGTTGTTCTGAAATAGAACTGTGGTCTGTAGCCGTTAAGGAAAGGAGTATGACGTCCGCCTTCTTCCTTCTTAAGAACGTATACTTCGCCCTTGAATTCTGTATGGGGGTTGATTGTGCCGGGTTTGCAAAGAACCTGACCTCTTTCGATTTCGTCTCTCTGGATACCACGAAGAAGTACACCGATGTTATCACCAGCCTGTGCTTCATCAAGAAGCTTTCTGAACATTTCAACACCTGTTACTACTGTGCTTCTCTTTTCTTCGGTAAGACCAACGATTTCTACTGTATCCTGAACTTTAATTGTTCCTCTTTCTACTCTACCGGTAGCAACTGTACCACGACCGGTGATTGAGAAAACGTCTTCAACAGGCATAAGGAAGGGTTTGTCTGTTGCTCTTTCAGGTGTAGGAATGTAGCTATCTACTGCATCCATAAGTTCAAAGATTGCTTTGCACCAATCATTTGCCTTAACATCTTCGCCCTTCTGTGCTGCTTCAAGAGCCTGGAATGCTGAACCTTTGATGATCGGAATGTCATCTCCGGGGAATTCATATTCTGAAAGCATTTCACGGATATCCATTTCAACGAGTTCAAGAAGTTCTTCGTCGTCAACAAGGTCTGTCTTGTTCATAAATACTACGATGTAGGGAACGCCTACCTGTCGAGCAAGAAGAATGTGTTCTCTTGTCTGAGGCATGGGGCCGTCTGATGATGCTACTACAAGGATTGCACCGTCCATCTGTGCTGCACCTGTGATCATGTTTTTAACATAGTCAGCGTGGCCGGGGCAGTCAACGTGTGCATAGTGTCTTGATTCGGTTTCATACTCAACGTGTGATGTGTTGATTGTGATTCCTCTTTCCTTTTCTTCAGGTGCTTTATCAATAGCGTCATATGCCATTGCTTCTGCGCCACCTACTTTGGAAAGGCAGGTTGTGATTGCTGCTGTAAGGGTTGTTTTACCGTGGTCAACGTGACCGATGGTTCCGATGTTTACATGGGGTTTAGTTCTTTCAAACTTACTCTTTGCCATTTAAAAAAATCCTCCTACAAAAAATTAATAAATTTTGTCCCGTTATTTCCAAATATTTGAAAATTTTAGGTTAATTCTATTTTATAATATTTAATATCCTTTGTCAAACAAAACTTATATTTTGCCTGTTTCTAATGCAATTTTTGCCGCTTTTTTTGTTATCTTTCTTCGCGGAAATAGTTGATGCCAAGGCTTGCGGGCGGCTGATGCTCTCTTTTTTTACGCATACTTGTAATTACAAGCACAATTATCGTTACAACATAAGGAAGCATTTTAAAAAGTTCCTGTGTTTCTGTACCAAGACCTTGTATATAGTTGTTTGCATTACAAAGTGCGCCAAACAAGAACGAACCTATAATTGCCATTGATGGTTTCCACAATGCAAAAATAACAAGGGCAATAGCCATCCAACCGCGGTCACCAAATGCGTTATTTGACCATACTCCGCTTGCATAAGCAAAAACATACTGAAGTCCACCAAGACCTGCAATAGCGCTGCCGATACATGTGGAAACATATCTGTATTTTGTAACATTTATACCCGCAGCATCTGCGGTTGCAGGGTTTTCACCTACTGCACGAAGATTAAGGCCAACACGCGTTTTGTTAAGTACAAAAGCAACTATAATGGCAATAATTATCGCAAAATAAGTTAAGAAATCATGTGAGAACAACAATTCGCCTACCCAGCCAAGTTTATCTGCAAACGGAAGTTTTGTTGCAAAAAACGAACTTGTTTTGGTTAATGCGATGGAAGGTAATTCGCTTTTTGTGATATTAATAAGCGATGCGCCAAGAAAGTTTCCTAATCCAACGCCAAATGTTGTAAGCGCAAGACCTGTAACATTCTGATTTGCGTGAAGGGTCACAGTTAAGAAACTGTAGATAAGCCCCATTAAACTTGCACCAATAATTGTGCACAAAAGCGGAATCAATATTGCTAAAATAGCTGACATATTTGCAATATCGTTACCACATGCGTTTTCGTAAAGGAATGAACCTACAACGCCACTTATTGCGCCAACATACATAATGCCGGGAATACCAAGGTTAAGATGCCCTGATTTTTCGGTAACAATTTCACCTGTTGAGCCGTAAAGAAGCGGTGTTCCAAGAAGGATTGCACGGCATATAAACTGAACTATCATGCTTTATCCTCCTTTTTGTTTTTGCGAAATTTAATTGAATACTGAATAAAAAATTCACAGCCAACAAGCATAAGAATTACTAATCCAACCATAATTTCTGAAAATGATGAGTTAAGATAAGCGGTATCTGCAACCTTTGCAACGCCTATTCTTAAAAATACTACCAAGGCAGTCATTATAGCCATAATGAACGGGTTAAACTGTCCAAGCCAGGACATTAAAATTGCGGTAAAGCCTTGTCCGCCAACAAGATTGGTGTTTATGCTATGGTCAGTACCGGCAACAAGAAGCATACCTGTAACGCCACAAAGAGCGCCTGAAATTATCATTGTGCGAATGATAACCTTTTTAACGTTTATACCAACGTATCTGGCAGTATTTTGGCTTTCACCAACAACAGAAATTTCATAGCCCTGCTTACTGTATTTAAGATAAATATACATCAGCACCGTAATTACTGCAACAATTATGATGTTCACAAAATAATCGTTACCTGCTACCGAAGGGAAGTTACCTGCTTTTACAGGGTTAATAACGTTTGAGCCGCCACCTTCAACATAAACGTAATAGGCAATTATCTGCGTTGCGATATAGTTCATCATTAAAGTAAACAGCGTTTCGTTGGTGTTAAATATCGCTTTAAATATAGCGGGAATAATACCCCATATTGCACCTGCCAAAATACTTGTTACTGCAATAACTAAAATCAAAACGCCGTAAGGAAGCTTATCGCCAAACTCAATCATACAATAGATTGATGCAAGGCCGCCAATCAGCGCCTGTCCTTCTGCACCGCAGTTCCAGAACTTCATTTTAAAAGCAGGGGTAAGGGCTAATGCAAGACTTAAAAGAATTGCGATTTCTTGCAAATACTTCCAAAGCATAGCAGGTTTTCCTTCAAAAACCCTGCCGAACACGCCTCTGAACATTATCTGGTAAGTTTGTCCAAAGTCTTTTTTGGAAACAATCATTGAAAGAATTCCAACTAATAAAAAGGCAATTACTATTGTGGCAATACGGATAAGCCACGCTTTTAAAGGAGATAATTCATCCCGTTTAACAATACGGAAAAGAGGCTCACTATGTGTCTTAATATTTTTAGCCATTATTATTCTCCTTTCCTTCTTCTTGGGATTTGGTCATCAAAAGACCAACCTCTTCTTTTGTGGTATTTCGCGCATCAACGATGCCTGTAACTCTGCCTGAGCCAATAACGAGAATGCGATCGCAAAGTTCAAGTAAAACGTCAAGGTCTTCGCCAACAAAGATAACTGCAACACCATTTTCCTTTTGCTCATTCAAAAGATTATAAATGGTGTACGATGAGTTAATATCAAGACCGCGAACGGGATAAGCCGCCATTAAAACGGTAGGCGCTGCGGCGATTTCCCTGCCAACAAGAACCTTTTGAACGTTACCGCCTGAAAGCCTACGTACAGGTGTGTTGGCACTGGGTGTAACAACCTCTAACCTTGAAATAATATCTTCGGCAAGGTTTTTAGGCTGTTTTCTTTCTAAAAACATTGATTTGCCCTTGCGGTAACTGCGAAGCATCATATTATCAACGATATCCATATTACCAACAAGACCCATACCAAGTCTATCTTCTGGGACAAAGGAAAGACGAACTCCCATTTCCCTGATCTGTAAAGGTGTTTTATCCCTTAAATTTTCTTCTTCGTTTGTTTTAGGATCAATATAGGTTATTTCGCCCGAAGCAAGATGCTGTAAGCCTGCAATAGCTTCTAAAAGCTCTCTCTGACCTGAGCCTGCAATACCTGCAATACCTAAAATTTCACCTGATTTTGCAGTAAAGGAAACGTTTTCAAGTACGTTTGCGCCTTCACGGTTTTTACAAATAAGATTGTTTATTTTAAGACGTTCAACTGTGTTTTTAGGCTCACTTCTTTGGATGTTAAGGCTGATTTTTTTACCAACCATCATTTCGGTAAGCTGACTTTCGTTTGTTTCCTTCGTGTTTACCGTACCAACATATTCGCCTTTTCGTAAAACTGCAACTCTATCAGAAAGTGAAAGAACTTCGTGCAATTTATGAGTGATAATAATAATACATTTTCCATTATCACGCATACGGCGTAAAACATTAAAGAGTTTTTCCGTTTCTTGCGGGGTTAAAACTGCGGTAGGTTCATCAAGAATAAGAATGTCTGCACCGCGATAAAGCACTTTTATAATTTCAACAGTCTGCTTTTCAGAAACGGACATAGTGTATATCTTTTTATCAGGAACAAGCTCAAATCCATACTGAGATGTTATTTTTTTAATTTCTTCTGTGGAATTTTTAAGGTTATATTTACCATCTTCAATTCCGAGAACGATATTTTCCGCAGCAGAAAACACGTCAACAAGTTTAAAATGTTGATGTATCATACCGATTTTATAATCAAAGGCATCCTTAGGTGAAGCAATAACCACTTCTTTTCCATCAATGAAAATCTGTCCTTCATCAGGAAAATAGATGCCGGAAATCATATTCATTAAAGTGGTTTTGCCGCTTCCGTTTTCACCTAAAACAGAAAGAATCTCACCACGGTACGCAGTAAGATTAACGTTTTTGTTGGCAACTACCTTGCCAAACCTTTTTGTTATATTTTTAAATTCAATAGCAGGTTGTTTATTCACGTCAAACCTCCGTCTAATTTAACTTTGAAGGAACCGCCAATTAAATTGACAATTTCTTCAAAATTAATCTGAGGCGAGGGGATACCCTCGTCTCAGATTTAAAAAGTATTTATTATTCGCCGTAGTTTCTGTCAAGAAGATTGATACCATCAATTTCAACGTTGAAATAAGGTGCGCTACGATGCTTGGATTCATAGAAAACGCCGTTTTCAATAACTTCTGTATCAGGAGTGAAAGCGTCATCAGTATCAACATCAGCCTTGTAGCTTGTAAGTTTTTCATTCTTAACTGTGAAGTTAGCAGTATCAAAAACATTGATTGTGCCATCAAGAAGCTTAGCCTTAACATCAGCAAGTTTTTCTGCTGTGCCTGCAGCTGCAGCTTTAGTATTGATGTCAGTAAGAACTACTGAACCTGTCTGAATAGTACCTGTCCAGTCAGCTTCAATCTGAACGCCATCCTGAACGCACTTAATCATGTGTTTGAAGTAAGGTGTCCAGTCAATTCTTGAAGAAACGATGAATGTGTTGGGGCAAGCAGCAACTGTTGAACCGTTGTAGGAAACGTTAGGAACGTTCTTTTCTTCGCAAGCTGTGGGAGCACCCATTGAGTCAGCGTGCTGTGAAATAAGAACACAACCGTTGTTGATAAGAGCGTTTGCAGCTTCTTTTTCCTTTGTTTCATCATACCAGGAGCCTGTGAACTTAACGTCCATTGTAACTGTTGGGCAAACTGACTTTGCGCCAAGATAGAATGATGTGTAGCCTGAAATAACTTCAGCAAATGTAAATGCGCCAACATAGCCCATCTTTGCCTTATCAGCAGTGATCTTATTGTTAGCGATCATTTCGTTAAGCTTTAAGCCTGCTGCAACACCTGCAAGGTAACGGCCTTCATAAATTGAAGCAAATGCATTGTGGAAGTTTGCAAGATCTGCAGTGTGTGCCTGAGTACCAGTTGCATGGCAGAACTGAACATCAGTATACTTCTGAGCTGCTTCAATAAGGAATGATTCGTGTCCAAAGCTGTCTGCGAAGATAATGTCGCAGCCTTCAACTTCTATAAGTTCAACTGCAGCATCATAGCACTTTTTGGATTCGGGAATCTGTGTCTTCTGTGCGTATTCAACGCCCATTTCCTCACAAGCCTTCTTGGCTGCATCCATGAAGTTCTTGTCATAAGTTGACTGTTCATCGTGAAGGAAGATAAAACCAACTTTAAGGGTTTCTTTTTCTTCTTCGCCGCAAGCAGTAAATACTGCTGCCATCATGATTACTGCAAGAACGATTGCGAGAATTCTTTTGAGATTTTTCATAATACTTTTCTCCTTTTTTATTTTTGTAATATTCAACAGTTTAAAACTGTTATTACCTGAAAGTAATTTTACCGTTATCCATATTTTCAACGATAGCAAGAGATTCAACCCTTAATCCCTGTTCTCTTAACTTATCGCCGCCGCCCTGAAAACCTTTTTCAACTGCGATGCCTACTCCCACAAGTTTTGCGTCCGCTTGCTTAATTATATCCATAAGCCCATTGACTGCTTCGCCGTTTGCCAAAAAGTCATCAACAATTAAGATAACATCATCTTTAGAAATAAATTCTTTATTTATAGTAACCTCGTATTCCCTGTTATGAGTAAAGGAAAAAATTTTAGCAGCATAAAAATCTTCACCGCGTTTAAGTGTTTTGTGTTTTTTGCCAAACACTACAGGAACATTACCCATATTTTGCGAAGCAACACATGCTAGCGCAATACCTGAAGATTCAACAGTTAAAATCTTGTTTACGCCCAAATCTTTAAAAAGAAACGCAAATTCCTTGCCTATTTCGTTTAAAAGCCTAATATCTAACTGCTGATTCAAAAATCCATCAACTTTAAGAATATTGCCAGGAAGAACCTTGCCTTCATTAAGTATTTTATCCTTTAATAACTGCATATAAAACCTCTACTTAACATATATAAATATAGTACCACAAAACACCGTCAAATTCAAGTATTTTTTACAAAATTTTCACATAACAAAACAAAAAATGCCGATGCAAAATCGGCATTTCAAAAATTATAATTTTTTTGATGCAAGGCCCATTTTTCTTTGAACTTTTGCCAGAGTTTTATTGGCTGTATAACTTGCCTTTTCGGCACCTATTGTAAAGCATTTTTCCATATATGCCTTATCCTGCATGATGTGTTTGAAATTATCCTGAATAGGTTTGATAGTTTCAACAACAGCTTCGCCAACAGCCTTTTTGAAATCGCCGTAGCCTTTAAATTCAAAGTCCTTTTCAATTTGTTCAATGTTTTTGCCTGTGCAGGCAGAATAAATCTCAATAAGATTTGTAATTCCGGGCTTATTTACTATATCGTGCCTGATTTGATTATCAGAATCAGTAACTGCACGGGCAAATTTTTTCATTACAACATCAGGCTCATTTAAGATAGAAACAAAAGCGTTTACGTTTTCACTGCTTTTGCTCATTTTACTTAAAGGATCCTGCAAGCTCATAATTCGCGCGCCGTTTTTCTGAATATAAGGTTCAGGCACAGTAAAGGTGGGGCTGTATGCATTATTAAAGCGGATAGCAAGATCACGGGCAAGTTCAAGATGCTGTTTCTGGTCAGCGCCAACGGGAACAAGATCTGTGTTATAAAGCAAAATATCCGCCGCCATTAAAACAGGATAACTTAGAAGACCTAAACCCACATTTGCACCTGCTTTTTTACTTTTTTCCTTAAACTGAGTCATACGGCTCATTTCACCCATATAGGTGTTGCAGGTTAAAAGCCACGAAAGTTCACTGTGCGCAGGCACGTGAGACTGAAAGAACATTACATTCTTTTCAGGGTCAAGACCGCAAGCTATATACTGGGCATAAAGCTCAACACAACGCTTTCTTAATTCCTGTGGCGTCTGCTTTACCGTTATTGCGTGAAGATCCACTACGCAAAAATAGCAGTTATAATCATTTTGAAGTTCTTTCCATGATCTTAACGCACCCAGATAGTTGCCGATAGTTACGCAACCTGAAGGCTGAATTCCTGAAAATATCGTTTTTTTATCTTCCATTTTATTTCACCGCATTAAGAATTGTTTTGGGCATATCTTCTTTGTTGCAAACCGCTTTATGTAAAACAGGCTTTGTTTTAAGTTCGGCAATTTGCTTTGGCTGTTTAACGCCCATTTTTTTAATTTCGTCTGCCGCGTCAAACTCGTCAACAGGCGCTTTGTTAAAGATTGCCTCAAGCACAGCGTGAGGGAATTTATAAGGGCTTGCAGTTGAAAGCAACACTGTAGGAGTATTATCGTTTGTTCCTTTTTTATAATCCTCATAAACCGCAACACCTACTGCAGTATGAGTATCAATGCAATAGCTGTTTTCCTGCCACATTTTCTTTATAGCAGAAGCAGTTTTTTCTTCATCAGCATAGCCTGCTGCAAAAACGCTTGTTAATTCCTTGAACATTTCATCGGTGATCTTATATTCACCGTTTTCCTTTAACTGCCCCATTAACGAAGCAACAAAAGTATCATCTTTGCCTGAAAGATCATATAAAAGCCTTTCAAGGTTTGATGAAATTAATATATCCATTGAAGGCGACTGTGTTTTAAAGAATTCACGGTTAGCATTATAAATGCCTGTTTCAAAAAACTCGGTTAAAACTTTGTTTTTGTTAGATGCGCAAATAAGTTTATTAACAGGAAGACCCATTTTCATTGCATAGTATCCTGCTAAGATATCGCCAAAATTACCTGTGGGAACAACAAAGTTAACTTTATCTCCCACTTTAATTTTTTTATCTTTAATCATATCAGCATAAGCGCTGAAGTAATAAACCACCTGTGGCACAAGCCTGCCCCAGTTTATTGAGTTTGCAGAAGAAAGTTTAATGTTTTGTTTTAATAAATCTTCTTTAATTGAAGTATCTGCAAAAATCTTTTTAACGCCTGTTTGTGCATCGTCAAAATTTCCATTTACTGCGCAAACAAAAACATTATTGCCTTCCTGCGTGCACATTTGTGCCTGTTGCATTTTTGAAACGCCTTCATTTGGGAAAAATACGCTGATTCCCATACCTTCAACATCGCTGAAACCTTCTAACGCAGCTTTTCCTGTATCCCCGCTTGTTGCAACAAGAATCAAAATAAGAGCGTTCTCGTTTTCCTTCACTTTGGCATGTTTTAAAAAATGAGGCAATATCTGAAGCGCAACATCCTTAAAAGCAAGAGTTGGCCCATGATAAAGTTCCATTACAGCCGTTGAATCATCAACATAATGAAGTGGTGCAACGCCCATTTCATCAAACTTTGTATTGTATGCACTGTTAATGCAATCTAAAAGTTCGCTTTGTGAAAAATCCGTCAAATAACGAGAGAGCACCTTAAATGCTCTCTCGGAATAAGACATTTCCGACATAGCGGCTATTTCGTCTAAGCAAATTTCAGGAAAGCTTTCGGGGACGAACAGCCCGCCTTCAACTGAAAGCCCTTGCACAAAACATTTTGCAGCAGAGTATTTCAGTGAAGAATCCCTTGTGGAAGTGTATAACATATTAAAAATCCTCTTTTTAGTCTACCAGATACTTCTGCATAAATAACGGAATTTCTTCCTTATCAGCGCTTACAGAAAGTATAAGCTCTATTCTGTTTTGTGCGCAGAAATTATCAAGTTTAATGAAAAGATCTTCAAGTTCTTCAATAGGACGGTCCATATGTTTTAAGAAACCGTCAACATAAATTCTTTCAAGATCAAAGTTTGAAGCTACAAGGCCTGAAACAAATCCAAGGAAAAGATAAGCGCCTTTAATTCCATATTCATCAGTATTAATAAAACGAACCTGATGTTTAAGATCATGTATATAGCGTTTGCTGTTAAAAAGGAATGCAACGTTGCCTTTTAAGGTATCGGAAGCAATATTTGCGCTTTCAATAATCTTCTTGGTTTTTCCTGCACCTTTTTTGCCATAAATAATTTTAATCATAGTAAAAATCCTCCTTAATATTTGGTACTTATATTATAAACTATTTTTGAATATTTTTCCATACCTTTTTTAAAGAAAATATAAGTTTTTTTAAGTTATTTTTAAATATGACGGTGTTGTAAGGAAATATATAACTCAGGATCAATCTGTTTAAGCATTGTATCAAGTTCAAATGCACCCATAGCAGTATTTCTTCCGTTAGCATATTCCTGATCAACAAGTTCCTTAAGTTTTAATACGGCAGGGTGGCGTTTATCGATAACATTGTCTCCCTTAAGATGATAGAAACCATTTATCCAAAATGCAATTCCTGCGGTACCGCTTGTAGCATCAACTATAACTGAAGCTGGTCTGTTAAGGATTGCCTTTGTATCAAATATATTATAAATCTCCTCATCTTTAAGCATACCATCAGCATGGATACCTGCCCTTGTTACGTTAAAGTTTCTGCCAACAAAAGGTGTGTTTGCAGGAATATCATATCCAATAACATTTTCAAAATATTCTGCAATTTCTGTTATGGCAGAAAGATCCATGCCATCAGTTGTACCGCGAAGGGACGCATATTCAATAGCCATTGCTTCCAAAGGACAGTTTCCTGTTCTTTCGCCAATACCCATAAGCGAGCAGTTTACACCTGAACAGCCATAAAGCCATGCAGTTGCCGCATTTGTAACCACTTTATAAAAATCATTGTGCCCATGCCATTCAATTTGTTCGCTTGGAACATCAGCAAAGTGGTTAAGACCGTAGATAATACCGGGAACGCTTCGTGGTAATGAAGCACCGGGATATGAAACACCAAATCCCATAGTATCGCAAGCACGAATCTTTATAGGAATTCCTGTTTCCTTTGAAAGTTTCATAAGTTCTGATGCAAACGGAACAACAAATCCATAAAAATCTGCACGGGTAATATCTTCAAAATGACAACGGGGAACAATATTCTGTTCAAGCGCCGCCTTAATAATAGAAAGATATTTTTCCATTGCACCTTTGCGGGTAAGATTCATTTTTTTGAAAATATGATAGTCGGAACAGCTTACTAAGATACCTGTTTCCTTAACACCCATTTGCTTAACAAGTTCAAAATCTTTGGGGTTTGCACGGATCCAGCTTGTAACTTCAGGAAACTGTAAGCCTAATTCCATACATTTTTCAACTGCACGCCTGTCCTTTTCGCTATAAAGGAAAAATTCGCTTTGCTTAATAATTCCGTTTGGTCCGGATAAGCGGGAAAGCAGTTTATAAATTTCTACAATCTGCTCAACAGTAAAAGGTGAAGTTGACTGCTGTCCATCACGGAAAGTAGTATCAGTTATCCATATATTTTCAGGCGTAATCATCGGAACATGGCGTTCATTGAATGCAACCTTTGGAATAGATGTGTATTCATAAAATGTCCTGAACAGTTCAGGCTCTGTAACATCCTGTATCTGATATTTATATTCGTTTTCAGACAATCTGTTATTTTTATCAATTTTAAGCATTATTCAAGTCCTTCTGCAAAATCTTTAATACGGCTAAGGCCTTTTTCAATGTTTTCCATGCTTGTTGCATAAGAAAGTCGTATATGCTTATCTGCGCCAAACGCCACACCGGGAACAACCGCGGTGAGCGTTGCTTCAAGCAGATTTTCAGCAAAATCCATTGAGCCGTTTATTACTTTGCCATTATATTTTTTGCCTATAGTTCCTTCAATGGAAACCATTGCATAAAACGCGCCTTTTGGCATATGTACGCTTAAACCTTTTATATTGTTTATAGTTTCCACCATATATTTACGGCGCCTGTCAAACTCATTGAACATTTTTTCAAAATCGGTGTTTTCGTTTGTAATAGCGCAAAGTGTTGCATGCTGTGCAATGGTATTAGGATTGCTTGTTGCATGGCTTTGATAGTTTGCTATCATTTTTGCTATTTCTTTATTACTGATTGAATAGCCGATTCGCCAGCCTGTCATAGCAAATGCCTTTGACATACCGTTTATTAAAATAGTTCTTTCTTTTGTATCTTCATCAATCTGTGTGATTGAAAAATGTTTTTCGCCATCATATAAAAGCGCATCGTAAATTTCATCAGAAATAATCATAAGATCGTGTTCTTTTGCTATTTGGGCTATCTTTCGTACATCACATTCAGGAACAACTGCGCCTGTGGGGTTTGATGGTGTGTTTAAAATTATTGCAACAGTCTTTTCGTTTATTGCTTTATTAAGCGCATCAAAATCAATTCTGAAGCTGTCTTTTTCAATGGTTTCAACAAAAATAGGAACACCATCTGCCATTTTAACCATTTCAGGATAACTTACCCAGTAAGGTGAAAAGATTATAACTTCATCTCCCGGATTAAGAATCGCCTGTAAAGCGTTTAAAATAGCCTGTTTTGCACCGTTTGAAACAACAACCTGTGTAAACTCGTATTCAGTTCCGATATTTCTTTTTGTGTATTCACAAATTGCTTTTCTTAATTCGGGGGTACCTGCAGCGGCGGTATATTTTGTTTTACCCTCATTTAAGGCTTTAATTGCGCCGTCAACGATATACTGAGGCGTCTGAAAATCAGGTTCGCCTGCGCCAAAGGAAACTACATCTTTTCCTTCTGCCTTTAATTGTTTTGCTTTTGCATCAATAGCAAGAGTTATCGATCCTTGAACTGCCTGACATTTTTTACTAATTCTCACTTTTTTCTCCTTCTTCTGCCTGCTGTTGTGCCAAAGTAATGGCACGGTTAACAATGCCTGAAATAATTGCAACGATGGGTGCGCCTAAAAGCATGCCGGGAATTCCCATCATTGCGCCAAACACAGCAACACCTAAAAGTACTGAGATGGGACTTATATCTAAAGCATCACTGGTAAGTAACGGGGTAAGTATGTTTCCTTCAATTTGTTGGATAACAAGCATAAAAATGCACGCCCAGATAGCGCATGACCATCCGCCTGTTGCAAGTGCAACCACCACTACCGGCGCACCGCCGATAAAGGGGCCAACATAAGGAATAAGGTTTGTTAACGCTATTAAAAGGGCAAGTATAAGCGAATAAGGTAATTTAAGTATTAAAAAACCAACATAACTTACAACGCCTATTCCAAGGCTTGTTATAAGCCTTACAACTATATATTTTTCTACAATAATATCGCTTTCGTGCAATATGGCGCAAGCCTGATTATATTTTGATGTTTCTTTAATAAACAGGCACATAAAGCGTTTGATCGCCCTTTTGGTATTTTCATACCCATGAAGAAGCATAAAGCTTGCAACAATATAAAGCACAAAATCAAACAGGAAACTTGCCGTTTTAGTTGCTACATCGGTTAATGTTGCAACCACATTACCCGCACCTTTTGAAACAAAAGCCAATGCTTCTGCACCAATATTTGAAATTGCCTGCATTAACCTTAAGCCTGTTTCCTCATCTAACTTTTCAGAAAGATCTGTTACGGTATTTCTTGCAAACTCAATAACCATTCCTATAAACGAAGGCAGGTTTGACATAATATCATTTATATTGTTTATGATATTTGGCACCAAAAATGCAATACCTAAGCCTAACAAGCCTAAAAACAAACCAAGAACCACAACAGTTGCTACAGTATGTTGCCACTTGTGAATCTTCTTTTTTGTTGTAAAGCTTAACAGTTTTTCAACCCAGATGCAAGGATGCCTTAAAAGATATGCAGTTATAAATGCCAGCAAAAACGGTGTTAATGCTTTAACGCCTTTTGCTAGTGCAGGCACTATTGCGCTTGTAAAATGCCACACTAAAATTGCAACAAACACAATAGCAACAGTTACCCAGAAACGTTTTTCGTTTTTCAATTAAACACACAATCCTTTATTTTCTATTATTTATTTTTGCTGCCCTGTATCTTAATGTAGGATCAAGAATTTTCTTACGTATTCTTATGTTGTTAGGTGTAATTTCAGCAAGTTCATCTTCGCCTAAATATTCTAACGCCTGCTCTAAGCTCATTCTTTTTGGCGGAACAAGATGAAGCGCATCATCAGAGCCTGCAGAACGGGAGTTGGTCATATTCTTACGCTTGCAAACATTAACTTCAATATCTTCAGGCCTTGAACTTTCACCAACTATCATACCGGAATATACCTGTTCGCCTGCGCCAAGGAAAAGTGTGCCCCTTTCCTGTGCGTTAAACAAGCCGTAAGTGATGGTTTCGCCTGTTTCAAAAGCAATTAACGAACCGTTCTTTCTGCCGGGCATTTCCCCTTTATATGGAGCATAGCCTTCAAAAACAGAGTTCATAACACCTTCACCGTGAGTATCGGTTAAGAAAGTTGAACGGTATCCGAAAAGCCCCCTTGCAGGAACGATAAACTCCATTCTGCGCATTGTATCGCTTAATGAAAGCATATTCACCATCTCACCATGATTAGTACCCATATGCTGAATTACTGTGCCTGAATACTGATCAGGAACATCAACAATAACCCTTTCCATAGGTTCACAGCGTTTACCGTCAATTTCCTTATATAAAACCTCAGGCTTTGAAACCTGTAATTCATAACCCTGACGGCGCATATTTTCAATTAAAATTGAAAGGTGCAATTCGCCTCTGCCTGAAACCTTAAAGCTATCGGCAGAATCCGTATCTTCAACCCTTAAAGAAACATCTGTTTCAATCTCCCTGTAAAGACGGGCGCGAAGATGACGGCTTGTTAAATATTTGCCTTCCTTACCTGCAAAAGGCGAATCGTTAACAGAAAAAGTCATGCTAACGGTAGGCTCTGTAATCTTAACAAAAGGAAGAGGCTCGATGCAATCGGGCTTACAAAGTGTATCACCGATGTTAATTTCAGTAACGCCTGAAACTGCAACGATTTCGCCTAAATTTGCTTCTTCAACGCTTACCCTTTTTAGACCTTCAAAAACAGAAAGACTTGTTACGCGCACGTTTGCCCTTGGTGAATCTTCACCGTAAGTACAAAGTGAAACCATATCCCCTGCTTTAAGCGTTCCTCTTTCAATTTTACCGATGCCGATTCTGCCAACGTATTCATTATAGTCAATGGTAGAAACAAGCATCTGGCAAGGCGCGTCCTTATCCCCATCGGGTGCAGGAATATATTTTAAGATAGCATCAAAAAGGGGCGTCATATCACTGCCTAAATCGTTTGGATCAAGGCTTGCGGTACCGCTTCTTCCTGAAGCATAAATAAAGGGACAATCAAGTTGTGAATCATCAGCGCCAAGTTCAATAAACAAATCAAAAACTTCGTCTGCTACGCCATCAGGACGGGCATCGGGCCTATCCATCTTATTAATAACAACGATAACCTTTAATCCAAGGGCAAGCGCCTTTGATAAAACGAAGCGTGTTTGAGGCATGGGGCCTTCAAAAGCATCAACAAGAAGCACAACACCGCTTGTCATTTTTAAAACACGTTCAACCTCACCGCCGAAATCTGCGTGGCCGGGGGTATCCACAACGTTTATCTTTGTATCCTTATATCTGATTGAGGTGTTTTTGGAAAGAATGGTTATACCCCTTTCCCTTTCAATATCACCTGAATCCATCATTCTGTCCTGCAGTTGTTGGTTTTCCCTGAACAAACCGCTTTGCTTAAGCATTTCATCAACCAAAGTAGTTTTGCCATGGTCAACGTGAGCAATTATAGCAATATTTCTGATATCTTCTCTTTTCAAAATCATAACCTCTTTAATAACGGTATTTCAACAATTCTAAAAAAATGTATAGCACCTGATTTTGTAGTGCTATTTTACCACAAAAAACCTATTCGTGCAACTAAATACAAATAAAAAGTATGTATATCCTGTTAAACTTGCGCATATATTGTTACGAGGTGAAATTTATGGGTGTTTCAAGAAGGACAAAACAAAAAGAATTAAAAAAAAATTTTTTTGCCATAGCAATAATAGCAATATTTGCGATTGTTGTGTTCAGTATAAATTCAATAGGAAATTTTATTGCAACAAAAATAATTCAGCCTGTTATAAATCTTACAGAAACGAGAAATGAAAAAGTTGTAACCAACACCTTAAAAACGGAGAAATTAACATTATATTTGCTTTGCGCAGGAGAAATGCCAACCGAGGCAGAAGCGGAAACTTTAAAAACTTTTGTTTGTGAAAAAGGTGGCGGCGGCTATGTTTTTCAGCAGGATAATTCTTATTACATAATCCACTCTGTATACAAAGATAAGACAAAAGCGGAAGCCAAAGGGCAGGAACTTTCAGGAGAGTTTTCACCTTTGGTCATCACTTTAAATTTAGAAGAAACGGTTATCAAAGTTACAGGCAAGGACACGCAGTTAAAAACGGTGTATTCATGTTTTTCTGTTTTAAACGATGTTGCCCTTACTTTAGAAAATACTTGTAATCAGATTAATAACGGTGAGATTTCAAATCTTGAGGCAATGAAAAACTTGCAAAAATTAAAAAACAGCATTAGTGATGGGCAACAAAATTTAAAAGAATTGAATTCTTCCAACACAAAAGTGCTTGCAATTTCAGATATGCTTGTTTTAAGCCAGACCCTTTTAAATCAGATGCCTGCAAGCGATGATGCAACTTTTAAACAACGATTAAACTATACCGCCTGCGCATATGTTTGCGAGTTTTATAAATTTTATTGCTCGTTAGAATAAATATCTATAAATTTAAAAAGCACCTTTCGGTGCTTTTTATTTACCTAATTCTTTATTTCTCTCAAACGCTTTTTTAACCGCATCTTCGCAAGCAGAATATAAGCCGTTTTGTTCTAATGCTTCAACGCCTTTAATAGTGCTTCCGCCTGGGGAACAAACATTTTGTTTTAATATTTCAGGTGAGATTTTGCTTTCAAGCAAAAGTTTTGCAGCGCCTTCCATTGTGGCAGCGGCGTATAAAATTGCCTTATCTTCTGATAATCCGCACTTTACACCGCCTTTTGCAAGAGCGTCAATAAACATAAACATATATGCAGGGCCACAACCGGAAACTGCTGTTCCTACATCAATTAAACTTTCGTCAATTTTATCAAGAATACCTGCAAAAGCCATATCGTTAACGAATTCATTCACGGTTCTTTCGTCAACCAAATCATTAAAATCATACATTATAAGCCCTTTGCCAACCTGAACGGGAGTATTTGGCATAATGCGGATAATAGGCAGAGAAAAACCTAAAATTTCAGTGATTTTTTCCATTTTTATGCCTGCGGCAATGCTGATGATTACAGGTTTCTTTTCTTGTAAAATATCTTTTATAGAAAGAAGAACATCTTTATACATCTGCGGTTTGACTGCAAGGAAAATTTTATCGCAATTTTCAACCACATCATTATTCGTGCCTGCAATTATCCCAAGATTTTTTGCAAGCTCCTGAGCTTTTTCGTTTAAAAAATCTGCTAAAATTATTTCTTTTGTAGCGCAACTTAAGGCTTTTGCCAATGCGCCGCCCATATTACCGCAACCGATAAAACCGTATTTCATAAAAACTCCTATCTGATATGTCCGCTACCAAAAATTACGTATTTGTAGGTGTTTAATTCTTGTAAACCCATCGGTCCGCGCGCATGGAGTTTTTGAGTGGAAATTCCCATTTCGCATCCTAAACCAAACTCTCCGCCATCAGTAAATCGGGTTGAAGAATTTACATAAACCGCAGCACTATCAATTCCGTTAACAAACATTTCTTTTGCTTGCTTATCATTTGTTATAATGGCTTCGCTATGACCTGTTGAATGTTCATTTATGTGCTTTATAGCCTCATTAACGCCATCAACGCACTTAATTGCAAGTATATAATCAAGGAACTCTGTATCAAAATCTGTTTGACCTGCACTTACCCCTGAAATAACGCTTTGACTAAATTCATCAAGCCTTAATTCAACAGGAATTTTGTTTTCACTTGCTCTTTTATCAACAAGAACTTCTTTTAAAAGAGGCAAAAATTCTTTTGCAATTTTTTTATCAACCAGCAAAACTTCTTCAGCGTTACAAACGCTTGGGCGAGATGTTTTTGCATTTTCAATTATTTTTAATGCCATAGGAATTTCTGCAGTTTTTTCAACATAAATATGGCAGATACCTGTACCTGTTTGTATGCAGGGCACTGTTGCATTTTTTACCACAGCATTTATAAGCCCTGCACCGCCGCGGGGAATTAAAAGGTCGATGTACTTATCCGCCGTCATCAATATATTAGCGCTTTCCCTTGTAGTATCCTGAACAAGATTAATTGCATCTTCCGTTATATTTGCCTTTTTTAATCCTTTTTTAAGGGCAGTTACAATCGCATTAGCAGAATTAAAGGCTTCTTTACCGCCCCTTAAAACGCAAACATTTCCGCTTTTTAAGCAGAGGGCTGCCGCGTCACTTGTAACGTTTGGGCGGCTTTCATAAATAATAGCAACAACGCCAAGAGGAACTGAAACCTTTGTAATTTTAAGCCCGTCTTCACGAACATTTTCTGATAAAATTCTGTTTGCGGGGTCAGATAATTTTTCAACATCCAGAATTCCTTTTGCCATACCTTCAATGCGGTTTTCGTTAAGCATAAGGCGGTCAAGCATAACATCGCTTACGGTTCCTTTTGCTTTTTCAACATCCTGCCTGTTAGCAATCAGAATTTCTTCCTTATATTCAATAAGTGCTTGGGCCATACATTGTAAACCCATATTTTTCTGTTGGGTTGTAAGCGCCGAAACCTCATATTTTGCTTGTTTTGCCCGGGATAACATTTCTAACATCATATTTTCTCCGTAAATTTTGTGCCAACACTTTTACCGTCAATTATATCGTAAATATCCATTGGCCTATTTCCATTGGTAATAACCATATCACAATCTGCTTCAAAGCACATTTGTGCTGCGCGAATTTTTGTTTGCATTCCACCTGTACCAAGTCTTGACCCGATACCCCCTGCAAGAGAAACTATACTTTCATTAATCTCATTAACAACAGGAATAAGTTTTGCATCTTTATTTTTGTGGGGATCGCTTGTATAAAGCCCATCAATATCAGAAAGCAAAATCAACAGTTGCGCCTTTACGCTTTTTGCAACTATTGCCGCCAGAGTATCATTATCACCTATAACAATTTCTTCCGTTGCAACGGTATCGTTTTCGTTAATAACAGGAATTACTTGAAGTTCCAACAATCTGTTAAGAGTATTGGAAAAATTGCTGTGCCTTTCTTCATTTTCAATATCAGCGCCTGTTATTAAAAGTTGCGCAACAGTATGATTATATTCAGAAAACAACTTATCGTAAATATACATAAGTTCACACTGACCAACTGCAGCGGCCGCTTGTTTTGTTGGGATATCAGTTGGTTTCTGCTTTAAACCAAGTTTTCCAACGCCCATTCCAATAGCGCCTGAAGAAACCATTATTACCTGATGCCCTGCATTTTTTATATCACTTATTACCTTGCAGATTTCTTCAACACGCTTAATGTTAAGGTGCCCCGTTGAATGTGCAAGAGTGCTTGTTCCGATTTTAATAACTACACGCATTTTTATTTCTCCAAACAAATAAATATACTAACATTATACACTTAAAACCCTAATAAATAAAGCGTTTTTTTAAAAAATTTCCCACGAAAATTATTCGTGGGAAAATAATTAATCTTGTTCTGCTTCTTCGTTTTGAGTTTTAACCTTAACTAAAATCTCCTGTGTTTTAATTTCGTCAGCAACTAAAACTGTAATGGTAAGATTTTGATAATCAAAGGAATAATTTTCTTCCGGTATCATTCCGCAAACCTCAGTTACCCAACCATTAACGGTAGTAGACTCAATTTCTTCGTTTTCATCTAAGCCAAAAAACTCAAAAAACTCGTCAATTTCAAGGGTTGTAAGCACTTTATATTCGTCAGCGCCTATTTTTTGGAAATTTTCAATTTCCTCATCTTGTTCATCCCAGATTTCGCCAACAATTTCTTCTAAAATATCTTCCATTGTAACAAGGCCTGCAGTTCCGCCATATTCATCAACAACAATAACGATGTGGTTGTGGTCCATCTGCATTTCTTTAAAAAGCGAATCAAGATGCACGGTTTCAGGAACAAAGGTAGGTTCAAAAATAGCATCTTTAAGTTTAAAATCAGGCTTTTGATAATTTAACACAAAATCCCTTGCATATAAGATACCTGTAATGTTATCAACAGTTTCGCTATAAACAGGAATTCGTGAATATCCGCTTGAAACAATCAAATCAATGATTTCGCTATATTCAGCATCATCGGAAATAAGTTCAATGGCGTTGCGGGGCGTCATAACATCGCCCGCAGTTAAATGGTCAAGTTCAAACACATTTTTAATGTATTCAATATTATCTTTGTTTAGCGTGCCATCTTCTGCGCCGGCATCAAGCATAATAACGATATCTTCTTCTGAAACGGTTTCTTCTTGTTCATTAGGATCAATACCAAATAAACGAAGTATTCCGTTGGTTGAAACAGTTAAAAACCATACAACAGGTTTTAATAGGCCTGTTAAAAACAGTATAAAACCACTCACTTTATCGGCAAGTTTTTCAGCGTTTTTCATGGCAATACGCTTTGGAACAAGTTCGCCTAACACAAGGGTAAAGTATGATAAAATAAGTGTTATCACAATAACCGCAATGCTATCAACAGTGCCCGCAAGACCAATATTAAGATTAAACGTTTCTAAAACCCATTTTGTAAGAGGTTCTGAAAAACTGTCTGCCGCAAAAGCGGAGCCTAAAAAGCCCGCCAAAGTAATACCCACCTGAATTGTTGATAAAAACTTTGTTGGATTTTTTAATAATTTAATCATCTTTTTTGCTTTTTTATCGCCATCTTCCGCTTTGGCTTTAACCTTATTTTCGTTTAAAGAAACCACAGCAATTTCAGCCGACGCAAAAAAAGCGTTTATTAATATAAGAATCAGTTGTAATATAATTTGTAATATAATTTTTTTATTCATTTTATCCTCCAATATTTTTATTTTGCGCTTTTTTACATACGCAAATTTGCCGTTAAAAAGGCGTTTTCTTTTAAAATATCAGAAAAAAATGAATTCGTTGCATAATCTTTTAATGTGCAACTTCGGGGAAGCGGATCCGTAAAACCATCTCCTTAAATTATTATAGTAAAATAATTATACCACATAATGTTTTTTTGCGCAAGTGTGCGGAAGTTATAAACAACAAAACAAAAAACGAAGGTGTTTCCACCTTCGTTTTAATTGTTTATTAGTCTTCTTTTCTCTTTTTAGAAACTACAACAAGTGCAATAGCAGCAAAAGCAACGGTTGCGATTAATGCAACGGGAAGAACATCGCCTGTGTCTGCGCCTGCAGCAGTGTAAATAATTTCATAGCTGAACTTTGTACTCTCACTGTTCTCAAATGAAGCAAAGTTAGCTACTTCAGCTTCTGCAAAGTACAATGTGAATTTAGCACCTTCTGGCACTGTGCCATCTTCAGTTTTAACACTGAATTTAGCAAGAAGCTTGCTGATTTCAACTTCGCTATCGTCTGTTAATTCAACTTTACCATCCTTAGTATCGCAAACATACTTGATTTCTGCAATCTCACCTGCAGGAATGGTAATATATTCTGAATCAGCGCCTGCAACACTCTTCCAAGAACTACCGTCGCTTGTTGTTACGGTTGCAACAAGGTCAACCTTAACCATAATATCAAAGTCGTTGCTGTTCTTAATCTGGTATGTTTTAATAATCTCGCCGTTTTTAACGTCTTCGGCTTTAACAATACCTGCGCCGGTTGAGAAATATGCTGATGCTGTATCAAGATCTTTTAATGCGGTAACTTTAAGCCCTGTAGGAATTTTCGGTGCTTCTACTGCGGGAAGTTCATATACAGGTGCAAGGGTCATACCGCTTGATGCGATAGGGTTGCTGTAAATAATATCAAGCTCTTCGTTTGCTTTAATATAAATCTTATCGTCTTTCTTTAAGTCAGCATCCTTAAAGTTAAAGCGCAAGAACACCTTTGCAAGATCGTATTCTTTTTCTTTAATGGTAACCTTGCCGTTTACAACATCAATAGATGCCTTAACTTCTGCCTTCTGACCGATTGCGATTGAAACTGTGTCACTTGAAGGACCCCACCAACCGCTATCCTTAATCTGAAGGGAAGGTGTAACAACAAGCATCTTTGATGTTTTGTTGTAAATGGTATAAGTAATTTCTTTTTTGCCTGTAAAGGTAGGATCTGCATCAAAAACGCCTTCTGATGTGATAAAGTAATCAACCTTTTTATCTTCAGGCACAGTAAGCACGATGCCTACGGGCTTCTGGGGTTCCGGTGGGAACTCGTAAGCTAATTCCTTATTAACGCCGCCTGCAACGAATTTTGTCATAACGAAATCTTCGATATCACCGTTTGAAGGAACAATAATAACAGAATCTTTATCCTTTGTGGCTCCGCCGTCAAAATTAAGTGTAAAGCGTAAGCGGATAAGGTTAAGCGCACCGTTTAAGCTACCGTCTGCCTTTAATTTAGCAATACCGTTTTCAACATTTACAAGTGCAGAAAGGTCACCCTTATATCCTGCAGGAAGTGTAATTTTTGTATGAGTTTCAGCATCACCGCTATGAGTTGTTGGATTATTTGTGCCATCATCAGTTAAATCTAATAAAACAGTAATAAAGAATTCAACTGTAACAGTCTTATTACTTGTGTTATAAACAATATAGTCTAATTTCTTCTGTCCTGTGAATGAAGGATCTGCTTCCCAGGGTGAATTGTTGTAGTCGTTTACACCGATTGCACCTGTTGCCTTGTCTTCTTTTGCAATAAACTGAATACCGATAGGAGTCTTAGGTGTAGCCAAGGTTAATGCATCATCAGGTAACTGATAAACTACTTCCTTATCAACGCCACCTGCTGAGAACTTTGTAATAATAAAATCTTTGCTATTGCCATCTGCAGGAGCAATGATTACAGAATCACCAATATTTGCTCCGCCTGCAAATTCAAGTGTAAAGCGTAATCTGATAGTATTTAATGCGCCGTTTAAACTATCGTCAGCCTTCATTTTAACTGTGCCGTCTTCAACATTTACGTAAGCTGAAAGATCGCCCTTATATCCTGCAGGAAGTGTTATTGTACCGATAGTTTCAGCATCGCCGTTCTTTGTAGTTCCGCCTGACAGCATTGTAATATAAAGAGTAACCTTAACTTCCTTGCTGCTTGTATTATAAACAACATAGTTTAATTTCTTCTGTCCTGTAAAGGAAGCATCGCTTGCCCAGGGTGAGTTACCGTAATCGTTTACGCTAACTGCACCTGTTGCCTTATCTTCTTTAACACTATATTTAATACCAACGGGAGCCTGAGTGGGTTCCACTGGTGTTTCAGGTGATGTAACAGGAGTTGTTACAGGGGTTGTTACGGGTGTTGTTTCAGGTGTAGGTGTTGCCATCATCTGAAGGCTGGGGAACTCACTAGCGAGTACCTTTGCAAAGCCGTTGTTTGATGTAGTACCATAGAACATTGGGTCATTAATGTTTGCAGTTTCAATATAATAAACTGCACCCATAGTTAAATTTTTATAGTTAATGTTAAAACGAACACGGATATCGCTTGCATTGATTTCCTGTCCATCAAGTGTAAGCTTACCGTTTGTAACGTTAATTGAGTTTGTTAAAACAGCCTTACTGTTTGCAGGAATTGTAATATCGCTTGTGGAAAGATTGTTTCCTGCATTATAACCCCAATATGCACGTCTTGTAAAACGCAAACCAACAGAAACTTCTGTATCATTTGGGTTATAGAATGTATATGAAACCGTAAGTGCGCCTGTAAAATCAGGGCAATCTTCAAAAACAGCACCGTCTTGCTTACCGGCTGCAGTGCCGAAAACAATCATACCTGCGTTTGCATCAGTATTCTGTGTAACAGTTAACTTAACGCCCTTAACATTAACGGGATTAGCACCGTACATCTTTGTAACGGTAAAAATGTATTGTGTATCGTTGGCATTTTTGCAGAACAATGCACTAACTTCATTAAGTGCTTCAACTATAAACTGACGATCATTTGAATGATTGTTTTTCTGATCAATACGAACATTTAAACTTGCGCCGTTGCCGATTGCATAAGTTGTAACGCCATCGTTCTTTGTAACCTTATTATCTGCAGTTACAGGAATCTTTATTGTATATATCCTTGCACTGTTTGCAGGTATTGTCTGTTCGTTAGAATCATTTTCGTTTCCGGGATATGACTGTTGCAATACTTGCCATCCGCCAGAATTAACGTATGAATACGCAGAGACATTAATTGAAACAGAATTAAGGTTATAAATCTTGTATTGAAGAAGTAAGTAACGTTCTGTGTTATTGCCAACTGTTTCTTCAATAATATCATCTGTTGTAATTCCAGTAAATTGGGCTATCATTGTCTTGTTACTGTGTGTTAAATCAGAGACAAGTCTAATAGCCGTTACATCTGTTGATGCGGGCGTCCATGCTTCATTACTTGCAAGAGAAACAATACCAACGCAACCAAACACAATTGCAAGCGCAAGAACAACGCTTAAAAGTTTTTTCATAATTTGATCGTTCCTTTTTTTATAAATTTTTTAAGATGTATATACAGATTAATTATAATATATTTGTTAACCGTTTGTCAATATTTTTTGCTAAAAAAATTTATTAATTTTTTTATGTATTTTTTGGTTTTTTTGCTTATTTCTTACATCAAAATTTACGCTGTGATTTTTTTGTGTTATATCTTGTTTTTTGAATAATTTACAAAAAAATAACGGAGACATTTTGTCTCCGCTATTATTGTTTAAAAATGTTATTAGTCTTCTTTTCTCTTTTTAGAAACTACAACAAGTACGATAGCAGCAAAAGCAACTGTTGCGATTAATGCAACGGGAAGAGCGTCGCCTGTGCCTGCGCCACCTGCTGTGTACACAAGTTCATAATCCCATCTTGTGCTATCTGAAAGTGTTTCAAATCCTCTTGCATATTCTTCGCCAAAGAACACAGTAACTTTTGTGCCTTCTTCAACTACAACGCCATCGTTTTTGAGTGTAAATCTTGCAAAGAGTGAAGTAATGGGTAATTCCTCTTCCATAACAATAACTTTGCCATCGAAGGTTTCGCATTCAAATGTAACTTCGCCTGTTTCGCCTGCTTCGATAGTAACAAATGTGCTGGTTTCAGCGCCTTCAGGTGTTCTCCATGAATTCTGACGATCAACCTTAACAAGTGCCTGAAGTTCCATTTTAATCATAATATCAAAATCGTTATTGTTTTGTACTTTAACGGTTTTTATGAGTTTATTGCCCTGAACATCTTTCTGAGAAGCAATTCCGCCACTTGTTGATGTTATAAAGTATGCATTGTTAAACGCAGTATCTTGAAGGGCAGTAACTGACATACCTGATGGAATCTTTGGAGCTTCTACTTTAGGAAGATCTGCTTTACCAAGCATTGTCTTTACAAATTCAGGTTCATTTACATAATTTTTAATGAACCAATCGTTTTCATCTTCTGTAAGAGATGCAACAATGAATTCGTTGCCTGCATTTTTGTTAGCTTCAGCAAACTTCACATTAAAGCGAATACGAAGCTGGCTTAATGTTGCTGTAGCGCCCTGTGCAGCATCAAGAGTTGTAACGCCGTTAACAAAAGGAGTTGAAATAGTCATATCCTTATATTTACCGGGTTCGATTACAACTTTAACTTTTCCTTCAAATGTGTTTGCGCCAACACCTTTGTTGTTGTTGAAAAGAAGTTCAACTGTTAATTTTGTGTTGCTTGTGTTGAAAACACGATAACTATGAGTGATGGTTCCGTTAAATGTAGGATCATCGCTCATGTATTTACCTATTGCACTCCAGTTGCAAAGGTTATACTGTGTTGTTTTTGAAGATTTTTCTACAAACTTAGCGCCGATAACTTTTCCGTCAGGAGTAGGTGCAGGTGTTACAACAGGTGTGGGTGTTGCAACAGGTGTGGGTGATGGTTTTGCTTTACGATATGCTTCTATTGTAAAGTCTGCACTATCTTCCCACTGTACACCGTTTTGAAGTTCGGGCATTTCTACTGTGAAATATTCGCCTGCTGCAAAGTTGCTGCCTGAAACAATACCAATGCGAACATAAAGGTTTTCAAGATCTACAACTTCGTCACTAGCATCAATTTTTGCCTTACCGTTTGCATCAACATTTACCTTTACAGTAATTTCTCTTGTTTGACCTGCTGTAAATGTTTTTCGACCGGTATCTTTACCATCAACATATGTTGAGCTTCCATCTGCTTTATAACCCATCATATATGTCTGGGTTTTAATTTCGTGGTTTGTATGGTTTGTTATAGTAAATGTTTTAACGATAGTTGTGCTTGTGCCATCCCAATCAGCGCTTGTGAATATTCCAGCCTTAACAGTTGCGCCCCTTTGTGAATAGAATGCAGTTGTTGCATTAACCGGATTAATTGCAGTAAACTTATAGCCTGCATGTACTGTGTTAGGATCGGGTGTAGCTGTTGCTGTAGATGTAGCAGTAGATGTAGCTGTTGTTGTAGATGTAGCAGTAGATGTAGCTGTTGTTGTTTCTGTAGGTGTTGCAGCAGGTTGACCAACGGCCTCAAAAGAAACATATGCGTTTTCTTCCCATGCTGCACCGTTTTTAAGAGAATCCATTTCAATTATGAAATATTCATCTTTTAAAAGCTGATATCCTGCTGTGTTTTTAAGGCCTACACGAAGGAAAAGTTTTTCGGGCTCAATGGTGCTGCCATCAACCAAAACTGCTTTTCCTGTAGAATCTACAGTAAACTTTATAGTAACATCTTTGCTTCCGTTTTTAGGAATTGTATGTATAGCATTGTTTGCTCCGTTTGCCTTTGATACGGTGCCGCTTGTGTTACCAAACATATATGCCTGTATTTGTATATCGTGGTTATTGGGGTTTACAACGGTGAACACTTTTGACACTGATAGTGTTGTGCCATCCCAGTCAGCACTAGTAAACACTTCTGCCTGTGCACCTACCGCCATAGTAGTGCTAAGATTCTGACCAACAGTAACATTTTTCTTAGCAGTAATTTTGTAGCCGGGGTTTGTAGTACCGCCATCTGCAATAGCAACCATGCTTACGCAGCCAAGAACCATTGCTAATGCAAGAACGAAACTTAATATTTTTTTCATTTTTATCTCTTCCTCTCCTTATGATATATATCTACGATATATTTACACTGCTATAATATCATAATTTTTATATATTTGTCAATATTTTTTAATATTTTTTTAACGGAATTTTATGGCTTTAATCCTTGTTTTTTGAACATTTGTTTCTGTTATAAAATTTATATGCTTATAACTAACGCAAAATGCGTCTTTTTTTAATTAACTTTTTATATTTTTTGCGCATTTTTGCGAATTTTTGTTTGGTTTTTATATAAAAAAAGCACCGCGTTTGCGGTGCTTTTAATCTGTAATTTTTAATTACTTAATGATTGAGCTTACGATACCTGCGCCTACTGTTCTGCCGCCTTCACGGATAGCGAAGTGGAGACCTTCTTCAATAGCAATTTCAGTAATTAATGCGATGCTCATTGTGATGTTATCGCCAGGCATTACCATTTCTACGCCTTCAGGAAGGCTTACTACGCCTGTAACGTCTGTTGTTCTGAAATAGAACTGTGGTCTGTAGCCGTTAAGGAAAGGAGTATGACGTCCGCCTTCTTCCTTCTTAAGAACGTATACTTCGCCCTTGAATTCTGTATGGGGGTTGATTGTGCCGGGTTTGCAAAGAACCTGACCTCTTTCGATTTCGTCTCTCTGGATACCACGAAGAAGTACACCGATGTTATCACCAGCCTGTGCTTCATCAAGAAGCTTTCTGAACATTTCAACACCTGTTACTACTGTGCTTCTCTTTTCTTCGGTAAGACCAACGATTTCTACTGTATCCTGAACTTTAATTGTTCCTCTTTCTACTCTACCGGTAGCAACTGTACCACGACCGGTGATTGAGAAAACGTCTTCAACAGGCATAAGGAAGGGTTTGTCTGTTGCTCTTTCAGGTGTAGGAATGTAGCTATCTACTGCATCCATAAGTTCAAAGATTGCTTTGCACCAATCATTTGCCTTAACATCTTCGCCCTTCTGTGCTGCTTCAAGAGCCTGGAATGCTGAACCTTTGATGATCGGAATGTCATCTCCGGGGAATTCATATTCTGAAAGCATTTCACGGATATCCATTTCAACGAGTTCAAGAAGTTCTTCGTCGTCAACAAGGTCTGTCTTGTTCATAAATACTACGATGTAGGGAACGCCTACCTGTCGAGCAAGAAGAATGTGTTCTCTTGTCTGAGGCATGGGGCCGTCTGATGATGCTACTACAAGGATTGCACCGTCCATCTGTGCTGCACCTGTGATCATGTTTTTAACATAGTCAGCGTGGCCGGGGCAGTCAACGTGTGCATAGTGTCTTGATTCGGTTTCATACTCAACGTGTGATGTGTTGATTGTGATTCCTCTTTCCTTTTCTTCAGGTGCTTTATCAATAGCGTCATATGCCATTGCTTCTGCGCCACCTACTTTGGAAAGGCAGGTTGTGATTGCTGCTGTAAGGGTTGTTTTACCGTGGTCAACGTGACCGATGGTTCCGATGTTTACATGGGGTTTAGTTCTTTCAAACTTACTCTTTGCCATTTTAATTTTCCTCCAATTTTTTAATTACTTGCTGATTTTTTCAGCAACTGATTTAGGTACTTCTTCATAGTGTGAGAACTGCATTACATAGTTACCGCGACCCTGTGTGCGTGAACGAAGGTCAGTTGCATAACCAAACATTTCGCTTAATGGTACCATTGCGTGAAGGATCTGAACACCCATAACGCTTTCTGTACCTTCGGGGCGACCACGACGAGCGCTGATGTTACCCATAACATCGCCTAAATATTCATCAGGCATAGTAACTTCAACTTTCATCATAGGCTCAAGCAAGCAAGCGTCAGCCTTCTTAAGACCTTCCTTGAATGCCATTGAACCTGCAATCTTATAAGCTGCTTCTGAAGAGTCAACATCATGGTATGAACCATCAAGAAGTTCAACCTTAAAGTCAACAACTTCGTAGCCGTGAAGACCGCTCTTTGCAGCATCACGAATACCTGCATCAACTGCAGGAATATATTCTTTGGGAACAACACCACCAACGGTTTTGTTCTCGAATGAATAACCTTCGCCTGGTTCTGTGGGGATCATCTTGATTACGCAGTGACCGTACTGACCGTGACCACCGGACTGACGGATAAACTTACCTTCCTGAGTAACTTCACGGCGGATAGTTTCTTTATATGAAACCTGAGGTGCACCAACGGTAGCCTCAACCTTGAATTCTCTTAAAAGTCGGTCAACGATAATTTCAAGATGCAATTCGCCCATACCGGCGATAATTGTCTGTCCTGTATCCTGATCGGTATAAGTCTTGAATGTAGGATCTTCTTCAGCAAGTTTAACAAGAGCCATGGTCATTTTTTCTTGACCTGCTTTTGTTTTAGGCTCGATCGCAACATTAATAACGGGATCGGGGAATTCCATTGATTCAAGAATTACGCGCTGTGATTCATCACAGAGTGTATCACCTGTGGTTGTATCTTTTAAACCAACTGCAGCAGCAATATCACCGGCATAAACCTTATCGATTTCTTCGCGGTGGTTTGCGTGCATCATAAGAATACGGCCAAAACGTTCCCTCTTGTTCTTTACGCTGTTGTAAACGTATGAACCTGCTTCGCATGTACCGGAATAAACACGGAAGAATGCAAGCTTACCAACAAAGGGGTCTGTCATAATCTTAAATGCAAGTGCTGAGAATGGTTCTTCATCAGAAGCCTTTCTTTCAACTTCTTCATCGCTATCAGGAAGTTTACCCTTAATAGCAGGAATATCAACAGGTGATGGCATATAATCTACGATAGCATCAAGGAGCATCTGAACGCCCTTGTTGTGATAAGATGTACCGCAGAAAACAGGTGTTACCTTGTTAGCGATGGTTGCTTTACGAAGAGCTGCTTTAAGTTCTTCAATAGTAGGAGTTTCTTCCATAAGGAATTTTTCCATAAGTTCATCATCTGTTTCGCAGATGCTTTCAACCATCATATCATGGTATTCCTGTGCCTTTTCAACCATATCTTCAGGGATATCAACGATATCGATCTGCTCGCCAAGGTTATCCTTATAGATGCGTGCCTTCATATCAAGAAGGTCAATGATACCAACGAAAGTATCTTCAGATCCGATAGGTAACTGCATAGCGATAGCGTTTGCATGAAGACGGGTCTTCATCATATCAAGAACGCGGTAGAAGTTTGCACCCATAATATCCATTTTGTTAACGTAAGCCATACGGGGTACGCCATATTTAACTGCCTGATTCCAAACAGTTTCGGACTGGGGTTCTACGCCGCCCTTTGCACAGAAAACTGATACTGCGCCGTCAAGAACACGAAGTGAACGTTCAACCTCAACAGTAAAGTCAACGTGGCCGGGGGTATCAATAATGTTGATACGGTGACCCTTCCACTGAGCTGTTGTAGCAGCAGAAGTAATTGTGATACCACGTTCCTTTTCCTGCTCCATCCAGTCCATTGTTGCTCCACCTTCGTGAGTTTCACCAATCTTGTGAATCTTACCGGTGTAGTAAAGAATTCTTTCTGTAGTTGTTGTTTTACCGGCATCGATGTGAGCCATGATACCGATATTTCTTGTATTTTCAAGTGTAAATGCTCTTGGCATAACTTTTCCTCCCTACGAAAATTACCAACGATAATGGGCGAATGCTTTGTTGGATTCGGCCATCTTGTGGGTATCTTCACGCTTCTTAACACTTGCGCCGGTGTTGTTTGCAGCATCAAGAATTTCAGCTGCAAGCCTTTCAGCCATTGTGCGTTCACCACGTTTGCGTGTGAACATTACAAGCCAGCGAAGGCCAAGTGTCTGTCTGCGGTCAGGGCGAACTTCAATTGGAACCTGGTAGTTTGAACCACCAACACGACGGGCTTTTGTTTCAAGCAAAGGCATAACATTTTCCATTGCTTCTGTAAAAACCTCTAAAGGTTCACGGCCTGTCTTTTCCTTTATAATATCAAAAGCGTCATAACAGATGCGCTGTGCTGTACCCTTTTTACCATCGTACATTACCTGGTTGATAAGTTTTGTTACAACCTTGGAATTATACATAGGATCCGGAAGTACATCGCGCTTTTGCACGCCACCTCTTCTAGGCATAATTATTTCCTCCTTAAACTGTGTGCTTTACCTTATATAATAAAGCTAAACGATATTTTTTAAAATAAAATCATCGCTCCGTCAGCATACTCGGAGACTTAGATGACACCTTATAAATAATAATAAACGCAGCGAATGTTTAAAATTATTTCTTAGGTCTCTTTGCGCCGTACTTGCTTCTTGCCTGCATTCTCTTTGCTACGCCTGCTGTATCAAGTGCGCCACGGATAATGTGGTATCTTACACCAGGAAGATCCTTAACACGTCCGCCACGGATAAGAACAACTGAGTGCTCCTGAAGATTGTGGCCGATGCCAGGAATGTAGCATGTACCTTCCATGCCGTTTGCAGCAAGACGAACACGAGCAACCTTACGGAGTGCTGAGTTAGGCTTCTTGGGCGTCATGGTCTTAACGCTAAGGCAAACACCTCTGCGCTGAGGGCATTGCTGAAGAATAGGAGCTGAAGACTTATATGTGGTCTTCTTCCTGCCGTTTTTAATAATCTGATTAATTGTTGGCAATTTTCTTTTCCTCCTTCCCCGGAAAAATAGAAATAATATTTGATAATTCCGCAACCCTCGGAACTAATCGCAATATGCTTTTATGCCCTTTTTATACATCAGTTTTGCACACATTGGCAAAATAATGCATTCTATTAGGCATAATGCTTTCATATAATATACCACTTTTCAAGGAATGTCAAACGATTTTTGCAAAAATTTTCAAGTTTTTTTGCCCTCAATCTCCCACGCCGCAAGGACTTTTAAGAAATCCACTATATGTAGTATCCCATAAAAAATTTAACAACTATCGCATATTTTTTAATAAAAATATTTGACAAATTATTTTTTTGCACATATAATACATAGGAAATCAATTTTTTCTTTCGAGGCGTAGCGCAGTTTGGTAGCGCATCTGGTTTGGGACCAGAGGGCCGCAGGTTCGAATCCTGTCGCCTCGACCAAAAATCCTCATTCGTAAGAATGGGGATTTTTACTTTTTCACTCTTCACTTTTCACTCTTCACTATTCTCTAAGTTCTGGATAGAGGATTTTTGGAAGTAATAAGTAATAGTGAATAGTGAAGAAGTTCGGTGTCTGCTTCGCAGACGTATTTATAATATTTTGCAAAATGCCGAAATCGGCATTTTCTTTTTTTATAAACGTTTTTTATGTTTTCTCACATTCTCCAATCATTTTTTCTGTTTCTAAAATGATTCAAAAGTATTAACAGACAATAATATGAAATATTTCATATTTTGGCTACCATAATTACCTTAAGGCTGATTCAGAACGAATCAGCTTTATTTTTTGCACTCTACCACATTTATTTTTATAAACGAATATCCAAATTTTTTATTATTTTTTAGCAAACGTCTCTCGGGTTGTTAAAAGTTATGATTTTGTGTTGACTTTTGGGTTGTTATGTGTTATGATTTTTACAGAATCCTTCATGAGGTGATACAGATGTACATATCGAGATTAAAAATTCAAGAAGCAATGTGTTCGCGTGGAATAAAAACATTTACCGAATTAGCAGACAAAGTTGGTATAACTAAAAATCAATTGTCGTTGATGATCTCTGACAATTATAATCCATTCAAATCAAAAGTTATGGATCTCTGCGAGGCACTTGATGTTATGCCAGATGACATCATAAACATTTCAACGCTAAATGATCCCATCCCTTTTCATGAAGAAATCACACCTGAGGATGTTACCGCTATTGAACTTTTTGCCGGAGCAGGTGGATTAGCTCTAGGTCTTGAGCAAGCAGGAATTAAAACACTCAAACACGTTGAATTCGATAAAGCCTGTTGTGAGACATTACGAACTAACAGACCGTATTGGAATGTTACCTGTGAAGATATTCATAATGTAGACTTCACTGAATATAGAGGAAAAATTGATATTGTTACCGGTGGCTTCCCATGTCAAGCATTTAGCTACGCAGGTAAAAAAATGGGATTTGATGATACTCGTGGAACGCTTTTTCATGAGTTTGCGAGATGCGTTCAGGAAGTCCAACCAAAAATGTTTTTGGCTGAAAATGTTAGGGGACTTGCAAGTCACGATAACGGACGTACATTGGAAACAATTATTTATGTTTTTGAAAGCTTGGGATATACAATTGATAATCGAAAGAAAATTTTAAATGCTTGTTACTATGGCGTTGGACAAAAACGAGAAAGAATTGTAATCATCGGCATCCGTAATGACTTAGTTAATGATATAAATTTTGAATATCCAACACCCGACAAAGAATGGACCACTTTACGCACAGCTCTAAAAAATTGCCCGCCATCCATAGGTGAAGAATATAGTGCCAAGAAAAAAGCAGTTTTTAAACTTGTCCCTCCAGGTGGTTGTTGGGTAGATCTCCCTGATGATGTTGCTAAAGCATATATGGGAAAATCCTATTATAGTGGTGGTGGTCGTCGCGGCATGGCGCGACGTATTTCCTGGGATGAACCATGCTTAACTCTTACATGCAGCCCCTCACAAAAACAAACTGATCGATGTCATCCTGAAGAGGTTAGACCCTTTACAGTGCGTGAATATGCTAGAATTCAATCGTTCCCCGATGACTGGCAATTTGCTGGAGGTATTGCAGATCAATATAAACAAATTGGAAATGCTGTTCCCGTCGAATTATCACGTAGGATAGGCATTCAACTCAAAATTTCAATACAGGAACACAAAAAAAGGAACGTTTAAAACGCTCCTTTATGGTTACTCCTCTTCGGCGGTTTCTTGAATGTTTTCTGCTAGTTTCCGAACCGTTTCATCCACCATTTCCACTGCATTAATATCATCGGCAACTTCAGCAAATGCATTAATCAAATCTTCATAAAAATGGTTATCTCCGGTTAATCGTGTCCAAAATTCATCGCCAATTAAAACAGGGTAATCTTCATCAATTGCTTTATAAAATGAACTCAAATCTTCACGTGTTCCATAGCAAACACCTACAACACAATCCATAGATGCGATTGCTGTTCCGTTTGTTCTTGCAAGGTGAATCGCACCTCTAAAGTGATCTTTGATAGTTTTTATATCGTCCTTATTAATTGTATTAGGTCCTGCTTTTAATTGGCAATATTTTCGTCTACCATCTACAGCATCAATAAATTCAATATCCATTCCTGCAGTTGTAGATGGATAAGATTGACGGAGCTCATTACAAAACCTTTGAACAAAATTTCCAAACCCTGTTGTCATTGATGTACCGAAAGCTCTTGGATATAATAATGCTTTTGCTCGATTTTCCGGGGTGTCTTCACCAAACGCAAATTTTGTAAGATATTTCAATAAAAAAGGATTAACAATGAAATTTTTTAGTTTATCTAACTTTTGCGTATTCTTATAATGATTAGCAGCAAAAGAATCACGAAATAGACTTTTTGCCGTATTTAATAATGCGGCTTTTTCAACCTCGGTCAACTTGAAACAACCCCTTCGTTTTAAGTAATTATAATCTTTTGTTTAATTATAACATAAATAAGTTTCCAACACAATACTTATATTTATCAATCACCGCGTCTACTTATATAGGCGCGGTGATTTCTTTTTTAGGGGACTTGATTTTTGAAAATTTAAAACAATAGTAATTTCCATAGTGATCAAAGGATATGTACTGTTTTCGACTGCGAAAAACCTAGTATTTATGCGGGTTTGTGCTTGATTACTATAACGCTACTCCGACCATAAACAAGCCACCTTTACTGAAGGTGGCTTTTTTATTGTAGATAGGATTCGAAGTTTGAGAAGGTACGAGGCTAAAAATTTCCGGCAACGCGTGCGATTTTTATAAATCAAAACTAAACAATATGCATTGTTGCAAAACAAACTAAAAACTGATATAATATATTTGTTTTAAAAAAATAATTTAAGGTATTTGCTATAAATATGAAAAAACGACAACGGCTTGTGTCCACAACTCACATAATATTGTTAAGTTTTTTAGTTGTGATATTTATAGGTGCATTGCTCTTATGGTTACCCATAAGTTCTTCTGACGGAAAATCTGTTCCGTTTTTAAATGCACTTTTTACTGCAACAACTTCCACTTGTGTTACAGGATTGGTTGTAACACCAACAGTTTCTTCCTGGAGTATCTTTGGGCAAATAGTTATTCTTTTATTGATACAAATAGGCGGGCTTGGTGTTATAACTATTATTTCCGGCCTGATGATAGCATTGCATAAAAAAATGGGTATTGGCGACAGGCTTCTTTTAGAAGACGCTTTTAACCTTAACACGCTTTCGGGATTGGTGCGCTTTGTTAAAAAAGTTGTAACGGGAACCTTTATTATAGAAGGTTTAGGCTCGTTACTTTATATGACCGTTTTTATTCCGCAATTTGGTGTTCGGGGAATATGGGTATCTGTTTTTACTTCCGTTTCAGCATTTTGCAATGCAGGAATTGATATAATTTCCCAAAACAGCCTTTGTGATTACGCTTTGAACCCTGTAATAAACATTGTTACCTGTGCTTTAATTGTTTTGGGTGGTATAGGATATGTTGTTTGGTGGGATGTTCTTCGGGTATTAAAACTTATGCCCAAAAAGAAGATAAAATTTTTTAAAAGCCTTACTCTTCACAGCAAAATCGCGATTTTTACAACCTTTATTTTGATTGTTTCCGGCGCCGTTTTAATATTTGTTTTTGAATATAATAATCCACACACCATAAAAGATTACACATTAGGTGAAAAAATTCAGGTTTGCTTGTTTCAGTCAATTACCACAAGAACTGCCGGTTTTGCAACCGTACCCCAGGAAAACTTAACCAATGCTTCATCAATAATTTGCTTGTTTTTAATGTTTATTGGTGGCTCTCCTGTTGGTACTGCAGGCGGAATTAAAACTGTTACATTTGCTATAATTATAGCTTCGGCTTTTTCCTTAATTTTTAATAAAGACGATACTGAACTGTTTGGAAGACGGGTTAAAAAGCAAGCCATCAGCAAGGCAATGGCTGTTACATGCATTTCCTTTATTACAATGTTTGTTTCTACGATTCTTCTTTGTGCAATTACAGATGCAAACGCACTTGATATTATTTACGAAACTGTTAGCGCAACAGCCACCGTTGGTCTTACAAGAAACCTAACCCTTTACCTTAATGACTTTGGCAAACTGATTATTATTGTTACAATGTATTTAGGCAGAGTGGGTCCAATATCCTTAGCCATTGCATTTAACAGAAAAAAAGAAAATCAAAATATTGTCAGAAACCCCGCTGAAGAAATCAGTGTGGGATAACAAAGGAGCATTTTATTATGAGCATTAATAAAACCTACGCAGTATTAGGTCTTGGCAGATATGGCAGAGCCGTTGCAGAAGAACTTGTTAACAGCGGTGCAGAAGTGTTGGCCGTTGACAGCAATCAAAGTAATGTTGACAGTGCAATTGAAACCATTCCTGTTTGCAAATGCGCTGATATTACCGAGCCTGAAGCAATTAAGCGTCTTGGTATTTCAAATATTGATGTTGTTGTTGTGGCAATGGCAGGCAATCTTGAAGCAAGCGTACTTGCAGTAGCATTGTGTAAAGAAGCGGGTGTAAAAACGGTTATTGCAAAATGCGCAAATGAATTACATCAAAAGATTCTTAATCGAGTAGGTGCAGATAAAGTAATCTTCCCTGAAAAAGAATCCGGAATACGCCTTGCAAAAAACTTGCTTTCATCAGGTTTTTTAGAAATGATAGAGCTTTCTGATAAAGTTTCAATGGTTGAAATCAATATAAAAGACCAATGGGTAGGCAAAACTCTTGCTGAATTAAATTTAAGAAAAAAATATTTAATTAATGTTGTTGCAATTAAACAGGGAAATAAAATAGATACTGCATTTGACCCTTCTGTTCCCCTTGAAAAAGACATGGAACTTATTGTTATTGCAGATACTGCAAAATTACAAAAATTATAATAGTGGTAAAAAATATGCATAAAAATAAAGGAAAATTAGTTGCCCCAATTATAGTAACTATTATTATGATTGTTTATTGCGTTATTTACTTTGGTTTTCTAATAATGCTTATAAGCGGTATCTGGCGATGGGTTTTAGGCATTATTCCCGTTGTTTTTTCGGTGATTTTAATCAAAGTTTGCATAGAACGAATTATTGAAATAAAGAAAGGTGAAGAAGATGATCTTAGTAAATACTGATTACATCAGCGGTAAGGAATTTAAAATGTTAGGGCTTGTAAAAGGCAGTACTATTCAATCCAAGCATATTGGCAAAGATATTGCACAAAGTTTTAAAACTTTAGTTGGCGGTGAACTTAAAGGCTATAACGATATGATGAACGAAGCACGGGCGCTTGCTACAAAAAGAATGGTGGCAGAAGCTGAAAGTCTTGGGGCAGATGCTGTTGTAAATATCCGCTACGCTTCATCGGCGATTATGCAAGGCGCTGCTGAGGTTATTGCATACGGCACAGCAGTGTGCTTTGTTGAGAAATAACAATATAAGTTAACATTTTCACAAAATCCATAAAAGCGGAGGATAAACTTAATGAATTTTGATGTAATTATCATCGGCGCAGGTCCTGGCGGAATTTTCGCAGCATACGAACTTATGCAAAAAAAACCTGAATTAAAGGTTGCCGTTTTTGAAGCAGGTCATCCTTTGGCAAAACGCCATTGCCCTATTGACGGTGATAAAATAAAAAGTTGTATCGGTTGCAAAACTTGCAGTATTATGAGTGGTTTTGGCGGCGCAGGTGCGTTTTCTGATGGTAAATATAACATTACCAATGATTTTGGCGGAACTCTTTATGAATACATTGGTAAAAAACAGGCTCTTGATTTAATGCGCTATGTTGATGAAATCAATCTCTGCTATGGCGGAAGCGGTACAAAATTATATTCTACAGCCGGTACGCGCTTTAAAACTATCTGCATTCAAAATGATTTGCACCTGTTGGACGCTTCTGTTCGCCATCTTGGTACAGACATTAATTATATAGTGCTTGAAAATCTTTATTCATACCTTGAAAATAAAGTTCAGTTTTTCTTTGATACCCCTGTAACAACTGTAGAAAGTGCAGAAAACGGTTACGATATTATCTGTCAGAATGAAAAGTATCATTGTACCGATTGTATAATTTCTGCAGGACGCAGTGGTAGTAAATGGATGGAAGCTGTTTGTAAAAACCTTGATATTCCTACAAAATCAAACCGTGTTGATATAGGTGTTCGCGTAGAATTGCCCGCAGAAGTTTTTGCGCATCTTACTGATGAACTTTACGAAAGCAAAATTGTTTATTGCACAGAAAAATATGGTGATAGAGTGCGCACTTTCTGCATGAATCCCAAAGGCGCGGTGGTAAACGAAAACACGAATGGTATTATTACGGTAAACGGTCACAGTTATGAAGATCCTAAAAAACAAACAGAAAACACAAACTTTGCCTTGCTTGTTGCCAAACATTTTTCAGATCCGTTTAAAGATTCTAACGGTTATGGTGAATCT
Source organism: Clostridiales bacterium (assembly GCA_015069575.1). Lineage (GTDB taxonomy): Bacteria > Bacillota > Clostridia > Christensenellales > QALW01 > UMGS1322. The sequence goes on from SVIH01000004.1 coordinate 64,905, forward strand.
ATTGCCCGACTTAGCAATATGCTTGGTGGCGGAGTAATTGTTCAGCGTTTTGGTGATCTTATCCGCGGACGTCGTTCCACGCCAAACCGTATTGAAGAAGCATTTATTACGCCCACACTTAACGCAACACCAGGTGATTTAAGTTTAGTTTTACCTAAGCGTATTCTTGATGGCATTATTGAAATGATTTATGCTTTAGATAAAGTTGCGCCCGGAACAGCAAACGATGATACATTGCTTTACGGCGTGGAAGTTAAATTCTACAATATGGAAGTAGAAGTAAATGAAAATCTTGAAACAAGGCATAACGGCCTTTATATAATAGGTGATGGCAGTGGTATTACCCATTCGCTTTCACATGCATCAGCAAGTGGTGTTTATGTTGCGCGCAACATAACACAAAAATAAATTGGTTAATTTAGGACAATCAGATAATGGAATTACTACAGTAAAATTTTTCCCTGCCAACATCTGCGGTGGACTTGATGCTATCAAGGCACTTTCCGCACCGTTTCCGCAAGTTAAGTTTATTCCAACAGGCGGCGTTGACAGAAGTAATATTGATCAGTTTTTGGCTTTTGAAAAGATAGCCGCTATTGGCGGTAGCTTTTTTGTTAAGGAAGCCCTTGAAAAAATGGAGAATAAACAAAAAAATAAAGAAGCAGAAAAATCTGCTTCTTTTATTATTTAAAAAATTCACCCATTGCAAGATATGTCATATAAACATCTAACTTTGAAACTGTCTCATATGGCGCGTGCATTGAAAGAACAGGCACGCCTAAATCAACTGTATCAATGTCCAGTGAAGCAACGTACTGCGCAACAGTTCCGCCGCCACCAATATCAACCTTACCAAGTTCACCTGTTTGCCAAACGATATTTGCTGAATCAAGCATTTTACGAATTTGTGCCATATATTCAGCAGAGGCATCGTTTGAACCGCTTTTACCGCGGGCGCCTGTATATTTCGTAATAACTACGCCGTTATTAACAAACGAGGCGTTTTTCTTTTCAAAAACATCCTGGAAAGTTGGATCAACTGCCGCATTAACATCAGCAGAAAGGCACTGTGATTTTCTTAAAGCATCCTGGGGTTCAACACCCTGCATTCTTGCGATATCGCTGATAATATGCAAAAGGAAATTTGAATTGAGGCCTGTGTTACCAACTGAGCCGATTTCTTCCTTGTCCGCTAAAACGCAAATGGCTGTTTTTTCAGGCACTTTAATTTTAGTTAATGCCATTAAAGAAGGATATGCGCAAACCCTGTCATCGTGACCGTAAGAACCGATTAACGCCCTGTCAAAGCCAACATCCTGTGCCTTGAAGGCAGGAACGATTTCAAGTTCTGCTGAAAGGAAATCGCTTTCAGTAACGCCATATTTTTCATAAAGAATATTTAAGATATTTAATTTAACAAGTTCACTACCTTCATCGGCTTTAAATGGAAAACTACCAACTAAAACATTTAATTCTTCACCTTTAATACCTTCGTTTAAGGTACGCTTGTTTTGTTCGCTTGCTAAATGAGGCAAAAGATCGTTAATTACAAAAACAGGATCTGAAGCATCTTCGCCAATTTTAACATTTATAGTTTCACCGTTCTTTTTAACAAAAACGCCGTGCAACGCCAAGGGAATTGTTGCCCACTGATATTTTCTTACACCGCCATAATAATGAGTTTTAAAAAGTGCAAGGTCAATTTCTTCATAAAGGGGATTAGGTTTAAGGTCAAGCCTTGGCGAATCAATGTGTGCCGCGCCTATTCTTACACCGTTTTCTACACTTTCACTACCAACAACAACGAAAACTGCACTCTTTTTGCGGTTATTTATATAATATCTGTCACCCGCAACATATTTTTTGCCTTTTTCATATTCGCTAAAGCCATTTTCTGAAGCAATTTTAATTGCCTCTGTAACTGCTTCCCTTTCGGTTTTTGCGTTATCAAGAAATTTTTTATAATCTTCGCAAAAAGCGTAGGCTTCCTTTATCTGTTCTTCCGTTGCCTTTTTTAAGCCGTTTCTTGTATCTGAAAAAAGCTTTTCTTTTAATTCTTTTATATCTGCCATAAAATTACTCTCCTATTTATTAAGTATATTATATAATTTATCGGATATAATTGCAAGATTTTTAATTGAAAGCGCTTCACCGCGAATAGTTTTAGAAAAACCGCATTCTTCAATTATATTTTCTGCAGTTTCTCTATTTATATTAAAAGATGCAATTAAATTGTTTGCCAAAGTTTTTCTGCGCATTGAAAACGCTGCTTTAACCGTTTTAAAAAACATTTCTTCATCTTTTACATCAACAAGCGGTTTTTCCAATCTTTCAAGGCGGATTACCTGCGAATCAACCTTTGGCGCAGGATAAAAACAACTTGCAGGAATCTTTGAGCAAAGGCTTGCTTTTGTGTAAAACTGCACCGCACAGGTTAACGCCCCGTATTCCTTGGTGTTTTCCTTTGCCGCCATTCTTTGCGCAACTTCCTTTTGCACTAAAACGGTGATGGTTTTAAACTTTACACCGCTTTCTAAAAGGGACATTATAATGGGCGTTGTAATGTAATAAGGCAGGTTTGCGCAAACGACAAAATCTTCTTCCAATTCTTCTTCGTAAAACTTTTTAATATCAAGCGCTAAAAAATCGGCATTTATTACCTTAATATTATCAAATCCATCTAAAGTTTGCTTATGCACCGGCAAAAGAGATTTATCCACTTCAACAGAAACAACTCTTTTTCCTTTTTGCGCAAGAACTCTTGTTAAAGTGCCTGCGCCTGTGCCGATTTCAAGCACGGTGTTCTCTTTTGTAACTAGCGCATCATCGGCAATCATATTAAGGATTCGTTCATCCCACAAAAAGTTCTGCCCTAAAGATTTAGAAAATCCAAAGCCTGTTTCATTAAAAATACGTTTTAGTTCGTTGCCCGTAAGTTTCTGGATCATTCACTTAATTCCATCCATTCTTCCATTAGTTTATCAAGTTTTTCTTTTAATAAATTATACTGTTCCTGAGTTTTTAATAATTTTTCCTGGTCCTGATAAATTTCGCCCTTAGCAAAAATTTCTTCGATTTTCTGAATACTTTCTTCAGCTTCCTGAATCTCTTTTTCAATATTGCGAATGCGCGCTCTTTTTTGCTTTTCCTGTTCCCTTGATTGTTTTTCCTTTTGCCTTTCTTTATTGGCTTGGGTTTTGTTAATTTCCTGTTTGACGAAAGGCGCGTTTTCTTCTTTTATTGATTGAAGATAATCGTCATAATTACCTTTAAAAACGCAAATTTTGCCGTTTTCTACAATCCAAAGAGTTTGTGCAATACGGTTAATAAAATATCTATCGTGCGAAACAGCAATTAAAGTGCCATCAAATCTTTCAAGGGCATCTTCCAGAACCTCGCGGGAATCCATATCCAAGTGGTTGGTAGGTTCATCGAGTATTAATGTGTTTGCGCCCATAACTGAAAGTTGTGCTAAAGCCACTCTTGCTCTTTCACCGCCTGAAAGCACACTGCCCTGTTTAAAAACATCTTCCCCAAAAAACAGCATTGAAGCGCAACGGGTGCGCACCTGTGTTTGCGATAAATCACGGTTGCCCCACCACACCATATCCATAATGGTATCGGCGCCCATAAACTGTTTCTGACCTTGTTCATAATATCCGATATCAACATTTACGCCTTTTGTAACATTTCCTTTTTTGGCTTGTTTTTTATTTAACAAAAGTTCCATTAATGTTGTTTTTCCTGCACCGTTTGGTCCGATTATAATTATTTTTTCGCCTTGCTTTATGTCGTAAGAAAAATCTTGAAAAAGTGTTCTCTCTTCAAAGCCCATTGAAAGATTCCGTATTTTAAAAACATCGCCGCCTGAGAATCTTTCCATATTAAACATAAGCCTCATATCACTATGGCTTTGCGGCGCATCAATAAGTTCCATTTTATCAAGAACTTTTTCTCTGCTTTCTGCTGCACGGATAGATTTTTCCCTGTTAAATTGCCTGAACCGCGCAATAATTGCCCTTTGGCGCTTTATTTCATCTTGCTGTTTTTCATAAAGACGCTGATTTGATCTTAATTCTTCTTCCCATTTAACAGTATAATCTGTATAGTTGCCCTTAAAATATCTTAACTTGCCGTTTTCGATCTGGGCAACCCCTGAACAGAGTTTATCCATCATATATCTATCATGAGAAATTAAAACTACTGTACCATTATATCTTAACAAAAAATCCGTAAGCCATTGTGCCGCATTAATATCAAGATGGTTCGTGGGTTCATCTAACAGCAGTACATCATTATTTTCTAAAAGCATTTTTGCTAAAGCAAGGCGTGTTTTTTCTCCGCCTGAAAGCGTGCAGACAGGTTTATCCCAAAAATCTTCAGTTAAGCCTAGTCCTTTTAAAACGCCTGTAAGCCTGCTTTTCCAACCGTAACCGCCAAGATTCTCAAACTCCTGCTGGGCAAAGTTATATTTTTCACCTAATAAATCTATGTCCGCATCAGGTTTTGCCATATCTTCTTCAAGCCTGTGCAGTCTTTCTTCTGCTTTAAATAAAGGATCAAAAGTTTTAGTGGCTTCTTCAATAACCGTCTCAACACCGTCTAGTGTATGATGTTGCTGAAGATATCCTATTTTTAACCCTTTTTGCAAAAGTATACTGCCTGAATAATCTACAATGCCCATAATGGCTTTAAATAATGTAGTTTTTCCTGCACCGTTAAGCCCTGTTAACCCTATACACTGACCCTTTTGTATTTGCAGTGTAATATCAGAAAAAATATTTTTTCCATCAAAGGTAACGGTTAAATTATTTATATCAATAAGTATCATTTCAAAAAACAAGGGGCTTCATTTAAGCCCCTATATATCAATTTTATTTATTTTGCGTATTCAACCATTCTTGTTTCACGCACAACGTTTACCTTTATCTGTCCTGGGTAAACCATATCTGTTTCTATGCGTTTTGCAATATCTCTTGCCATTAAAACAGTAGCTTCTTCCGAAACAACTTCGGGCTTAACGATAATACGGATTTCCCTACCTGCTTGTACAGCAAATGAACGCTCAACGCCATTAAATGAGTTCGCAATTTCCTCAAGTTGTTCAAGACGCTTAATGTATGCTTCAAGAGTTTCCCTTCTTGCACCGGGCCTTGCACCTGAAATAGCATCAGCCGCCTGAACAAGTACTGCCTCGATAGTCTGCGGTTCAACATCATTATGGTGGGCAGCAATACAATGAATAACTTCATTGTTTTCACGATACTTCTTTGCTAAATCTACGCCAATCTGAATATGTGTGCCTTCAACCTCATGGTCAACTGCCTTACCAATATCGTGCAACAAGCCTGCGCGCTTTGCTAAAGTAATATCTGCGCCGACTTCACCTGCAAGAAGACCTGCAATATAGGAAACTTCCAATGAATGTTTCAGTACATTCTGACCGTAGCTTGTACGGTATTTAAGCCTACCTAAAATCTTAACAAGTTCAGGGTGAATATTGTGAATGCCTGCATCAAATACAGTTGCTTCACCGGCTTCTTTTATCTGCTGTTCAACTTCCTTGCGTGCCTTTTCAACCATATCTTCAATGCGGGTTGGATGTATTCTGCCATCAACAATAAGCCGTTCAAGAGCAATTCTTGCAATATCCCTTCTGACAGGATCAAATGATGAAAGTATAACTGCTTCAGGAGTATCATCAATAATTAACTCAACACCGGTTGCAGTTTCAATAGCCTTAATGTTTCTGCCTTCCCTACCGATAATGCGTCCCTTCATTTCATCATTTGGAAGCGCAACAACAGAAACAGTAGTTTCGGCAACATGGTCAGCAGCGCAACGCTGAATTGCCATTGTAATAATATTTCTGGCAATTTTCTCACCATCGTTTTTAGCCTGTGCTTCGATTTCTTTTACTTTTAAAGCAGCATCGTGGCGTGCTTCGTTTTCAACTGAATCGATTAACGACTGCTTTGCATCTTCCGCAGAAAGACCTGCAACTTTTTCAAGTTCTTCGATTCTGCGTTTGTTTAATTCTTCTGCAGCGGCTAAATCATCTTCAAGTTCTTTTTCTTTTTTAGCAAATTTTTCTTCTTTTAATTCAAGGGAAGCCATTTTTCTATCCATCTGTTCTTCCCTTTGCATAACGCGTTTTTCTAATTTAGAAACTTCGTTACGGCGTTCCTTACATTCTGCATCACAGTCACTGCGTAAGCGGTGAACTTCTTCTTTTGCTTCGGAAATTCTTTCTTTTGAAAGGAATTCCGCTCTGCTTTTTGCGTCTTCAAGAATGCGGTTAGCGGCTTCTTCAGCCCTGCCCATTCTTGCTTCAATTGTCCGTTTTTGTATTAAACTGCCAACAACAAGCCCAACAATAAGGGTTGCCACGGCAATAACTATACCTAACCATAATTCCATATGCTTTAACACCTCCTGTATTAAAATTTTTAAGTTATACGAAATTTATTTAAACAAACAAAAATTGAAAATATTTCCGCTGATACCATTATACAGTATTAATGCTTGAATGTCAACAATATATGTTGTTGTATTCATACGATAAATAGCGAAAGCCAACGGATTATCCGTTGGCTTTTTTGTTAGAATATTACTATTCTTTTATTGCTTATTGTTTTTCTTTTTTCTTTTTCAGTTTTTTGCATATTGAATATAATATCCACGCTAATATAATTCCCGCAAAACAAAACAAAAGCGGAATAGCCAAAACAAAAGCTGCTGCAACAATTGTTAACTTATCTAACGAATATATTCCTATCCATAAAACTATCAGCACGATATGAAATATCATCAATGCTAAAAAAGAAATAACAGGAGCAAATTTTATTTTTTGGTGTTTTTTCGCAAAACAACAGATAGTTTGGATGATGAAAAATAAGAAAAAACCAATATACCCCGCTTCATATGGATGATTAAGATACTCTTGAAACAATGCTTTTAAAAACTCCATTTTCATTTATCCTTTCATTTTTCGTTTGTTTGCTCGGATTCTACCAAATCTTGTTTTTCTTTTTTCTTTTTCAGTTTTTTGCATAATATATGCTCCTTTCGTTATTTTGCTTTTATCTTTTTAATTAAAACAATACTATGCATTGGGCTCACCCTTTTTTGTTTTCTTAATTTCATATTAACATATTTATCCATTGTTTGTCAATATGCAAGCTTTGTCTTGTTTCTATTATATGCGCCTATTACTTATGCATCAATATTCTGTGCCTGAATTGTGTTTTTTAGGGATTGTTTTGTAATAAAAAAATAAAAGCCACTAAAATGATATGCACCCCAAAAGTTAGACACTTTTGGGGTGCATATCAAAAATCGGGTTCGTTTGTATAATTATATCTATTTGACGGGAACGACAAATTCAAGTAATTCCGACTCACACATTTCGTATTCACCCATAGCAATAACCGCTTTAACTTCCATTTTACATATTATAGCACGGTTGCCATCACTTAATATCGTTAAAGTGTAGTTTTGCTTTCCGTAATCAATTCTATCATAATTGTTTTTTATATTATTATAAATACAATCTACTTTTTCAGTTATTATTTGCTTAATCTTGTTAAAATTAATGTCTTCTGTTTTTGTATCAACAGGAATCCTATCAAGCATAAATGCCGAATACGAATATATAGTTCCGTCAAAATTGACGCTTAACCTTATCTGATCAGTTGTTTTAATTCCATTGATATATTTAACTAACGATATATCGTAATATTCTTTTTCTGTATTTTTGTTAACGTTAATGGTGTATGGAGTTATATCAACTACACCACTTAAAAATTCCTTTGCTTTTTGCACACATTCTTCTTGTGAAAGAATGGCTCCTATCAAATTCCTATCCGAATTAAAATAGCAAACCAGTTTTCCATTTTCATCAATACAAAACGAATCTCCGTTGCTTTGCTCATATTCAAATTCAGGATAATAATTATATGATTTGAACCTTGTTTTCATATAGTTACCAGCAAAATCTTTGTCGTGTATCTTTGCGTTTATTTGTTTCTGAATTTTTATATCTTTATATTTTTCAGTATCCGCAAAATTATATTCCTTTTTCTTGTTGCTAGAACTGATCGAATCGGAAAAATCATGCAATAACGCAACATAAGAATTGCTTTCTTTGGACACATCACAACCAACAAAGCAAATGATTAACGCTATCAAAACTATAATACAATATATTTTTTTCATATATTTTAACCTCCTTTTAATACAAAGTGATATCTCCATCACCGCAAACAACAACACTTTGTATTTCGCTATTTTCCGGAAATGCTTCACACGCTTTTTTAACGGCGTTATTTAATGTTTTCCCTTCAAGCAATTGTTCATAAACCAATTCTGTCCATTCATTTGCATCATTACAAAGAATAGATTGTTCAAATCCAATCGCCGCCATAGCACCTAGCGCAACAACACGCGATGCTAAATTTTGCCCATTTACTCCTCCCCGCGCTGTCTCACACCCAATAAACATAGCAATGTGTACGCCTTCAAAATTTTCATCGTTATCTATATATCCACTGAACTGAGGCATATTATTAAATTGATGACTATATAAAACTACTGTTTGTTCGCTACTGGCTGTTTTATTATTTAAAACAATGCCAGTTGAAAGCGTAATAGATGTCTCACCACTATAAACATACGTACCGTGGCTGCGACTTGTAAAAATATTATTATTATGTAAATCTTGTTTGCATTCTAACGCTGAAAAAGAACCTGATCTATGTGCAACAGAATACACTCCTTTGTTTTGAAATAATGTTTTTACATCTCTAAGTGCAGAAGAATGATCGTGCCCGAATTTTTCCACACTATAAAGCATAACACTGTAAGTTTCTATTTTCCATTGTCCCTTATCTTTAAAAGCAAGACCGCCATAATTCCTGTATTCCACATTTCTGCCGTCTGCGCCTATGCCTTCACCAACAGCCATACTCCAATCTATATTTGAATCTATTGCAACTTTTGGTATTATTTTATAATTACCGTTATCAAGTTTTTCAATTCGCCATTTTTGAGTATTTTCACCAGTGTAGGCTAACACTTTCAGTGCTTTGTTTGCATTATCTGTATCTGCTACCGTTATAGCGTTGCCGCTTACAATGCTTGTTATTTTATAATAGCCATCGCCAACATAAGAGAAATTCCACCGTTGATCTTGTCCCCCATCAAACGCCCAAGCTTCAACAATAACCTTTCCATTATTATCCAGTTGTGCATAGTTGTTTATACGAACATTTTTTATAAACGCCTCACCAACAACACCATTAGCGTTTACATCAATTACGCATGTTGCTGTTTCGGTGTTATAATACTTTGCAGTTATTGTTGCTGTTCCAGACGAAACACCCCGTACTATTCCATTACCGTCAACGGTTGCTACGCTTGGGTTTGATGATGTAAATGTTAAATTATTATGCCTGTTTAAATCAAGCACAATTCTTTCGCCGGGATAAAGCGTTGTATGTGATGGTGTTATTGTAAAAGGTTCTTCATGTGCAACATCTTGTACTATTTGTATATCGTCAATATAAATATTTTGATTTTCAACCGGTTTTATAAAATCAAAACATAAATTAAATACTCCTGTTTGGTCACTTATATCACTGCTTGTTACTGCAAATACACCTACAAAAGTATGCCACTCATTTTCTTTAATTACTTCTATTGGTGTTATTTTATAATAATAGTTATTTCCATGCTTTGTAATAAACGAATTCTCTTCTCTTCCCCTTATCAGCAAATATCCGGTTTTTCCGCCATCAATAAGTTTATCAGCAAGAACTTCCATTTGTACATAATAAACACCTGCTCCGCCTTGTTTTATTATATTATATATGTTTAATGCAGGTGAATCCCAAGTGTTTTGCCTTCCAGTAATTTTAAGGGATTTGCTTCCACTGTGAGCCCTTTCGTTTGTTACAGAAGTTGTTCCGCTCCACGGTGAATACCATCCGGATTTATATCCATCTTCAAAATCGTACAAACGATATGCTAAATCCTCCGCTTTAACTGAAAAACCATTAATTAAAGGAAAAATAAGGCAAATAATAAGTGCTAATACAAATAATTTAAAAGACAGTTTGTAAGTTTTTTGCATAATATATGCTCCTTTCGTTGTTTTGCTTTTATCTTTTTAATTAAAACAATACTATGCATTGGGCTCACCCCTTTTTTCTTAATTTCATATTAACATTTTTATCCATTGTTTGTCAATATGCAAGTTTTGTCTTGTTTCTATTATATGCGCCTATTACTTATGCATCAATATTCTGTGCCTGAATTGTGTTTTTTAGGGTTTGTTTTGTAATAAAAAAATAAAAGCCACTAAAATCAGTGGCTTTTTAAAGTTAAAATCCTTCTAAATCTTTATAGAAATCGGCTTTTTTCATAAATGCAATATAATCATTAAGTATTATTTTATCACCTATTGCGCCTGTAAAGTGGTTAGTGCCTGTTTGGTCGCCCTTCCACTCAATAATATAATACTCACCGTTTTGTTCTTTAAACGAACCTATTTCAACCTTTTGGTCAGGGTTGACTGTTACAGAGCCTTTTATCATTATTTTACCGCTTAACGCTTCAGTAACAATATAATCGACATTAACTGTTTTTCTTGAATCGTTTATGGCACAAAGGGTCAGGTTGCCATTTTTATCAGGCTCATCACACATTAAAGCAAAGGGTTTTTGGCTACGCAAAACATAACTGTAAGCAAGTTTTTTTGTACCGTACCAATCAACTATTGCATCAGAAATCTGTGGCCAACCGTCAATAATATTCCACCACAAAATGCCCCAACGGTAATTTTTTTGAATGCGGAAATGTTCAATGAAAAACTTAACTGCTTCTGCCTGTGAAATCTGACTTTTAAGGGCATAATCATTAATATCGTTAAAGCCATCAAACAGGCGCTCAACCTGCGCAGTCATTAAAGGAATGCGGTAAGCATAAATTCCATCAACATCAGTATTCATTCCTGATGCGTGAACAAGCCATTGGGGATCCACACAAGTTTTACTGTCCCCTACATTTTCAAGGTTTGCTTCATCCATAAATTTGCGCAAACTATCAGGTGACGGGCAACCGTGATATCCTGTTTCTGATGCAAAATGGCATTTGGAATCTAGATTATAATAGTCACCTTTAAAATAATCTCTTGGTCCCCAAAGATGATCTTCGCTTGGATTACCATCTTTAAATGCAATTTCATCTAAATATGGCGATGACGGCAAAAATGAATGAACATTATCGAGGCGTGAAATAACACAAGGCAAAACTTTCCTTGTTATTTTATTGTTATTGGGGTTTGACTGATGAAAATTATCTTCCTTAAAGGTTATCCTGTCCCAAACATACATACCGTCACACTCGTTATCACCTGACCAAAGCGCAAGGCAAGTGCGGTTGCGAAGGCGTTTGACAATATATTCTGCTTCTTCTTTAATCAAAGATAAAAATCTTTCGTCATTTGGATAAATGGCACAAGCCATTGAAAAGTCCTGCCAAACTAAAATTCCGTTTTCATCGCAGAAATCATAAAATTCGTCGTCGGGATAAACGTTACCGCCCCAACAGCGAATCATATTACAATTAAGGTCATTTACTAAATTCAAACCGCGCAAGGTGTAATCCTTATGGCGTGATGGAAAAGCATCTGTTGGTACCCAGTTTGTACCAAGGCACATAATGGGTTTGCCGTTTACAATAAAGCGGAAAGTTCCGTTTTCACCTGCCTGTGATGTGCGTTCTAATAAAACTGTGCGGACACCTGTTTTTAAAGAAACGCTATCACATTCTTCACCCTTAAACAAAAGAGTAATTTTAACATTGTAAAGGCAAGGTTCACCGTAATTTTTAGGCCACCATAACTTTGGATCAGGAATATTCATATGCATCTTTTTGTTTGCGCCATACATCTGTTCGGTAAAGGAAAATTTGCTTTCCTTGCATTCACCTTCAACCAAAACAGAAAAATCCCTTAAATCATCTTCGTTAGTATAGATTGAAAAATCTAAAGTTAATTCGGCTTCATTTTCAAATATTTTAGTGGTGCTTAAACGGTAATCTTTAATTCTGTTTTTGTTTTTGTAAACAATACTTACAGGTTTCCAAAGTCCCCCTGAAACTATGCGGGGCATAATATCCCAACCGTACATATACGGTGCTTTACGAACTAAAAGTGAATCAAGATTATATTTTAAACCCCTGCATTTAGGATCCAAAGGAATATCGCGGGTATAAACGCTTGCAGGAATAATATGTACCATAACTTCGTGCTTACCTACGCTAAACCCATCAAGAGAATATTCATATGGTATAAGCATATTTTCTGAAAAAGCAAAAAACTCACCGTCAATAAAGACTTCCGCAACGGTATCAATGCCTTCAAACAGAATAAATGCATCTTTATCCGTTTGTTTTATTTCAAAATCTGCAAAATACCATAAATGCGTGCTTTCAAACTTTTGCGTTTCTAAAACATTTATGCCAAAGTAAAGGTTTTCGGGCAGTAATCCGTTTTTAATAAAATCAAGTTCAAAATTGCCCGGCACTGTTGCATTTATTACAGGAACTTCTGAATTTTCAATATCCTTTTTTGTTACAGGATAAAAATCACTTTTTGCGTACTCGCTATGAAACATATAGGCTAAACGCCATGAACCAACATTTATCTTTTCCATTATTTTTCCTTATTTATTAAAAAAGTTTTCTTCTACCTGTGCGCAGATAGCATGATATATAGGAAGATGTAGTTCCTGAATTTTAAAGGTTTCGTTTTCAGGGGCAACGATTACAATATCACATAATTCTTTTAAAGAACCGCCTGTTTTACCTGTTAAACCGATGGTTGTGATATTAAGCGCCTTCGCACATTTAACTGCATAAGAAACATTTTTTGCGTTTCCCGATGTTGAAATGCCCATTAAAACATCTCCCTTTTTACCTAATGCGTTTACAAGTTGGGCGTATGTTAAATCAGGGTCAACATCATTACAAAATGCAGAGCCAAGGGAAGTTAAACTTGCTAAAGGGATAGCCGGTATGCCCTTTTGTAATTTAGTTAAAATATCTTCTTCAAGATTAAGTTCGCCTTTTTTATAAGGGCGCAATTTTAAAAAGCCTTTTAAAAATTCCCCTGAAATATGCTCGCAGTCAGAACAACTTCCTCCATTACCGCACAAAAGCAGTTTTTTATCGTTTTTATGCATATCAGTAATAACATTTATTGCATCAATTATATCCTGTTTGCAAGTTTCAAGCACAGGATATCTTTCAATAAGTTCATTAACGTATTTCATCATAAACCTCCATAGCAACGGCTAATGCCGCTTTATCTCCAATTTCTTCTTGTAAAAGTGGCGGAACAACCTTGCACACTTTCCTTGACTGTTCAAGGGCTTCACTTTCAAGCACCTTGTTCATATGTGGTGCCAAAAGGTCTTCGCACCTTGCATAAACACTGCCTATAATGATTTTTTCAGGATTTATCAGGTCTATTACTATTGAAAGCCCTTCCCCAAGTTTTCTGCCGCAAAGTTCAAAGGCTTTTAAGGCTGTTTTATCACCTTTGCGTGCCCACTGGGCCATATCTTTTACTTCAAAATCATCAATGTTATTATCTTTTATAAAAGGAACTTTTTCGCCCCTTTGAAGCGTTTCACGGGCAAAGGAACGCCCAAGTTCTTTTAATCCGCTACCTGAACAGAAACCTTCAAAACTACCGCATTTGCCGTAACCTGATGGACCAAATTCACCTAAACGGATGTGACCTAATTCACCTGCGTTACCGTTGGTGCCTGAATAAAGCTTGCCGTTTAGAATTAAGCCTGCGCCAAGCCCTGTGCCAAAGGTCATAAATACCATGTTTTTAGCGCCCTTGCCTGCACCAAAATACCATTCAGCCATCGCACAGGCATTGGCATCGTTTCTTACGCCGCAAGGAACTTTTAAAGCATTCTCTAGCATTTCTTTTATTTTTATATTATCCCATCCCGGAAGATTGGGGGGCGAAAGAATTATGCCCTGCTCTTCATCTAAAGGACCGCCACAACTAACGCCAATGGCGTCTATTTGCTCGTCTCCTTTAATTTTTATTGCAGTTTCAATTAATTTTTTTACGGTTTCATTAACTTCACTTGTTAAAAACCGTTCCTTTTTTAAAATATTGCCCTGCTTATCCCCTAAGGTAACAGCGCATTTTGTTCCGCCGATATCAACGCCAATGAACATATAATCACCTCGATATTATTGTACACTTTTAAAAAGAATATTTCAATCTACTTTTGAAGAATAATTCACAATATTTCAAGATAAATCTTGATTAAATTTAATTTTTGTTGTAAAATAAACATGGTGATTATTTTATGAATAAAAAAGAACCGCGTCTTGATAAAAACACGCATATCGGTAAAGACAAACACCTTAGCGTTAAAAAGCGTTATTCAGTAACGTTTCCTTTGCATGCCCACGATTATTTTGAAGTGGAAATTATATTAGAAGGCAAAGGCATGCAATATATTAATGGCAAAAAACAAGAATTACAGCGGGGCAGTATTTCAATTTTAAGCCCGTCTGACTTTCATGAAGTTATTGCCGAATCTAATAAATCATTGATGGCTTGGAATATCTCTTTTGATGAAACAGTGCTTTCTTCAGGCAGGCTTGAATCTATTTTTTTAAAGGGCTCAGGATTTACCCGTACTTTAGATGAAGCAACATTAAAAAAAGTTGATACTGCGGCTGATTTATTAATGAAAGAAGCCAAATGTGATGGTTGTATCCGCCCATTAACAGAATACCTTTTAACACTCTTGATGGATGCTGACGATTTTTCTGAACAACTTTTACCAATGCGCAAAGCAATTTTATTTATTGAAACTCATTTCAGGGAAAATCCATCATTATCCGATGCGGCAAAACAAGCGTGTCTTTCACCCGTTTACTTTGGCAACCTGTTTAAACAAATAACAGGAAAAACTTATGTGGATTACCTTAATTCCCGTAAAGTTAACTGCGCGGCAATGCTTTTAGAAAGCGGTTTTTCTGTTGCTGAAGCCTGTTTTTCATCAGGATTTGGCTCGCTTTCAGGCTTTTTACATACCTTTAAACAAAAAAAGGGTGTTTCCCCTGAAAATTATAAAAAAATGCATAAAAAATAAAAGGAAGATTGCTCTTCCTTTTTTTAATTTCCGCCTAAATGTGAAAAAGTATACCAACAAATCATAACCCCTATTATAAACCCAACGATAACCATTAACGGTATCCATTTTGTAATATCTATAGGTTTTTTTGTTTTTTCCCTTTTCTTTGCCACGTTACACCTCAAAGTTCAAGTATGCGAATGTTTGAAAGTACGTTAAGTTTTTCAAACTTTGCATAATGATTTTTGTTTAAATCTTTTTCTAACAACGCGCCGATAACACCGTTTTCGTTGTAAACAATATCTGCATCAGGATAAAGGTTTAAAACATCTTCCTTAGAATTTTTTACCCTTATATACCAAGGTGAACAAAGTTCTTCCTGTGTTAAAACGCTTCCCGGAATTTCATCTTGCCAGCCCCAGCCTTTAAGGAATTCAAAGTGCTTAGCGGCATCTAAAATATCTGCAACAACTGCGCTTGCAGTTGGTAATTTACCTGCGCCACGACCTGAAAGAAATACATCGCCCACAGCGTTACCCTGTAAAAGAACGCTGTTAAAAACATCTTTTACCCCTGAAAGCAAGCTATCGTGGGGAACAAGTGCGGGGGCAACCATTACCTTTTTATTTTTGCCGTAATTTTCGCCCTGACCAATTAATTTAATTGAAAAACCACATTCATCTGCAATAGCAACATCTTCTAAAGAAATTTTTGTAATACCTTCAGCATAAACATCCTTTGGATAAACATGGTTTCCAAATGCAAGGGATGCTAAAATACACATTTTTCTGCAAGCGTCAATACCTTCAACATCGGCAGTAGGGTCAGCTTCTGCATAGCCTAAGTCTTGCGCATTCTTTAATGCATCAGAAAACGCAACATTTTCTTCAATCATCTTTGTTAATATATAGTTTGTTGTGCCATTTAATATGCCAAAAAACTTTGTAATTTCATTTGCAGCCATACAACGATGCATTGGACGAATCAAAGGAATTCCGCCGCCAACTGATGCTTCAAAAAAATAGTTTACATTGTTTGCTTTTGCTAGTTCTAAAAGTTCATAGCCTTTTTGTGCAACAAGTTCTTTATTGCTTGTTACAACACTTTTGCCTGCTTTTAAAGCGCGTACAGTATAATCGTAAGCAAAGGTTGCGCCACCGATAACTTCTGCAACCACTTTAATATCAGGGTCATTTTCAATAACAGAAAAATCCTTTACAAACTTATCTTTATAAGGACTATCAGGAAAATCCCTTATATCAAGAATATATTTAACATTAAGTTGATTTTCAAGCTTTGATGCGATATGCTCTTTATTCATATCAATAAGTTCAACAACGCCTGAACCAACTGTACCAAATCCTAAAACTGCAACGTTTATCATTTAAAAAATCCTTTCAAACTTTTATATATTTATATTTTATGATATATTTTAATTTATGGCAAGTGTTTTAAATGATATTTGTCCGTATTTTGCAAAATACAACAAAACACCGCAAAAAATTTCTTGCGGTGTTTATTTTTTTATGCGTTTACTGCTTCAGCTTCAACAGTTTCTTCTACTGCTTCAGCCTCTGCTTCGGCATTTTTGCGGATAACGTTAATATCAATATCCTTATATCTCTTTACGCCTGTACCTGCAGGGATAAGCTTACCGATACATACGCATTCTTTAAGACCAAGAAGCGGATCGATCTTGCCCTTAATAGCAGCATCTGTAAGAACCCTTGTGGTTTCCTGGAATGATGCAGCTGAAAGGAATGATTCAGTTGCAAGGGCTGCCTTTGTAATACCAAGAAGTATTCTACGGCTTGTAGCAGGGATTCCGCCTGCAAGACGGGTCTGCTCATTAACCTTTTCAACCTTAAAGATATCAACAACATCGCCGGGAAGAAGATCAGTATCGCCCGCATCTTCAATACGAACTTTTCTGAGCATCTGACGAACGATTAATTCAATATGCTTATCGGCAATATCAACGCCCTGTACCTTATAAACGGTCTGAACCTCTTTAAGCATATAATCCTGAAGCGGAACTACACCCTTAATACGAAGCATATCGTGGGGGTTTACTGAACCCTTTGTAAGTTCCTGACCAACTTCAACATGCTGTCCTTCTTCAACAGCAAGGTGAGCATTGTAAGGAAGCGGATAGTTCTTTTCTTCGCCATCTGTTGTAACGATGCTTACGCTACCTTTGCCGCGGATATTATTAACTTCAACCTTACCTGCAACATCAGAAAGAATTGCAAGGCCCTTAGGCTTACGTGCTTCAAAGATTTCTTCAACACGGGGAAGACCCTGTGTAATATCTGTACCTGCAACACCACCAGTGTGGAAAGTTCTCATAGTAAGCTGAGTACCGGGTTCACCGATTGACTGTGCTGCGATAATACCAACTGCTTCGCCGATAGCAACGGGCTTATTATTTGAAAGGTCAGCACCGTAGCACTTAGCGCAAACACCGTGTTCGCAACGGCAGGTAAAGATTGAACGGATCATAACTTTTGTTTTGCCTAAACCACCCTTTTCCTTAGAAAGAGTAATCTTATCAGCAATTTCATCAGTTACCAATGTGCCGTCAGTAAACACAACATTACCCTCATCATCTAAAACATCTTCAGCAAGAGTTCTGTTCTTAATACGTTCTGCAACTGTTTCAATAACTGAACCATCATGAATAATATCTTCAACATAAACACCGTTAGGTGTGTTGATTGATGAATGATTCTGATGGCAATCTTCTTCACGAACAATAACATCCTGACAAACGTCAACAAGACGCCTTGTAAGGTAACCGGAGTCAGCTGTACGAAGAGCCGTATCAGCAAGACCTTTACGAGTTCCGTGTGAGGACATGAAGAAGTCAATAATAGTAAGGCCTTCACGGAAGTTTGCCTTAACAGGAATTTCAATAGTTCTACCTGATGGGTCAGCCATCAAGCCACGCATACCTGCAAGCTGTGTAATCTGTGATTTGTTACCACGAGCACCGGATACAGCCATCATGTTGATGGGATTGAACTTATCAAGTCCATTCATAAGTTCAACTGTAACATCGTCTTTAGCGATACGCCATGTATCAATAACTGCACGGTATCTTTCTTCTTCAGAATAGAATCCGCGTTTTGCCATATCGTTAATCTTTGCAACATGTGCTTCTGCTTTTTCAAGGATTTCCTTTTTAGCCTTTGGAATAACAGCATCCTTAACGCCAACGGTAATTGCACCGCGTGTTGCATACTGGAAGCCCTGTGCTTTAATCGCATCAAGCATCTGTGCTGTAATTGCTTCACCGTGAACGGTATAGCACTTATAAACAACCTTGTTAAGAGATTTCTTATCAATTAAGAAGCCGATTTCAAGGTCGAATTCATGTTCAGGATCGTTTCTGTCAACAAAGCCGATATCCTGTGGAACTGCACGGTTGAAGATAATCTTACCAACAGTTGTCTGAATAATTTTTGAACGGGTGTTGCCGTTTTCATCGGTCTTTGACATACGAATGTTTGTCATTGACTGTAAGTTAAGATTGCCCATTTCGTAAGCAAGAACTGCTTCTTCAGGTGAAGAGAATGTTCTATCTAACGCAGGCTTATCATCGTTGACAATAGTAAGATAGTATGAACCGATAATCATATCCTGTGTAGGTACTACAACAGGTCTGCCATCTGCAGGCTTAAGTATGTTGTTTTCAGCAAGCATCAAGAAACGAGCTTCAGCCTGCGCTTCTACTGAAAGGGGAACGTGGCAAGGCATCTGGTCGCCGTCAAAGTCAGCGTTAAATGCGGTACATACTAATGGATGTAATTTAATTGCGCGTCCATCAACAAGAACAGGTTCAAATGCCTGAATACCAAGGCGGTGAAGTGTAGGAGCACGGTTTAAAAGAACAGGGTGACCCTGAATAACTTCTTCTAAAACATCCCAAACTTCTGCGGTGCCTCTTTCAATAAGACGCTTTGCGCCACGGATATTTTGTGCAAGATTTAATTCAACAAGGCGCTTCATAACGAAAGGCTTGAAAAGTTCAATAGCCATTTCTTTAGGAAGACCGCACTGATGCATTTTAAGTTCAGGGCCAACAACGATAACTGAACGGCCTGAATAGTCAACACGCTTACCTAAAAGGTTCTGACGGAAACGGCCTTGCTTACCGCGAAGCATATCTGAAAGTGATTTTAACGGGCGGTTGCCGGGACCTGTAACAGGTCTGCCACGACGGCCGTTATCAATCAAAGCATCAACTGCTTCCTGAAGCATACGCTTTTCATTTCTGATAATAATATCAGGTGCGCTTAACTCAAGAAGTTTTTTCAGGCGGTTGTTACGGTTAATAACACGGCGGTAAAGGTCATTAAGGTCACTTGATGCGAATCTGCCACCATCAAGCTGAACCATAGGACGAATTTCCGGTGGGATAACAGGAACAACATCCATAATCATCCATTCAGGTTTGTTTCCTGATTTGCGGAATGATTCAACAACTTCAAGGCGTTTTACTGCCTTAATACGCTTTTGTGTTGAATTTGTAGTTTTTAATTCTTCCCTTAATTCCTGTGCTTCTTTATCAAGATCAATAGCGCGAAGAAGTTCACGAACTGCTTCAGCACCCATTGCGGCACGGAAAGAACCTATATTTATTTCCCTATCCATTACCTCGCGGTAATCAGCATCGGTAATAACATCTTTAACCTGATATTCTGTTGCGCCTGCATCAAGAACGATAAACGCTGCAAAATACAGTACTTTTTCAAGATCTTTAGGTGAAACATTCAAAAGAAGGCTCATTCTTGAAGGAATACCCTTGAAATACCAGATGTGCGAAACAGGTGCAGCAAGGGAAATATGTCCCATTCTTTCACGGCGAACTTTTGCGCGTGTTACTTCAACACCGCATCGATCGCACACAAGACCCTTATATCTTGCACCTTTTTTATACTTTCCGCATGAACATTCCCAGTCTTTTGTTGGGCCAAAGATCTTTTCGCAGAAAAGACCTTCGCGTTCAGGCTTCAAAGTACGGTAATTTATAGTTTCGGGCTTGGTAACCTCACCATAAGACCACTCAAGAATCTTATTTGCAGGTGCAAGTCCTATTTGTATTGAATCAAAATTATTAAGTTCAAACAAGGCTTCATCTTCCTCTCTTCATTTTGTCAGCTTATTTAAGCTAAGGTCAGGCTGATTATTCGTCAGCCTCGTCCTCATCGTCATCTTCAAACTCGTCATCTTCAAAAAGGTCAAGCTCGTCATCAAGGGTCAGTTCATCATCGTTAAACATATCCTCTTCGTCTTCTTCTACGCCATCAAGAATGTTAACTTCGTCTTCGCCGTCCTCATCAAGTTCGCCAAGTTCAAAGTCATCATCTTCAAGGTCATCAAGCTCATCCTCATCGTCATAGCCGAGCATTGAAAGAAGGTCGCCAACAGGAGCATTCTTTTCTTTTTCATCAGCATATTCAACGATATCTCTGTCATCATCAAGAAGCTCACGCATTTCAACTTCCTTGTGCTCTTCTGTTAATATCTTAACATCAAGGGCAAGGGAACGAAGTTCTTCTAAAAGAACCTTAAAGGATTCAGGAATACCGGGCTCAGGAACATTCTGTCCTTTAACGATGGCCTCATAAGCCTTAACTCTGCCTACAACATCATCGGATTTAATTGTAAGAATTTCTTGAAGTGTATGTGCAGCGCCATATGCCTCAAGTGCCCAAACTTCCATTTCACCAAAACGCTGACCGCCGAACTGTGCCTTACCACCAAGAGGTTGTTGTGTAACAAGTGAGTAAGGTCCTGTTGAACGGGCATGTATTTTATCATCAACCATGTGAATAAGTTTAATCATATACATGCAACCAACTGTTACAGGGTTATCAAATGGCTGACCGGTGCGTCCATCATAAAGAATGGTTTTGCCGGTAAATACATTCTGGGCATATTCATTAAGTTCAGCCTGTGCTTTTTCTTCTTTTTCGTTCTTGTTTTCAATTTTTTCAAGACCGAAGAGAGGCGCCATATCGCCTAAAATCTTTGCAGTTGCAACAAAATATTTATCTGCAAGTGCAATAACGCGATCTGCAAGCCCAAATTTATCTTCCACAGTGTTATCATAAGCAAGGTCCTTAATTAAAAGGAATTCCTTATCATAACTTTCAACATCTATCTTACCGCCATCATAATCAGGCTGATCCTTGCCACGAAGGGCTTTGCCCATTTCTAAAAGCTGACCAGCTGTATGGCCTAATGCGCCGTCAACAACAGGAATTTCTTCTGTTGAACGCAAACGCACTGCAAAAGTAAGAAGCGTATCTATCTTCTCAAGAAGTTTTGATGCAAGTGAAAGTTTTTCTATATCTGCTTCGTGTGCACCGTCAAAAACAGGTGTAGCAATCTTGATGCCAAGTTTTTTAGCAGCAATACCCAAGTGAACTTCAAGAACCTGACCAACGTTCATACGGGAAGGAACGCCCAAGGGGTTAAGGCAGATCTGAACAGGAGTGCCATCAGGCATAAAGGGCATATCTTCTTCAGGAAGAACGCGGGAAATAACACCCTTATTACCGTGGCGGCCCGCCATTTTATCACCTGCATGAATCTTACGCTTCTGTGCAAGGTATACACGAACCATTTTATTTACGCCCGGAGAAAGTTCATCTTTATTTTCGCGGGTAAAGATCTTAATATCAACAACAACACCGCCTTCACCGTGAGGTGCGCGAAGTGATGTATCACGAACTTCCTTAGCATTGTTTGAGAAAATTGCATGAAGAAGTCTTTCTTCAGCAGTAACATCAGTTTCACCTTTAGGGGTAACTTTACCAACAAGGATATCCCCTGAATGAACTTCTGCACCGATACGGATAATACCTTCTTCATCAAGGTTGCGGCGCATATCTTCACCAACATTGGGAATATCAGGTGTGATTTCTTCAGGACCAAGTTTTGTGTCCCTTGCTTCACACTCATATTCTTCAATATGAATGGTTGTAAAGATATCGTCACGGGCAAGACGCTCAGAAATAAGCATAGCGTCTTCGTAGTTATAACCGTTCCATGGCATAAATGCAATAACGATATTTCTACCTAATGAAAGTTCGCCCTGGCTTGTTGAAGGACCATCAGCAAGAGTTGTTTTATATTCAACGCGCTGACCTTTTTCAACAATGGGAACCTGATTTATACATGTACCCTGGTTAGAACGGCGATATTTAAGCAATTCATAAACTTCGGTTTCACCGTTATCGTGCTTAACGATAATCTTATCTGCATCAACATATTCAACAACGCCGGGACCTTTTGAAAGCACTGAAACACCGCTGTCACGGGCTGCCTTATATTCAATACCTGTTCCAACGATAGGTGCTTCTGTTCTTAAAAGCGGAACTGCCTGACGCTGCATGTTTGCGCCCATCAAAGCACGGGATGCGTCGTCATTTTCAAGGAAAGGTATCATTGCTGTTGCAACAGATACTACCTGTTTAGGTGAAACGTCAATATAATCTACATCGAAAATTGAAACACGAAGGAATTCGTCTTTGTTACGGGCAGAAACAACATCGTTAATGAAATGTCCCTTTTCATCAACAGGCTCGTTTGCCTGTGCGATAATGTAACGGTCTTCGTCATCAGCGGCAAGGTAAACAACTTCGTTTGTTACTACGCCGTTTTTCTTATCAACTTTACGGTAAGGTGATTCCATAAATCCGTATTCGTTGATTCTTGCATATGTTGCCAAAGAACCGATAAGACCGATGTTTTTACCTTCGGGGGTTTCAATGGGACACATTCTTCCGTAATGTGAATGGTGAACGTCACGAACCTCAAATGAGGGACGATCACGGTTAAGACCGCCGGGACCTAACGCTGAAAGACGGCGTTTATGGGTAAGTTCAGCAAGGGGGTTGTTCTGGTCCATAAACTGTGAAAGCTGTGAAGAACCAAAGAACTCTCTTATAACTGCGCTTACAGGGCGGATATTTATAAGTGATGCAGGAGAAACGCTGTCAATTGCCTGACTTGTCATTCTCTCGCGGATAACGCGTTCCATTCTTGAAAGACCAACACGAAGCTGATTCTGTAAAAGTTCACCAACGCAACGAACACGACGGTTGCCAAGATGGTCAATATCATCAAGCTCTCCATGTCCTTCAAAAAGTGTAAGCATATAGTTGATACTTGCAACGATATCTGACATATAAAGATGCTCAGGGGAAAGATCTTCCATATCAGCAACAAGGCGTGCCTTAATCTGTTCATCTGTTGAACATTCGGAAAGAATCTTCATTAATGAATCATAATGCACATATTCTTTAATACCAACTTCTTTTGGATCAAAGTTAAGGTAAGGTTTGGGATCAACAAAACCGTTGGACATAACGCGAACTGTTTTAACTGTTTCTTCACCTGCTTCGTTTTTAAGAACGATATTAAGGTTAACAAGCATTACGCCTGCGTTTTGAATTTCATAAGCCTTTTCGCTTGAAATTACATTGCCTTTTTCAAGCAATACTTCGCCATCAGGTGAAACAATGTCTTCTGCAGCAACCTTGCCTTCAATTCTTGAAGCAAGGGCAAGTTTTTTGTTGAACTTATAACGGCCAACACGGGCAAGATCATAGTGGCGGCTTTCAAAGAAACTTGATGTAAGCCTGTCGCGCATAATCTTTTCTTCAGCGTTTTCGCCGGGGCGGATACGCTTATACATTTCGGTAAGGCCGTCAAGTTCGTTAAAAATATTACTCTGATGGTCGTGCTCAATAGTAGCCTTTAAAACTTCGCTTTCGCCCAAAAGTTCAATAATCTGCTCATCGCTGCCAAAGCCAAGGGCGCGAAGAAGCGCTGTGATAGAAACCTTACGGCTTCTGTCAACCTTAACTGAAAAAACGTTTGAGTTATCAATTTCAAATTCCATCCAAGCACCCCTGTTAGGTATAAGGGTTGCTGAAAATTGGAATTTGCCTGCCTGCTTATCATCTGCAAAATAGCATCCGGGTGAACGAACAAGCTGTGAAGCAACAACACGTTCAGCACCGTTTATAATAAATGTGCCGGTAGGCGTCATAAGTGGGAATTCACCCATGAAAACATCCTGTTCTAAAATTTCACGAACAGTTCCGTCGTCGTTTTTAAGTGTAAGACGAACCTTTACGCGCATAGGTGCGGCGTAAGTTACGTCACGGTCCTTGCACTCCTCAATGGAATACTTGGGTGCATTCTCTATGTAGCAGTCAAGGAATTCCAGGCTCATTGCACCTGAAAAATCGTCAATTGGTGAAAAATCCCTTACGATAGGACCAAGATCTTCCTTAACAAATTTGTTGTAAGAATTCTTCTGGATCTCAATCAGGTCGGGCATTTCCAATGCGGCATCAATCTGTGCAAAAGATAATCTGTCTTCCTTTGCGGTTTCTGCTACGTTTAATACCTTATGAAGCATACTTTCACTCTCCTAATCTGATGGTTGAAGGATAAACATAAACGCCTTAAAAACCCCTTATTTTTGGGCGTTTAGGGGACAAAATGCCCTTACCCACAAAAATTGTGCGCAATTTACCCCATAATACAGTTTTATACAATTGTCAAGTTTAACAGAAAAGTCAATACTTGTCAAGGATTTTTCGGGTATTTTTTTATCATTTTTTATAGATTTTTTGGTGCTATCTATATGTAGTATAGGCAGGGTGTTATAGCACACAAACATCCAAAAATAAAATTAAGCGGAAAGTAACTTTCCGCTTAATTTTATTTCTATATCCATTTTTTTCTGTTGGGCTCAAGAGCAATATTTGATTTACCGTAAAGTGCGTTTTGAAGTTTTTGTGCAGCAAGGGGATAATCCACCTTCCAGTACCATCCGCCGTCTTCAGGGTTAGTAAATCCTATTGCGCAACCGTCATCAGGTAATGTTACCTGTTTAAACGTATAATTAAACCAGCCTTCTGTAACAGCAGTTACAGCATATGCAAGTATGTTTTCCGAAGTAAGCCCCGTTCTGAGATACGGTATAACCTCTCTTGCTGCAGCAACTATCTGGCTTGCAGAATAATCTTTAATATTATTAACAAGACTCATTATTACCTGTTGTTGCCTGCCAACACGGGCAGTATCACCGCCTGCAGTACCTTTTCTGATTCGCATATAAGTTAATGCGTGATAACCATCAACCTTAAGCGGTCCGCCATTTTTTGAAATGTTCCAACCGATAGAACGAAGATATGTTGCCTCGTCCTTTGTAACATTGATTTTAACACCGCCTAAAGCATTTATTGCCTTTGGCAAAGAAGCAAAGTTTAGAATAACATAATTATCAATTACAACTTTGTAATACCGTTCAATCATTTCGATCTGCTTTGCAGGGCCCGAATAACTTAATGCGTGATGGAATTTTGTGTATCTTCCGCTGTTTCCTGTTACGATATAACTGTACTGATCGCGCATTAATGATGCAAGAGTAACGGTTTTTGTTCTTTTGTTAATGGAAACAATACACATCGCATCTGCACGGCCGTTTACTGACAATGCTTGTGGATTACCGTTGCCATCATTGTTTTCCATACCTATTAAAAGAATATTGGTAACATCGCTATCCCTTACCGGTGAGCCGTTGTTCATCCAGTTTTTAATATTATTTTTAAGATTAGAAAGACTTGAAGGCTTTATAGTTGGTGCGTTTGTTGAATCAGGATGGCTTGTTATATCAGGCTCATGTGTCTCGTAGGGGTTCATAGTGTGATCAACTATATTGCCGGCATGATGAATATCCTGACCTTGTGTTCTATTATAGCCATCGCCCTCGGTTATTGACCCGAACACCGAGTGCCAACCTATCATAAGTCCGCCTGTAATAATTATTGCAATAGAAAGGGCAACTGCAAGAACCTGCAACCACCAGCTTACATTATCACGAGTATCAAAAATCATAAGCCTTTCTTTCCTTTCAAACACTTTTTCTTACATTATACACCATTTTTTTATACTTGTACACTTATTTTGTTAAAAAAGCATTAAGTTTTTGATTATTATTGCTTATTGACTATTTTGAGTGGTTATGCTAATATCATATTAAGAGGTGTATTATGAGTAAAAAAATTGCAATTCTTCTTGCTACACACAATAGTGAAAAGTATATAAATCAGCAAATTGACAGCCTTTTAAGGCAAACATGTAAAGATAGTATTTCCATTGTTGTTTCTGATGATACATCAACAGATAAAACAGTTGATATCATTAAAGAATATATGGAAAATCACAAAAATATTTCTTTAATAAAAAGCGAACAGGCTTTAAAAAGCCCGCAGGCAAATTTTTGGTTTTTGCTAAAAAATGCACCTGAGGCTGATTACTATATGTTTTGCGATCATGATGATGTGTGGCTTGAGGAAAAGGTTGAAAAAACAATAAGTAAAATGCTTGAAACAGAAGATAACTGCCCCGCAATAGTTCACAGTGATCTTTTTGTTGCAGATAACCTTCTTAAAATAATTTCCCCATCGATGTTTTCATCGCAAGGTCTTAACAATGCTCCTGATTTAAAAAATGCGCTTGTTCAAAACAGCGTTACAGGTTGCACTATGATGATAAATCATTCTTTAAGGACTCTTGCCTTAAAAAAAGAAAATGTCGAAAATATGATTATGCACGATTGGTATCTGACTATTCTTTGCCTTGCAAGCGGAAAAATCGGGTTTGTTGATGAGCCTTTAATTTTATACCGTCAGCACGGCAATAATCAGGTTGGCGCAAAAAACACAAAAAGTGTCGGTTACATTTTTAATAAGGCGTTGCAACTAAAAAAGAATAAGAATAATATTAAAAGCACCTATCAGCAGGCAAAAGACATCTATGATATTTTTAATGATGGAACAGAAAATTTTGAGTTAATTAAACACTATGCCCAAAACCTTAATAAAAACAAAATTCAAAGAATTCTTTCTGCCTTTAAATTCGGTTTTTGGAAAAACACTTTTTTAAGAAAGCTTGGTCAAATATTTTTTATGTAAGGACACAAATTTTATGCACGATTCAGTTTTTAAATCAATAGATGCATTTGCCCCTGAATTTATTAAATTTTGGGAAGATGTAGGAAACATCGAAAGCCCCACCAATTATAAAGAAGGCGTTGACAAAGTTGGCAACTATTTTTTGAATTATGCAAAAAAAGAAGGTTGGGAAACTGAAGTTTTTAAGCACGATATTGTAGGCAATGTTGTTTGCATCACAATGAACGCTTCTGTAAACGCCCGGCCCATAACGCTTTCAGGGCATATGGATACTGCACATAAGGTTGGCTCGTTTGGTTCTCCTGCAGTAAAAATTGATAAAAACAACATTTACGGACCGGGTGTTATGGATTGCAAAGGCGGTCTTGTTGCCGCAGTTTTAGCAATGAAAGCTCTTAAAGAAAACGGGTTTACCACCCGCCCTGTACGATTACTTTTACAAAGCGACGAAGAAAACGTAAGCGCGTACTCTAACAAGGCAACCATAAATTATATTTGTTCTAAAGCATCTGATTCCATCGCATTTTTGAACTGCGAAAGCACACGGAAAAATTCTGCTGTTTTATGGCGCAAGGGCTGTTTAAGATACAAAGTAACAGTTACAGGCAAATCCATTCACGGCTCACGCTGTGCAGAAGGCGGCGTAAGCGCCATTCAGGAGGCCTGTTATAAAATTATTAAACTTGAAGAATTTAAAAAAGAAATTGACGGTCTTTCATTTAACTGCGGAATTATTAATGGTGGCGTTCTTGCAAACACAGTTCCCGATTTATGCGTGTTTAACGCTGAAATCCGTTATTCAACCCAAAATCAACTTGAACAAGGTAAAAAAATATTAGAAGATATTTTAAACAAAACTTATCTTGATGGCACAACAACTTTCTGGGAAATTGAATCATACTGTCCAAGCATGGAAAAAAGCGAGAAGAATTTTGAATTGCTTGATAAAATGAACAAGATATATGTTAAATGCGGTCTTCCAACATTACAGGCACGGCAAAGTTTAGGCGGTTCAGACGCGGCGGCGGTAACTGTTGCGGGCATACCTTGTGTTGATTCTATCGGCGTTGCAGGTGATTTTATTCATACCATAAACGAATACGCCACACTTTCTTCCCTGCCCGAAGCCGCAAAGCGAATCGCATCTGTTTGCATTTATATATAAAAATAAAACGGAAGTAAAAACTTCCGTTTATTTTTTTACTGTAACCAAACCATTATAGCTTAAATCAGTTGTAAAATGTAAAATTTACGTTTTTACTATGTCAAAGCCCTTGATAATATTTCCTATATTGTCTGCGGGCTTTTCCTTGTTAAAACAAAAATTGTATCATTTTTCAATCTGCGACCTTAAACTGCTCAATTTTGGTGAGATTTGGGTGCGGAGGACGCGTTAAGGCAGGTCGCCTTAAAAGGACGACAAACCGAAATATGCCTAAATTCAGCGGTTTAAGGCTGGTTCAAGCTATAATGGTTTGGTTATTACCACTATGCTTGCGCTTATAACAAGAATGGAACCGATTATTACAGGAATGCTCATTGGCTCCAGAAAAATTATTGCCCCTACAACAACACTTGTTGCAGGCTCAATAGCGCTTAAAATACTTGCTTTTTCGCTACCAATAATAAATGCACCCTGCTGAAACAAAACCACTGCCCCTGTTGTAACAAGGTTGGCAAACACCAGGCACAAGATCCACCCGTTTAAAGACGAGGGCAACATAATTGTATTTGTGAAAACGCCAATTATAAGTGTAAAAACACTGCTTGCCAGTGCAATATAAAAACTAAATTTTAACCCTGCACCCATCTTTTGTTTAAAAAAGGAAAGCGACAAAACATATGATGCAAAAAGCACACCCGAGCCTAATGCAAAAAGGCTTCCCTTTAAAGAAGGCGTTTGCCCCGGCGTATAAAAACAACATATTCCGCTTATGCATAAAATTACACCTAAAATATTGCCTAATTTGGCTTTTTTTCTAAAAATCAGCAGTTCGCAAAGCACGACTACCGCCGGATAAATAAAATGAAAAACTGTTGCGGTGCCGGAAGCGAGATACTGATATGAACTAAATAGTAAAATTGGCGTTATGGTACAACCAAGAAACGAAATAATGCTTATTGGCGGTATTACATCTTTTGGTATGTTTAGATTTTTGTCTTTAATAATAGCAAAAACTGCTAAAAAGGGCAATGCTAAAAAATTGCGCAAGAAAACAAGTGTAAGGGGATTTACACCATCAAGATAAATATATTTTGCCATTAAAGGCATACAACCATATATAATTGCGCTTATAATAACAAAAACATATCCTTTTGCTTGTTTTTCTTTCATAAAGTTACCCTGTTAAATTCTTGCCACTCCTGTTTTTTCTGCTGCCTCTTTTACTGCTTTTGCAACGCTTAAAGCAACGCCTTTATCTAAAACGCTTGGCATTATATTTTCTGTTGAAAGTTGATTTGGGGGAATATATTCCGCAATGGCTTTTGCTGCTGCCATTTTCATTTGTTCGTTAATTTCTGTTGCTTTTGCTGTAAGCGCGCCCTTGAATATTCCTGGGAACGCAAGCACATTGTTTATCTGATTTGCAAAATCACTTCTGCCTGTGCCAACAATATATGCTCCTGCTTCCTTTGCAATATCCGGCATTATTTCAGGCACAGGATTTGCCATTGGGAAAACAATGGGCTTTTCATTCATTGATTGTATCATTTTGCTGTCAACCACGTTGGGCGCGGAAACACCAATAAACACATCTGCATTTTTCATTGCATCGGCTAAAGTGCCTTTGATGTTGTTTATATTTGTGATTTGTGCCATTTCTTTTTGTGCATCGTTCATTTGGCTGTTTCCCCTGTAAAGAATTCCGAACTTATCGCACATAACAATATCTTTTACCCCAACATTAAGCACCATTTTAGCAATTGCAATACCGGCGCTTCCTGCACCGTTAATTACAATTTTCATATCTTTCAGTTGTTTGTTTGCAACTTTTGCACTGTTTATAAGCGCCGCAACAAGTACTATTGCCGTACCGTGCTGATCATCGTGGAATACAGGAATATCGCAAACTTCTTTAAGTTTTCTTTCAATTTCAAAACATCTGGGCGCAGAAATATCCTCTAAATTTATTCCGCCAAAGGAACCTGAAATCAACTGAATAGTTCTTACTATTTCATCTGTATCTTTGCTTTTTATACATATGGGAAATGCATCTACATCAGCAAACGCCTTAAAAAGCGCGCATTTGCCTTCCATAACAGGCATACCTGCTTCGGCACCAATATCGCCTAAACCCAAAACAGCAGTGCCATCAGTAACTACTGCAACAAGATTTTTACGGCGTGTAAGTTCAAATGATTTTTTTACATCCTTTTGTATTTCCTTGCAAGGCTGGGCAACACCCGGAGTATAGCAAAGGGAAAGATCTTCACGGGTATTAACTTCCACCCTTGAAACAACTTCGATTTTGCCTTGCCATTCATAATGCTTTTTTAACGATTCCTTTGAGTAATCCATTTATTTTCTCCTTACTATATATGAATGTATTGTACCACTTAAATAAATTTGTTGCAACAAAAAAGAAGATGCTTTTTAGCATCTTCTTTAAGTTATTATATTAGTCAACAAGTTCTAAGATAACCTTTTCTGCAGCATCGCCACGGCGAGGTCCCATCTTAATAATTCTTGTATAGCCGCCGCCCTGACCTTTTTCTTCAGCACGCTTTGCGTACTTGGGAGCAAGCTCATCAAAAATCTTTGTGATAACAGGATGTTTGTTACCTTCAACACGAACCTTGTAAACTGCCTTCTTTTCGCCTGCTTCGCGTGCAATTTCTCTTTCATAGAGATATGCCATCATCTTGCGGCGAGCATTAAGGCGGTCAGGACCGTCGTTCTTAACTTCGGTATCAACCTTCTGTCCTTTATCATTAAGCTTTGACTTTGTAACTGTTATAACATCCTCATAGGTTTTAATGCCCATGGTGATAATCTTTTCAGCCTTCTTGCGAACTTCTTTAGCGCGTGCTTCAGTAGTTTCAATACGGCCATACCATAAGAGATCGGTAGTAAGACCGCGAACCACAGCAACACGCTGATCGGTAGGTCTGTTAAGCTTTCTGTTACCGGCCATTTTATTATCCTCCTAATTAATCTTCGTTGTTCTTGAGTTTAAGTCCAAGACCGGCAAGCTTTGCGCGAACCTCATCCATAGACTTTTTACCAAGATTACGAACTCGCATTAAATCAGCTTCATCAAGCTGAGCAAGTTCCTGAACGGAGTTGATTCCTGCACGCTTTAAACAGTTATAAGAACGTACTGAAAGATCAAGCTCGTCAATAGTCATATCAAGTGCTTTTGATTGGGGTTGTGCCCCTTCCTTGTCTTCTGCAAGCTGAATTCCGCCAACAGTTTCTGCAAGGTTTACGAAAAGCGCAAGATAATCATTCATAACTTTTGCGGCTATAGAAATAGCCTCATCAGGTCTAATAGAACCATCTGTCCACACATCAAGTATAAGTTTATCAAAGTTATCATCTCTACCAACGCGGGCACTTTGAACAAGATAACTTGCTTTTAAAATAGGTGTGTAGATAGAATCAACAGCGATAACATCAATAGGCATATCGTCTGATTTATTCTTATCAGCGGGAACATATCCCATACCTTTATCAATAACGATCTCCATATTAAGAACGCCGCCTTCATCAATGGTAGCAATGTGAAGGTCTTTATTGATTATTTCAAGTGTGCTATCGCCTTTGATATCTCCTGCCGTAACAACGCATGGCCCAACTGCATTAATAGTTGCAGTAATAGGTGTATCGCTGTCAAGCTTCATAGCAATGTTCTTGATGTTAAGAATAATGTTTGTTACATCTTCTTTTACACCGGGAACTGTTGTGAATTCGTGCAGAACACCTTCGATACGAATCTGTGTTGCCGCTGCACCTGGCAGGGAGGATAACAAAATTCTACGGAGAGAATTGCCCAAAGTATCGCCAAAGCCACGACGAAGGGGTTCTACAACAAATTGTGCGTATTTTCCATCTTCGCTGACCTGCTTACACTCAATAACCGGCTTTATAATTTCTATCATAATATTTAACCCTCCTACTAATACGCCATATTACCTGGAGTACAACTCAACAATAAGGTGTTCTTCGATGCTAAGATCAATATCTTCTCTCTTAGGAAGTTCTACTACCTTACCACAAAGTTCTTGGCTGTTAAGCTCAAGCCAAGCAGGAATTGTCTTGCTTGTACCTTCGCGCATTGCCTTAAACTTTTCAATGCTTGTTGAGTTTTCAGCAATAGCAACAACATCTCCTGCTTTTACGATAAAAGAAGGAATGTTAACTTTTTTGCCATTAACTGTAATGTGACCGTGGTTAACGATCTGTCTTGCCTGTGCACGTGAATCACCGAAACCAAGACGGTAAACAACGTTATCAAGACGGCGCTCAAGCAGTTGAAGCATATTTTCGCCTGCTGCACCTTTCATATTTGTAGCCTTTGTGAAGTAGCTGTGGAACTGCTTTTCAAGTAAGCCATAAGTTCTTCTTGCCTTCTGTTTTTCACGAAGCTGAAGACCGTACTCACTGGTCTTTCTACGGCTCTTTGCGTGCTGACCGGGAACTGTTCCTCTTTTAACTACAGGACACTTTGCACTATAGCAACGGTCGCCCTTCAAAAAAAGCTTCTGATTTTCGCGGCGGCACAAACGGCAAACCGCTTCAGTATATCTTGCCATAATTTTTGTCCTCCTAATTAAACTCTTCTGCGCTTAGGCGGTCTGCATCCGTTGTGAGGAATGGGGGTAACATCTTTAATCATGCTAACCTCAAGACCTGCTGCCTGAAGTGCTCTAATTGCTGCTTCGCGTCCGCTGCCGGGGCCTTTAACATAAACCTCAACAGTGCGAAGACCGTGTTCCATAGCTGCTTTAGCTGCTGTTTCAGCAGCTGTCTGTGCAGCAAAGGGTGTGCTCTTTTTGGAGCCACGGAAACCAAGTCCGCCTGCACTTGACCAGCTGATTGCGTTACCGTT
This sequence comes from Clostridiales bacterium, assembly GCA_015069575.1. GTDB lineage: Bacteria > Bacillota > Clostridia > Christensenellales > QALW01 > UMGS1322. Next base: position 98,139 of record SVIH01000004.1, read on the forward strand.
AACATCTGTTATGGTAACGATTGTATTATTAAATGATGAGCAGATATGTGCTGCACCGCGTTCGATATGTTTCTTTTCGATGCGGCGGCGTCCGCCCTTTTTAACAGCTTTTGCCATAAAATTCGTCCTCCTATCCTTACTTCTTCTTCTTAGCGCTTACAGCTCTCTTAGGACCCTTACGGGTTCTTGCATTCTGCTTTGTGTGCTGTCCGCGAACAGGAAGGCCCTTACGATGTCTAACACCGCGATAGCAGCCGATTTCAACAAGACGTTTGATGTTAAGGGCAACTTCTCTACGAAGATCACCTTCAACCTGTACGTTTTTGTCAATATAGTCTCTTATTAAGTTAACCTCAGCCTCAGTAAGATCTCTTACGCGGGTATCGGGGTTAACGCCGGTTTTATCAAGAATTTCTGTAGCGATAGCGGGGCCAATACCATAGATTGACTGTAATGCCGCTTCAACTCGCTTATCCTTTGGTATGTCTATACCAGCGATACGTGCCATTAAGTACACCTCCAAAATTGGTTTAAAAATAGTTTAATATTTTTATATAAAAGCCATCAGGTAAACGAAAATTTATTCCGTCAGCCGCACCTGATTATAAGGCCTTGTTTTTAATTTTGCGCAAATAATGCGCATAGATACATTCGGCTTATAAACAGCCGTAAAACAGGGTTAATAAAATCAGCCCTGTCTTTGCTTATGGCTCTTATCAGCGGTACAGATAACCATTACTTTACCGTGACGCTTGATGAGCTTACATTTATCACACATAGGTTTAACGCTAGGTCTTACTTTCATTACAATAACCTCCTCAGTTTTTGCTGCGCCATATGATGCGACCTTTGGTCAGATCATATGTGGAAATCTCTACTGTTACCTTATCACCAGGTAACACCTGAATATTGTTCATCCTAAGCTTACCGGCAATGTGTGCAAGAATCTTGTGTCCGTTTTCAAGTTCAACTTCAAAAACAGCGTTCTTTTTGGATTCTGTAACAACGCCTTCAACTTCAATGACATCTTCCTTAGACATGGATTCACTCCTCGCCATTTTTAGCGTTTAATTTTTATTGCACCGTAAACCTGTTTATTGGTTACGGTTTCTTTATTTTGAAGTTTTGCGCTGATTTCTTCATCGCCCTGCCCTAAAACAACAAGATGTTTTATCTTTTTCTTTTTGGGCTTTTCGATTTTACGGCTTTTACCGTCAGCAATCAGAACAAAATTTTCATCAATTATTTCTACTACTAAAAAACATTTGTTGGCATCTCTGCCTCTGGTGGAACAGACATAAGCACCTAACTTCATCTGTTGCCTCCTTAAATATTTACGTCAGAATCGGTTAAAATAACAGGCTTGCCGTCAATAACAGCAACGGTGTTTTCCCAATGAGCGCTTGGCTTGCCGTCCAACGTTACCGTTGTCCAACCGTCCTTAAGCACCTTAACCTTACCTGTACCTAAATTTATCATAGGTTCTATTGCAAGGGTCATTCCATTTACAATCCTTGTGCCATGACCGGCAGGACCATAATTTGGAATTTCAGGGGATTCATGCAATTCCCTGCCAACGCCGTGGCCTGTAAATTCTTTTACAATACCGTATCCAAACTGATTTATATACTTTTCAACCCCGTTAGAAATATCAGAAACCCTGCATCCTTCACGGGCAAAGCTCATTCCCTCATAAAAGGATTGTTTAGTCCTTTCAACAAGTTGCTTTCTTTCTTCTAAAACACTACCAACCATAAAGGTTCGCGCCATATCCGTATGAAAACCGTTAAGATAAACTCCACCATCCACACTTACAAGATCACCATCTTTAATAATCTTGTTCTTTTTGGGAATTCCGTGGATAACTTCCTCATTAACAGAAATACATAAGGTATTGGGAAAACCGTACATTCCTAAAAACGACGGTTTTGCGCCATTACTTATTATATACTTATATGCTAATTTGTCAAGTTCTAACGTGCTCATCCCTGGTTTTATGCTGTTTTCAAGCATCTTCATACAGTTTGCAAGAAGTCTTCCGCCTTCTGCCATTAGGGAAATTGCGCTTTTATTTTTAATAAAAAGCATTAGATTGCCTCCAGCACCTTAACGATACTTTCAAAAACCTTATCGGCGGGTTGGTTACCGTCAACAGATTTTACGCTTTTACCGTAGTACTCAATTAAAGGCTTTGTTTGAGCGTTATAAACGTCAATTCTTGACTTAACAGTTGCTTCGTTATCATCTGCGCGCTGAACAAGTTTTTCGTTGCAAGCGGGGCAAAGATCAGAAGTAAGTGTGCTGATATGATATGTGCCTGCACACTTGGGGCAGATACGTCTGCCTGTTATTCTGTTAAGCAGCAAATCAGTGTTAACATCAATATTCAGAACACAGTCAAGACTTGTAAGAGCTTTAAGTCCGTCAGCTTGAGCTATTGTACGTGGGAAGCCGTCAAGAAGGAAACCGTTTTTGCAGTCATCTCTTTCAAGACGATCCTTAACCATTGCAAGTGTTACCTCATCGGGAACAAGCTTGCCGGCATCAATATATGTTTTTGCCAATTTGCCGAGTTCAGTATTGTTACCCATATTTTCACGGAACATATCACCTGTAGAAATATGAGGAATACCGTATTTTTTACAAATTTGGGCTGCCTGGGTGCCTTTACCGGCACCCGGAGCTCCTAATAAAATCATTTTCATACCTATACCCCTTTATTAATCAAGGAAGCCCTTGTAGTGACGCATAACCATCTGGCTTTCAAGTTGCTTTGTAATTTCAATTGCAACGCTTACGATAATAAGTAAGCCTGTTGAAGAGAAAGTAAGTGCAAGGCTTAAAACTGTGTTTGCATCGAAATTGGGGATAGTTGAAAGTATTGCGCTTGCAAGCATAGGAATGCTTGAAATCACGCCAAGGTACAAACCGCTGAAAAGAACAAGGCGTTTTGATACCTTATTAAGATAATCTGTTGTGGGTTTACCGGGTCTGATACCCTGAATAAATCCACCGTATTTTTGAAGGTTTTTGCTTGTTTCAGCTGCATTAAAGGTAATTGCAGAATAGAAATATGCAAAACCAATTGTTAACAAGAAGCTAACAACAAGGTAACCCCAGGTTCCTTGACCAAGCCACTTTGTATAGAATGTTTCAAACTTGCTTCCTGCCCAGAACATACCGGTAAGAATACTTGGGAACATTAAAAGTGACATTGAGAAAATCAAGGGAAGAACACCGCAGGAGTTAGGCTTAATGGGCATATAAGTGCTCTGTCCGCCATAAACCTTTCTGCCTGAAACACGCTTGGCGTACTGAATGTTAATTCTGCGTTCACCAAGTTCAACAAAAACAACTGCTATAATTAAAGCAACAATTGCAACAAGCACAATGGGAAGTATCCACCAAAGTGCATTATTGCCTGTTTGTGAATTAGCTGCTGCGGTTTGAACATAGTTCTGTGCAGTTACAGGGAAACGGGCAATAATACCAACAAAAATAAGCATTGAAATACCATTTCCTAAGCCCTTTTCGCTGATGCGGTCGCCGATCCAAAGTGCAACTGCAGTACCTGCAGTAAGTGAAAGGCCAACAATAATATATGCAAGCCATTCGTTGATGCCGCTAACGAACATATCGTTAGTCTGGCTGAATGCATAGCAAATACCTACAGCCTGAAGGAAAGCAAGGCCAAAAGATGTGTATCTTACGATTTTGTTAATCTTTTCCCTGCCGTCTTCCTCGCGACCTAATCTTTCAAGGGCGGGGATAACAACCTGAAGAAGCTGAATGATAATTGATGCGTTGATGTAGGGCGAAATGCCCATTGCCATAAAGTGATAACCCTGAAGAGAACCACCTGTGATAATGTTCATAAGACCCCAGATGCTGTCATTGGCAGCATCTATTTGTAAAGAGGGGTTAATGCCGGGGGTTGGTATAAAGCAACAAAGTCTATACACAAGAAGCATTAATAATGTGTACAGTATCTTTTTACGAAGTTCAGGAAGCTTCCAAGCATTCTTGAATACTGAAAACATTTATACCACCTCAGCCTTTCCGCCGAGCGCCTCAATCTTCTGCTGAGCCGTACGGGTAAAGGCTGCAACCTGAACAGTAAGTCGCTTTGTAAGTTCACCGTTTCCAAGGACCTTAACGCCATCTTTTTCAATCTTTGAAATTAAGCCTTTTTCCTTAAGAAGTTCAGCAGTAATTACTGTATCTTCTTCAAAGATATCAAGCTTTGAAACATTAATTTCTGTGTAAATTTTGCTAAAGGGGTTAAAGAAACCGCGCTTTGGCAATCTACGGGTAAGGGGCATCTGACCGCCTTCAAAACCGGGGCGTACGCCACCGCCGGAACGGGCATTCTGACCCTTGTGACCTTTACCGGAAGTTTTGCCTAAGCCACTGCCTGGGCCGCGACCCTTACGGCGACCGGTCTGTACAGCACCCTCTGCGGGCATTAAATCTACTAATTTCATTATCTGTACCTCCGATTAGTCAATTTCTTCAACTGTTACAAGGTGTTTTACCTTAAAGATCATACCGCGGATAGCAGCATTATCTGCCTGTGTAACTGATGAATGTAATTTTTTAAGGCCAAGAGCCTTTACAGTAGCAATCTGGTCTTTTTTGCAACCGATTGTACTTTTTGTTAATGTAATTTTTAACATTGTTTCTTCCTCCTTAGCCCATGATCTCGTCAACTGACTTGCCGCGCATTTGAGCGATCTCTTCAGCTGTCTTTAAGGAAGCAAGGCCTTCGATGGTTGCTTTTACACAGTTAGCGGGGTTGTTTGAACCCTGGCTCTTTGTAAGAATATCACGAACACCAACCATTTCAAGTACGTCACGAACAGGACCACCGGCAATAACACCGGTACCTTCTGGTGCAGGCATAAGAAGAACTTTGCCGCGGCCAAATTTACCAACTACTGAATGAGGAATGGTTGTGCCATCAAGTGAAACCTTAATGAGATTCTTTTTAGCATCCTCTGTTGCCTTACGGATTGCTTCGGGAACTTCAACAGCCTTACCTTGACCAACGCCAACATGGCCGTTTCCGTCACCAACAACTACAAGTGCTGCAAGGCGCATGTTACGGCCACCTTTAACGGTTTTAGCAACACGGTTTACTGCAACTAACTTATCTTTTAAATCAAGTGTTTTGGGATCAATTCTCTTACTCATCGCTTTTTACCTCCATTAAAATTCCAGACCGGCTTCACGGGCTGCTTCTGCAAGCGCCTGAACACGACCGGTGTAGAGGTAGCCGCCTCTGTCAAATACAACAACTTTGATACCTTTTGCCTGAGCGCGCTCAGCAATAAGTTTACCAACTGTTTTGGCAGCATCTGTCTTTGTCATTTCTTCAACAGCCTTTGCAACTTCTGCTTCTAAAGTAGAAGCAGCTGCAAGTGTTGTGCCGTTACTGTCGTCAATAACTTGAGCATAGATATGACTGTTGCTGCGATATACGTCTAATCTTGGACGATCTGATGTTCCGCTGATCTTCTTACGAACACGAGCGTGTCTTGCAAGACGGTTAGCGTTTTTGTCGATTTTCTTTATCATAATACTAATGCTCCTTTCAATTACTTCTTACCAGCTTTACCCTCTTTCATAGCAACGTATTCGCCTTCATAACGAATACCCTTGCCATGATAGGGTTCGGGTTCTCTAACAGAACGGATTTCTGCTGCAAACTGACCAACAACCTGCTTATCAGCACCACGAACGATGATCTGTGTCTGTGAAGGAACTTCGATTGTGATTCCTTCAGGAGCGTCCATCTCAACGGGGTGTGAATAGCCCATATTAAGCACAAGTTTTTTACCGCTTAATGATGCACGGTAACCTGTACCGATAATGGTAAGGCTCTTTGAAAAACCTTCTGAAACACCGATAACCATATTGTTAATAAGCGTTCTTGTAAGGCCGTGAAGTGCACGGTGATTTTTTTCATCGGAGGGACGGCTAACGATAACTTCGTTGCCTTCAACCTTGATGATCATGTCCTTGGACAGTTGCTGTGTTAAAGTACCTTTGGGGCCTTTTGCAGTAACTACGTTGCCGTCAGCCACAGTTACTGTTACGCCGGCGGGAATAGCTACGGGATTTCTACCTATTCTTGACATAATCTATTTCCTCCTGATTACCATACATAAGCTAAAACTTCGCCGCCGATATTAAGAGCGCGAGCTTGCTTATCTGTCATGATGCCCTTTGAAGTGGATATAATTGCAATACCCATACCGCCCAAAACTCTGGGAAGTTCTTCTGCGCGGGCATATACTCTCAAGCCGGGCTTAGAAATTCTGCGAAGACCTGAGATAATTCTTTCTTTGTTTGCACCGTATTTAAGAGTAATACGGATGGTGCCCTGAGGTACTTCATCAATAACCTCAACACCTTTAATGTAGCCTTCATCAAGAAGAAGCTGTGCAATAGCCTGCTTTACGTTTGACTTAGGAATATCTACTGTTAAGTGACGTGCTACCATCGCGTTGCGAATTCTGGTGAGCATATCTGCAATAGGATCTGTTAAAACCATTATTGGTATCCTCCTTCCATATATTTGTTACTTACCAACTTGCTTTTTTAACGCCGGGAATCTGACCCTTATATGCTAATTCTCTGAAGCAAATACGGCAGATACCGTACTTAGAGAGAACTGCGTGAGGGCGGCCGCAAATGCTGCAGCGAGTGTATTCACGAGTGGAAAACTTCTGCTTCTTTTGCTGTTTATTGATCATTGCTTTCTTTGCCATTATCTTATTCCTCCCTCTCTTAGTTTGCGTAAGGCATGCCCATGAAGCCTAAAAGTTCACGAGCTTCCTCGTCTGTATTTGCTGTAGTAACAAATATAATGTCCATACCTCTTACCTTGTCGATCTTATCGTATTCGATTTCAGGGAAGATAAGCTGTTCTTTAATACCAAGAGCATAGTTTCCTCTACCATCAAATGCGTTGGCTGAAACGCCATGGAAGTCACGAACACGGGGAAGTGCTATGTTCAAAAGTTTGTCAACGAATTCATACATTCTTTCGCCACGAAGTGTAACCTTTGCGCCGATGTTCATTCCTTCACGAACCTTGAAGTTAGCAACGGACTTTTTAGCCTTTGTTACGATAGGTGCCTGACCTGTAATAAGTCTGATTTCTTCAACAACAGCCTGGAATTTCTTTGCATCGTCCTTAACATCGCCAAGGCCTACATTTACAACTACCTTGTCAAGTTTGGGAACCTGCATTACATTGCTGTAATTGAACTTTTTAACCATTGCGGGAACTATTTCGTTTACGTATTTATCCTTTAATCTGGCCATAGTATCTCTCCTCCCAATTACTGAATTGCCTTTTTGCATTCTTTGCAAATACGGGTCTTCTTGCCATCAACAACTTCGTATCCTGCACGAACACCTTTTTTGCAGTTGGGGCAGTATAACATTACATTTGAAGCATCAATAGGAGCTTCTTTTTCAATACGGCCACCTGCTTCGCCCATTTTCTTGGGTTTAGTATGACGGATAATCATATTAGCACCCTCAACAATAAGCTTGTTTTCGCTGGGCATAGCACGAAGAACCTTTTTGGGCTTGGATAAATCCTTGCTTTCACCGCTAATAACGATAACGGTATCACCTTTTTTGATTTTCATGAATATGTCCTCCTTACAGAACTTCCGGTGCAAGAGATATAATCTTCATAAAATCTTTTTCACGAAGTTCTCTTGCGATGGGTCCGAATACACGGGTGCCACGGGGAAGCTTTTGATCATTGATAATAACTGCAGCGTTATCATCAAAACGGATATATGTTCCGTCAGCACGGCGGGTGGGTTTTGTTGTACGAACGATAACTGCCTTTACAACGTCACCTTTTTTAACTACGCCGCCGGGCGCAGCTGTTTTAACTGATGCAACGATGGTATCTCCAACGCTGCCGTATCTTCTGAAAGAGCCACCAAGAACTCTTATGCACATAATCTCTTTTGCGCCGGTATTATCGGCAACCTTCAATCTTGTTTGAGGTTGTATCATTTTTTACCCCTTTCCGGTAAAACAGTTTAAAAAAGCTTATTTTGCCTTTTCAACTATTTCAACCAATCTCCATCTTTTATCTTTGCTCAGCGGTTTTGTTTCCATAATGCGAACGGTATCACCAATTCCGCATTCATTGTTTTCATCGTGAGCTTTAAATTTTGTTGTACGGTTTACAGTCTTACCATAAAGAGGATGAAGAACCTTTGTTTTTACTGCAACAACGATTGTCTTATCCATTTTATCGCTGACAACTGTACCTACTCTCTGTTTACGAAAATTTCTTTCCACAGTCCTCAACCTCCTTAGCCCTTAAGCTCTAATTCTCTGAGTATGGTCATAACCCTTGCAATATCCTTTTTGCAGGCATCAATTTGCTTCAGGTTAGTAAGCTGACCGGTGGCATTTTGAAATCTGAGGTTTAAAAGCTCTCTCTTAAGCTCAGCGAGCTTTTTGTTAAGCTCTGCAGCGTTCATTTCACGAAGCTTACTCGGTTTCATCAAACTTCACCGTCCTGTTCTTTATTGTAATCTTCCCTTTTAACGAATTTAACCTTAATGGGAAGCTTGTGGCTTGCAAGACGCAATGCCTCACGTGCAGTAGCCTCATCAACACCGTTCATTTCAAAAAGAACACGGCCGGGCTTAACTACTGCTACCCAGTATTCAGGTGAACCCTTACCTGAACCCATTCGGGTTTCAGCAGGTTTAGCTGTTACGGGCTTATCGGGGAATATTTTAATCCAAACCTGACCGCTACGTTTGATATATCTTGTCATAGCGATACGGGCTGCTTCGATCTGTGCGCTCTTGATCCAGCCTGGTTCAAGTGCTACAAGACCGTAATCACCGTAAGCGATGAAGTTACCGCGCTGTGCTGTACCCTTCATTCTGCCACGGAAAACTCTTCTTCTTTTAACTCTTTTGGGCATTAACATGATTACTTGCCTCCTTCTGCTTTAGCAGCCTTCTTTGCAAGAACTTCTCCCTTGTAAACCCAAACCTTTACACCGATACGGCCATAAGTTGTTGCTGCTTCAGCAAAACCATAGTCGATATCTGCACGAAGTGTCTGAAGGGGAATGCTGCCTTCATGATAGCCTTCGCTACGTGCAATTTCTGCACCGCCAAGACGACCTGATACTAAAATCTTGATACCCTTTGCGCCTGCACGGGTAACTCTCTGCATTGACTGCTTCATAGCACGGCGGAAAGATACACGTTTTTCAAGCTGCTGTGCAATGGATTCTGCAACAAGCTGTGCATCCATATCGGGCTTCTTGATTTCCATAATGTTAACCTTAACATTTTTACCAACAAGCTTCTGAACATCCTGGCTTAATGCTTCGATGCCAGCGCCGCCCTTACCAATAAGTGCGCCGGGCTTAGCGGTGTAAATGAAAAGTGTTACATTGTTGCTTTTACGTTCAATTTCAATTTTTGAAACGCTGAAAGTATAAAGTTTGTTCTTTAAATATGTGCGGAGCTTGTTATCTTCTGCGATATTAGCTGCCATATCTTTGCCTGCGATCCAACGTGAATCCCAGTTTTTAATAACGCCTACTCTAAGGCCGTGGGGATTAACTTTCTGTCCCATAATTACTTATCCTCCTTCTTCTCATCAAGGATAACTGTGATGTGGCTTGAACGCTTTAAAATAGGTGCTGCGCTACCTTTTGCGCGGGGTCTGAAACGTTTAAGTGTGGGACCCTGGTTTGCATAAACTTCAGCTACATAAAGATTATCTCTGTTAAGGTACGGAGGGTTGTTCTCCGCATTGGCTATTGCTGATGCAAGAACCTTTTCTACAACGGGGGATGCTGCCTTAGGTGTAAACTGAAGGATAGCAAGAGCCTCGTCTACCTGCTTGCCGCGAATAAGATCGATAACAATGCGAACTTTACGGGAAGAGATACGAATGTACTTTGCAATAGCTTTAGGTCTTCTATCGCGGTTTTCTTGACGTTTTGCCGCTTTTTCTTTCATTCTTGTTGCCATTAGCTAAACCTCCTATTACCTTCCTGAAGACTTCTCGGAACCCGAGTGACCTCTGAATGTTCTTGTAGGTGCAAATTCACCTAACTTATGTCCTACCATATCTTCTGTGATATAAACAGGAACATGCTTTCTGCCGTCATGAACGGCTAATGTATGGCTTACCATCTGGGGAAAGATCGTTGATGATCTTGACCAGGTTTTGATAACTTTCTTTTCCCCGGAAGCATTCATTTCTTCAACCTTCTTTAAAAGCTTAGCGCTTATAAATGGTCCTTTTTTAACTGACCTGCTCATAATGAGTCTCCTTCCGATTTATTAGCCGTTGCGGCGTTTTACGATATATTTGTTTGATTTGTTCTTCTTTGAACGAGTCTTGTAACCAAGTGCAGGCTTACCCCAAGGAGTAACAGGGCCTGGACGGCCAACAGGGGATTTACCTTCACCACCACCGTGGGGGTGATCACATGGGTTCATAACAACACCGCGAACGGTGGGACGAACGCCCATGTGGCGCTTTCTACCGGCTTTACCGATAGATACGTTTTCATGATCAAGGTTACCAACCTGACCGATTGTAGCCTTGCATTCAAGAAGAATGTAACGAACTTCGCCTGAGGGAAGACGAACCTGTGCGTATTTTTCTTCCTTTGACATAAGCTGTGCTGCATTACCTGCTGCACGAACAAGCTGACCGCCTTTGCCGGGCATAAGCTCAATATTGTGAATAAGAGTACCAACAGGGATGTTCTTAATCTTAAGAGCGTTACCGGGCTTAATATCAGCGTTTTCGCCTGAAAGAATAGTGTCGCCAACATTAATACCTACGGGTGCTAAAATGTAGCGTTTTTCACCATCAGCGTAGTTGAGAAGTGCAATGTTAGCACTGCGGTTAGGATCGTATTCGATTGATGCTACACGAGCCTGAACATCATCCTTATTACGCTTGAAATCGATAATTCTGTATTTTCTTGTGTTTCCGCCACCGTGATGACGAACTGTTAAACGACCTGCATTGTTTCTACCGCCACTCTTTGAAACCTTGTCAAGCAAGGAGCGTTCAGGAGTGGTTTTTGTGATTTCTTCAAAGGTTGAAACCGACATAAAACGTCTTGCAGGGGAAGTCGGTTTATACTTTCTGATACCCATTGAAATTAACTCCATTTCTCAGCAGCTGAATTTTATCACTTACGGGCGCTGTTTGCTGCTGTTATGCAACCCGAAGTATAATTAAATCTTAAATTAAGCCATATTCTCAAAGAATTCAATAGCTTTTGAATCCTTTTTAAGAACTACATAAGCCTTTTTAACTGTTGAGGTTCTGCCCTCATACTTGCCCATACGTTTAAGTTTGCCCTGAGTAACAACTGTGTTAACCTTTTCAACCTTCACGCCGAAGATTTCTTCAACTGCGGTTTTGATCTGGGTTTTAGTTGCCTTAGGTGCTACCTGGAAAACGTAGCGCTTATCAGCCATCATATCATAGCTCTTTTCAGTGAGAACAGGTTTGATAATGATATCTTCGTTAAACATTATGCATATACCTCCTCAAGCTTTTTGAGTGCAGCCTTTGTAAGAATAAGCTTGTCGTGATTAAGAATATCAACAACATTGATAGTGTTAACAAGACCTGTTTTAACGCCAGGAATGTTAGCAGCTGCTCTTTCTACATTAGCTGTAGGTTCTTCGTTAATGATGTAAGCCTTGCCTTCAACCTTAAGGTTTGCAAGAACTTTAACCATCGCCTTTGTTTTTGCTTCAATTTCAAGGGCATCAAGAATAATAATGTCCTTATCTGTTGCTTTTGATGTAAGTGCGCCTTTAAGAGCAAGCCTCTTAACCTTTTTGGGAACTGTAATTGAGAAATCTCTTGACTTAGGTGCAAATACTACGCCGCCCTTATAATACTGAGGTGAACGGCTTGAACCCTGACGGGAACGACCGGTACCTTTCTGACGGAAGGGCTTTCTACCGCCACCGGCAACCTCTGTACGAGTGAGTGTGCCTTTTGTGCCCTGACGCTTGTTTGCAAGCTGTGCACGAACTACTGTATGAAGAACATGAGTGTTAACCTCAACTTCAAAGATATCTTTCTTCAAAGTAACGGTTGAAACCTTTTCGCCTTCAATGTTATATACATTAACTCTTGGCATACCTGCTTACCTCCTTACTTACGTTTAACTGACTGCTTAATTGTAAGCAGTGCACCTTGAGCACCGGGAACTGCGCCTTTGATTAAAAGAACGCCTCTTTCAGTGTCAACGCGAACGATCTGAAGATTCTGAACAGTTACCTGCTCGTTACCCCACTGACCTGGCATGTGCTTGTTTTTGAACACGTGGCTGGGTGATGAGCTTGCGCCCATTGAACCTACAACCCTGTGTGCACCTGAACCGTGTGACATGGGACCTGTGTGCTGATTCCATCTCTGGATAACACCTGAGAATCCGTGACCCTTTGTTTTTGCTGTAACATCAACCTTATCACCTTCTGCAAAAATATCGCAGTTGATAACGTCGCCTGCCTTATAATCGGCAGCATTTTCGAATTTGAATTCACGCATATAACGCGCTGCGGGAACGTTTGCCTTAACAAACTGACCCTTGTCGGCTTTGTTTACATTCTGTTCCTTTACAGTGCCAAAGCCCACTTTAACGGCTTCGTAGCCGTCCTTTTCCTGTGTTTTAACCTGCACTACTGAGCAGGGGCCGGCCTGAACGACTGTTACAGGAACTACTGTGCCATCTTGTGCAAAGATCTGTGTCATACCGATCTTTTTGCCTAAAATACCTTTTGTCATCATCGTTCATCCTCCTTATAATTTAATGTTAATGTCAACACCGGCAGCAAGATCCAACTTCATAAGTGCATCTACTGTTTTAGGACCAGCGTTGTAAATGTCTATAAGACGTTTGTGAGTACGAAGTTCAAACTGTTCACGGCTATCCTTATATTTATGAGGAGCACGGAGAATAGTAATTACTTCCTTCTCAGTTGGTAATGGAATGGGACCACTTACTGTGGCTCCGGTTTTGACCGCTGTATCAACGATCTTTTCGGCTGACTGATCAATAAGGTTATGATCATAAGCCTTTAACTTGATTCTGATTTTTTGCGATGCCATTTATATACCTCCTTATTTCCGGCTCAAATACACTGCACCGTGTGTGCCGCTTTTAAAATTTTTAAGCGGCGGTGGGTACTTGGCCTTTCGCCCGATTGTCCGGACAATTGTCCACGGAAATTACCTGCATTCAAAGGAGCAGCAACCTTCCGCTTCATACCATTTACGCTAAAACAAGCGCAGTTATCCCACCGCATAGGACAACGTGAAGATTATATAATACAATTTTCATTTTTGCAACTGTTTTTTTATATTTAATTGTGAACTTTTTGTAAACTTTGACTTTTATCAGCTTTTCTTCATATATTTTAATAAAACACTTTTGCCTGGGGTGATATTATGGCTTCCCTTATTTTAAACACCAACATTGATTGCGCAATAACCTTTAACGGATCGTTTCAAGGTGCATTATATAATAATAAAGAAATATCCCTGCCTCTTATAAATGATGAAATAGTTATTTGTGCCACCGCATTTGATAACAACTTTTTGCCCATCAACTGTTTTATTACGTCTGACCCTGTTCGCCTGCAAAAAGGAAGTGCCCATCTTTATAAATGGAATGAAGAAATCTATGTGCTGTCTTTTATATTTGAGAAATTCTGTTGCTCAACACCGCCTATCATTTTAAAGGAACTTCCATGGGCAAAAGGCTTTTTAGGGCTTTGCGGTGACTATCTTGTTTATGAGAATCAAAAAGGCACGCGGACTTATTTTCCTGAACCTGTTTTAGATTTCCAACCGCTTAACGATTCGTTTGTGCTTGCAAGAACAGGCACCCATATTATTCCGCTTAACAAAAATCTTACGCCGTTTTGCAACCCCCTGCCTTGCAGAGAGTATTTTTTAAATGGTGAAAATTTAGAAATTGTTTTTTCGCCAGGCGATATGGATTTCATCGATGTGCATCAAACTTTTAATGAAAATCTTAATTTAATTAAAACAGAAATAGTTCCTTGCGTATGTAATAATGTATTTGATCATCTGCGCTTGTTCTGCCAGGCTGTGCGCCTTGACATCAGGGACCTTGCTCTTAACTACCTTACCCCATCATTAAAAAAAGAAATGGATTTTAATAGCATAAAAAATTTCCTTGGAATTTTTGACCAGACCGACAAACCAAAGTATCTTTCAAATTTAAACGAAAATGCTGTTGCTTTAAGATATAAAATAGATGAGCACAACTTCCACTATATGTGCTATGAGTTTAATATTGTTACCACAACGGGTATGCCTTTAATAGATGACATTCAGGAGTTATAAATACAGGGTATATATAAATGAATTCATTATTATATATATAGATTTATTTTTATTATGATTTTTATGCATATTCATTGAATATTATGTATAAAAATTCTTTTAAAATTAACCGTAAAAACACTTTACATTATTATAATACAGTAGTATAATAAAGCAAATACAAGAAATTGTATAATAGAAATATTATGGCGTAACGCTATTTAGGAGGCAAAAAATGAGAGTTTATAACTTTAGTGCCGGTCCGTCAATGCTGCCGGAATCGGTATTACAAAAAGCAGCAGCAGATATGCTTGATTATGAAGGCTCAGGAATGAGTGTTCTTGAAATGAGCCACCGTGCAAAGTGTTACGATGCTATTATTAAAGAAGCCGAAGCATTAATTCGCGAACTTATGAATATTCCGGATAATTATAAGGTGCTTTTCCTTCAAGGTGGCGCAAGCACACAGTTTGCATCCGTTGCACTTAACCTTCACAAAAATGGCAAGGCAGATTATATCGTTTCAGGTAACTTTTCAAACCTTTGCTTTAAAGAAGGCAAAAGGCTTACAAATGCCCGTGCAATTGCTTCAAGCGAAGATGCAACTTATACATATGTTCCAAAAGTAACAAAAGATATGGTTGATCCTGAAGCAGACTTTTTACACATCTGTTTTAACAACACCATCTTTGGTACAAAGTACAATTACATTCCCGAAACACCTGAAAATGTTCCGTTAGTTGCAGATATGTCATCAATGATTCTTTCTGAACCTGTTGACGTATCAAAGTTTGGCGTTATCTACGCAGGCGCACAGAAGAACATCGGTCCTGCCGGTGTAACAGTTGTTATCGTTCGTGACGACCTTTTGGAAAACTTCACCGAAAACTGCCCCACAATGCTTAAATGGAAAACACAGGCAGATAAAGACAGCCTTTATAACACTCCCCCATGCTACAGCATTTATGTTTCAATGCTTGTTTTCCGTTGGATTAAGGAAATGGGCGGTGTTGAGGCTATTTATAAGACAAATGTTAAAAAAGCAAATATGCTTTACGATTATATTGATTCCTCAGATTTTTATAAGAACAGCGTTCAGAAAGAAGACCGTTCACTTATGAACGTACCTTTTGTTACACCCAGCGAAGAGCTTGACGCAAAATTCGTTAAAGAAGCATCTGCAGAAGGTCTTGTTTCACTTAAAGGCCACCGTCTTGTTGGTGGTATGCGTGCATCTATCTATAACGCTATGCCTGTTGAAGGTATTGAAAAGCTTATCGCATTTATGAAGAAGTTTGAAGCAGAAAATAAGTGAGGATAAAAAAATGACAGAGATTTTAAAGCTTAATTCCATCGCAAATGTAGTTAAAGAAAATTTAACAAGCGACAAATATTCAATTACAGAGGATGCAAAAAATCCTGTTGGTATTCTTGTTCGCAGCGCCGATATGCTTTCTTATGATTTTCCTGAAAGTATTCTGGCTGTTGCAAGGGCAGGCGCAGGCGTAAACAATATTCCTTGCGATGTTTGCGCACAAAAAGGTATTGTTGTTTTCAACACACCCGGCGCAAACGCTAATGCAGTTAAAGAAATGGTGCTTGGCGCTATGATTGCCGCAAGCAGAAACATTGTTGAGGCTTCTGACTGGGCAAAAACCCTCAAAGGCAACGGCGATCAGGTTGGCAAAATGGCTGAAAAAGGTAAAGGTCAGTTCGTTGGCCCTGAAATTATGGGCAAAACCTTGGGTGTTATTGGCTTAGGCGCTATCGGCGGTCTTGTTGCAAACGCAGCGGTTAGCTTAGGTATGAATGTTATCGGTTATGACCCCTTTGTTTCAGTTGAAGCTGCATGGAAACTTTCCCGTGCGGTAAAAAAAGCTGACGATTTAGAAGAAATTTACGCAAAGTGCGATATTATTTCACTTCACGTTCCCCAAATTGACGCTACTAAGGGTATGATTAATAACGATACAATCGCAAAGATGAAGGATGGCGTTATTATTCTTAACTTTGCCCGTGGCGGTCTTATTAAGGATGCTGATGTTATTTCTGCCTGTGAAAGTGGTAAAATATATAAATACGCTACCGATTTTGCAAGCGATGCTTTAATCGGCGCTAAAAATGTAGTTGTATTCCCACACCTTGGTGCTTCTACCCCCGAAAGCGAAGATAACTGTGCAGTTATGGCTTCAAAGGAATTAAAAGAGTTTATTGAAAACGGCAACATCATAAACAGTGTAAACTACCCAAATGTAACACTTAACAAAACAGGTAATGCGCGTATTACCGTTATGCACAAGAACACAAGCAATATGGTTGGCAGAATTACTGCTGCTATTGCTTCAAGCGGCGAAAACATCAGCGGTATGATTAACGCTTCAAAGGGCGATTATGCTTATACAATTATTGATATTGATAACGAATTCAAGCCTGAAGTTGTTGATTTCATTAAGGCTATTGAAGATATTATCCGCGTTCGTGTTATTTCTTAAAACATTATCCCGCACTTTTTGTGCGGGATTTTTTTATTGTATTATTTGTCGAAATATGATAAAATACTTTTATACATAAGATAAAGAGGTGATTTTTTGGAATTATGGTCCCGTGAGCACGCACTGACCCTTATTCCTGCCGTCATCATAATGCTCGGCATTTGCGTGTTATTAAGAATTTTCTTAATAAAAAAAGACATTAAATACAGAATGATTCCTTTTCAAATCATAGCCGTGTTGCTGTTTTTAATTGAAGTAGGTAAACAAGTTTATTCCTTTAAACACGGTTACGACCTTTACCATCTGCCATTTCACTTTTGCTCTTTATTCATCTTTATGTTGGCCATTTCTGCTTTTTATAAAGGCAAATACAGGGAAATAGTTTTTTCTGTAACCGCTGCCATTTGTTGTGCAACATTCTTACTTATGATGATATACCCCTGCCTTATTTATTCAGCAGCTAATATTGTTAATTATTTTTCAGGGTATCTTGATTTTCATACGGTAACTTTTCATAATATGGTTATTTTTGAGTTTTTTGCCATTCTTTTTCTTAACCTTAATTCACCAAAAAGCAAAAGAGATACTAAGCCCATTATCTTTTTCATGGCAGGATTTTCTGTTGTTGCGGCAACGATGTCCCAATTATTAAAAACAAATTATGCAAATATGTATTCTTGCAACATTCCACCCCTTGAAAGCGTAAGGATTTTGGTACAAAACGCTTGCGGATATATGATTGCGCAAATAATGTATGTATCTATCGTCATGCTGTTGCATATACTTTTTACGCTTATGGCGTATCATCTTTACAGATTTCTTAAATCTATTTTATTTAAAAAGCCATAATTTATGGCTTTTTATTTTTTTGTTGAAATTTGTCGTTTATTCTGTTATAATATCTTTGTATTTATTTTTTATTTATTTTAATAAGGAGGCAATTATATGCCACAAACAAAAAGAAAGCACCGCTTTGGTGATCGGCGTGACGGCAGAAAAATCCGTACCCTTCCGCCAATGCAGTATATTGCAGTAGGCATTATGCACAAAAGAAATGACGCGCAAAACCTTTTTGCATCAAGCGTTGATTACGGAAATTTACAGGATTACATTCACAAAAAACGCGAAAAAGGTCTTGCAGGCTTTGGATTTATGCATGTTATTGTTGCCGCATATGTCCGCATGGTTTCTCAAAAACCCGCTTTAAACCGATACATTGCAGGCTGGCGCATTTTCAGCCGTGATGAAATCGTTTTAAGTATGATGGTTAAAAAAAGCATGAAAGTAAACGCTCAGGAATCTGCAATTAAAGTTCGTTTTAACCCTACTGACACTGCTGCCGATGTTTACAGAAAAATGGAAGAAGCTATTGAAATTGCAACAAAAGATGGCGACACCAACATTTTCGATTCTGTTGCCCGTGTTATAAATGCGTTACCAAGCGTTCTTTTAAGATGGTTCGTCGCTTTTATGCAGTTTCTTGATTTCTTCGGCATTATGCCTAAAGTTATTGATGAAGCCTCACCTTTTCACGCAAGCGTTTTCATTTCAAACCTTGGCTCATTAGGAATTCCGCCAATTTATCACCACCTTTATAATTTTGGCAACACCCCCGTATTTATTACGTTTGGCGCAAAAAGGCGTGAAAACGTATTAAATCTTGATGGCACTGTTACACAAAAAGTAATGGTTGATTATACTGTTGTTACAGATGAAAGAACAACTGATGGCCATTACCTTGCAACCGCCTTTAAGGGTCTTGAAAAATTAATGAAAAACCCTGAAAAACTTGATGTGGCACCTGAAACAGTCGTTGAAGATATCGATTGATTTCTTATTAAAAAAACACCCTTAAGGGTGTTTTTTTGTTTGCACGCGCGCTTGTTCAATTAAGGAAACAAATCCTTTTGCCCACGGAGAAAGCCATCTGCTTTTATGGCAAAGTATCTGACTGTAATAATATTGGGCAGGATATTCAACATCTAGTAAAACAATTTCTTTTTTATTAACCTGCTTTTTTACTGCGTATTCAGGCAAAAAAGCAAGCCCCATGCCGTTTTTTACTAAGTCAATTAATACTGCCACGCTGTCAATTTCAACAACATCTAACAAAGAGCAACCGTTTTGTGCCGCCATTTCTTTTAATCGGGAATAGCAGATGCCTTCTTTTTCTGTAACAACAAACTCATGCTTAAAAACTTCTTCCAAAGGAACTTTTTTTGCTTTTGAAAGAGGATGGTCAAGCGGGGCAACAAACACAAGCCTTTCTTTTTTTAAATAATAACAGTTTA
This sequence comes from Clostridiales bacterium, assembly GCA_015069575.1. GTDB lineage: Bacteria > Bacillota > Clostridia > Christensenellales > QALW01 > UMGS1322. The sequence goes on from SVIH01000004.1 coordinate 117,328, forward strand.
TATCCGGATCTGAATTTTTACTTTTTGAAACATATATTATATCAAGTTGATTTTGTTTGATCTGCTCAAGCAATTCAAAAGTATGCCCTGTTTTTATACTGATATTAACATTTTTATATTTGTTTTTAAAATCAGGCAACAAATCATTAAGAACGCTGAATAAAAGAGATTCAGAAATACCTATCCTTAAAGAGCCTTTTATTTCTGTATCATTTTTATTGATTGTTTCCGCTTTTTCAAAAATATGTATTATTTCATAAGCGTAAGAAAGAAATTCCCTGCCTAAATCCGTAAGGGATATTTTTTTACCTACCCTATCAAACAAAGGAAAGCCAAGTTCTTTTTCAAGAAGTTGTATCTGCATAGTAACTGTTGATTGAACATAATTTAATTCCTGCGCTGCCTTTGTAAAATTTTTTAATTCTGCAACGCGAACAAATGTTTTTATGTTTTTAATATCCATTATTTTACCTTCTATCAATTTTTTTGATTATATATATCGTTTTTATTTGTTTTACAAATATATGATAACACATTATACTATCAAAGTAAATATTTTTCAGAGGTCTTTATTATGAAAAACCATTTAAAAATACTTCTTGAGTACGCATCAATTATTTCTTTGGCAATTTTGCTTGCAATAAACTATCACTTTTTTATAATAGAAAATGATTTTGCCCCTGCAGGCATTAACGGAATTGCCACCATGATACAATATAAAACAGGCTTTAGCATAAGTTATTTTTCTTTAATAATAAATGTGCCGCTTTGTATATTTGCATACTTTTTTATAAGCAAAAAATACGGTGTGAGAAGCCTTGTTTTTACCCTTGTATATTCTTTTGTATACTTGTTGTTACAACAGTTTGATATTGACCATCTTAAATACGATGCGCAGGGACACGACACCATATTTCCCGTTATTATAAGCGGTGTTTTAAGCAGTTTTGTTTGCGGTATCTGTTTTAAAAACGAAACCTCTTCAGGCGGAACTGAAACAGTATCAAAATACATAAGTAAAATTAAGCCTGATTTTAACTTTTTTATAGTAACATTTACGATTAATGCTTTGGTTGCATTTGCCTCGTTGTTTGTTTATTCCGAAAAAGGCGTTATAAACTATAAGCCCGTTGCGCTTTGTATCTGCTATTGCTTTATCACATATTTTGTTGGAAACATAATTATCAAAGGAACAAAAAATGCTTGCAAATTTACCGTTATTACACCCTATCCTGACGATATTATAAAGGAAATAACAACCACCTTAAAACATAGCGCCACAAAAATACTTGTTCGTGGCGGATATACAAATGAAGAAAAAACGCTTCTTTTATGCGTTGTTAACAAGCATCAGATAAACGATTTTAAAAAAATAGTTGAAAAATATCCCTCAACATTTTCCTGTAGCGAAACAGTAAACGAAACTTATGGAAACTTTAAACAAATAAAATAATAATTAAAAAGACCGATTCAAATCTGAATCGGTCTTTTTTTATCCAAATAAATATCTGAAATAATCGCTTTCCAAGCACCACTGGCAATATTTTATTTTGTTGCGGACAACTGTTTTCATATTATTAACATAGTTTTCCGGCAATTTCTGCGAGGGGTCGTTTTGCGTAAAAACTCCGCCCGAATAAGTTCCGTACTCCGTTTTCCATTGGTATCCGGAAGTAAACACCAGTGCCGGCGCATCAGAAAACACATCTCTGCCAACAAACAGGCGTGAATCAAATTCTGTGCCAAACAAATTAGATAATGTTGGTAAAACATCAAGGCTTGATGTTGGCTGTGAAACAATAATAGGTTCTTGATTTTCCAGACTTTTGCACCATAAAATAAGACGGTTGTGGTCTCTGCCAAATATATCGTTTACCTGATATCCGTAAAGTTCAGATAAGGCAGGCATTTCGCCAAGTTTTCCTGTGCCTTGCAACCCGTAAGGAAAATGATCGGCTGAAATGCATATAACCGTATCTTCTGCAATGCCTTTGTTTTCAAGTTCTGAAACAAGATGCGCCATTGCTTTTTCAAGTTCAAGGTTTGCCGCAAGATATCCTTTTACTTCATCTGAATATGGCAAGTTTTTCACTGCTTCCCAATTTCTGTTTGTCATTGTATTTCCTGTTCGCGTATATCCGCTGTGTCCGGAAACCGACATATAATAAATATTAAAAGGCTGTCTGTCAATGTATGTTGGCAATGTGCCCTGAATCATTTCAAGATCGCTTTGGGGCCACACGTTTTTAACATACTGTTCCATTCCGTTGCCGTATCCCATAAAGCCATCGGAATATCCAAGATTATTATGGGTTATGTTGCGCGAATAATACGTATGCGAGTTATTGTGATAGGCTTTTCCGTAATATCCAAGGCGGTTAAGTTGACTTCCCAGTGTAAAATAGTTCAAATTGTTTGCTGTGTTTTTAAATGATTTTCCCCCTGCAGTAGGAAGCATTCCGAATACATTTTGATATTCGCCTCCTGTTGTGCCTGCGCTTGAAGGCTGATAATAATCTAAAAATTGCATACCTTTTGTAGCAAGACGGTACAAGGTAGGCGTTAAATCAGGATTAATTACTTCCGCAGTAAAAGCCTCTGCCGTAATAAAAATAATGTTTTTCCCTTTAAATATGCCTGTAAATTCATTCTTTTTTGTGGCGCTAAGGGTAGAAACATAACTGTTAAGATCCTTTATTTTTCCGCTGCCGCCCGTAAGATTAAGTTCAAGTTTATTATATCCATATTCTATAGGTGTTGGCGCCAATGTTTCGCTTGGCAAATTAAGTGTAGGGGTAACATTTTCTTCAAACGGCGTTTCAACTGCTTCAAAACTGCCTTGTGAGGAAGAATTATAATTATAAACATCAAGCCCTACGCCTGTTAATAACCCAAATTTTTCAACCGCTATCTGAAAATTATATTCTTTAGCAAAATAGACAGGATTAATAACTGATGTAATCATCAAAACAACTAATATTAAAACCGACAAAATTGCGCTTGATAAAGAAACAAGCCTTTTAACTAAGTTTGCACCTACGCTAGCAAATACTTTTTTTGAAAAAACAACATACAAAACAGGTGGTAAAAAGAATAAAACAATTTTAAAGATACCGTCAAAACAAAAAACAAGCCCTAGAATATCTTTAAAAAATCCGCCTATAGCATCGCCTGCACCTGCAAAAACAGTGTTTATATCATAGTATATTTTAAATTGACGGTAAACGAAATACTCAACAATAAATAAAAAAGCAAAAACAAACATAAAGATACTTGTAATTATTCTTGTTGCCTTTTGATTTTTTAATATGGAAATCAGTAAATACAAAACTGCCCCGTAAACAACACAAAACAGCAAAATGTATAATATGTCTATATTAAAAAAACCGCCTGTGGTTGATGCTTTAAAAATGCTTTCGTAGTAAAAAAGCAAAGCAGGAAATAAAAAGATATATGCATATGGCAATATCTTTTCTTTAATAAAAATTAGTTTTTCTTTCATTTTCTTTTTCCTTTAACCAAAAATATAGGATTAGTATAATTATATCCTATTAAATCAAATAATGCAATGGTTTAAAATACTTGATTATTATCAGTTTTTATCATATAATAAATATATCTAATGTATATAGTGGTGTTTTTTATGGCATATGTTGCGCTTTACAGAAAATTCCGCCCCAATAGTTTTAGCGAACTTGTGGGACAGGAGCATATAGTTAGAACCCTTTCCAACCAACTTGAGTCTGGAAGGATTGCCCACGCATACCTGTTTGCAGGTCCAAGGGGTACAGGTAAAACTTCCACTGCAAAACTTTTTGCAAAAGCAATAAACTGTTGTGATCTTCAGGGCATTAATCCTTGTTTGAAATGCCCCGCTTGTATTCAGGCAACTGCCGATGATAATATGGATATTATTGAAATCGACGCAGCATCCAATAACGGTGTTGACAATATTCGTGATATTCGTGACAAAGTTGTTTTTGCACCAACCGTTGGCAAGTATAAGGTTTATATTATTGACGAAGTTCATATGCTTTCAGGCGGCGCATTTAACGCGCTGTTAAAAACTTTGGAAGAACCGCCTAAACACGCAGTATTTATTCTTGCTACAACAGAAATTCATAAACTGCCCGCCACTATTTTAAGCCGTTGTCAGCGTTTTGATTTTAAACTTATTTCCACTGATGTTATCTTTGAAAGATTAAAGTATGTTTTAGAGCAAAGCGGTGCAGAATTTGAAGACAGCGCCATTGATTTAATTGCAAAAAGTGCTTCAGGCGGTATGCGCGATGCTCTTTCTTTAGCAGATGTTTGTCTTTCTTACTGCGGTAACAAGGTAACATATGAGGACGCTAAAAATGTTCTTGGTATTTCAGACAGAAGTTTTGTTTTTTCCTTTGCAGACGCATTAATTGCTTCTGATATTTCTCTGGCATTAGAAAAATGCAGGGAACTTGAAACGCAAGGCAAGGATATCGGTGTTTTTGCTCTTGAACTTATGGAGCATATGCGCGATATTATGCTTGCTGTGTTTGCGCCAAAAAGCGCGCAGATAACTGCATTACCCAAAGATATTCAGGAAAAACTTTTTATACAGGCAAAAAATGCCAACACAGAAAGAATTTTAAGAAGTATTGAGATTCTTTCTGCCCTTGAATGTGAAATCAAACTTCATTCCAAACCAAACATTCAACTTGAAACTGCAGTTGCAAGGATCTGTTCGCCTCAGATTGAACAGGACCTTTCTGCATTAATCGACCGTGTTGCAGTTTTGGAAGAAAAACTTAAAAACGGTGTTTGCATCAATTCAGAAAAGGAACAGGTTAAGGAAAAACCTGAGCATTCAAAGCAGGATACACCGCCTTGGGATATTCCTTCTGAACAGCCTGAACCAAAGGCGGAAAAAGTACCCCCTGTACAAAAGAAACAAACACAGGCAACAAATGAAACAAGCTCTTACTTTAAAGCATTTATAGATAAGGTTAAGCAAACAGATATGCCCCTTTATATGATGCTTCGTAATTTTGACGGCGCAATAGAAAACAACAAGTTTGTTCTTTATATTCCCCAAAGCGCACAATCAAAAGAAGCTATTATTTCAAAGCACAGCGAACTTCTTTCTTCTATTATTAAAGAGGTTACAGGGCAAGACCTTACAGTTATTGCAAAAGTTGGCGCAAAACCACAAACACAACAAACACAAAGCGTTTCAAATATGGACGCTGCACTTGACTTATTTTCATAGATTTTAGGAGGATTTTTATTATGGCAAGAGGTGGATTTCCCGGTGGCCGCGGTGGATTTGGCGGCGGTGCAAATATGCAACAGTTATTAAGACAAGCACAAAAAATGCAGGCAGATATGGAAAAAGCTCAGCAAGAACTTGGCGAGGCTGAACTTGAAGTTTCTTCCGGCGGTGGCATGGTAATTTGCAAAGTTACCGGTAAAGGTGAATTAAAAAGCATTAAAATCAACCCTCAGATTGTTGATCCTGATGATGTTGAGATGCTTGAAGACACCATTTGTGCGGCTGTTAAAGAAGCATTAAGACAGGCCAACGAACTTTCAAGCCAAAAAATGAACAACATTACAGGCGGAATGGGCGGAGGTTTATTTTAAGTGAGTGTTTATATTGAGCCGTTAGCAAAACTTGTAAACGCTTTTTCAAAACTTCCCGGCGTTGGCGGAAAAACTGCTTTGCGCCTTGCCTATCATATTATAAGCGCGCCGCAGGAAGATGTTGATGAGCTTACCGTTGCTTTAAATGAAGTTAAACAAAAAATCAAATACTGTTCTTGTTGCGGTAATTTTTCACAGGACGATGTTTGTGATATCTGCAAAGATACAAGGCGCGATAAAACGGTTATTTCTGTAGTAAAAGACCCCCGCGATGTTATTGCAATGGAAAAAACAGGCTCCTTTAAAGGCGTTTACCATGTGCTTCACGGCACAATTTCCCCTATTGATAATATCGGGCCCGATGATATTCGTATCAAAGAATTGCTTACCCGCCTTAACGATGTTACGGAAGTAATTCTTGCAACCAACCCTGATGTTGAGGGCGATGCAACTGCTGTTTATATTGCGCGTTTGTTAAAACCTTTTAACATTAAAACCACCCGTATTGCACACGGGATTCCTATCGGCGGGGATTTGGAATATATTGACGAAGTTACCCTTTCAAAAGCCATTGATGGCAGAAGAGAGATGTAATATTAAGGAGATTATATGATAGCAGTTGTTACAGGCGCATCTTCAGGCATGGGCAGAGAATTTTTTAAAAAACTTGATGAAAACGAAAATCTTGATGAAATATGGGTTATGGCAAGGCGTGAAAACCGCCTTAACGAATTAAGGGAAACTGCAAAAACTCCTGTTCGCATTATTGCTTGCGATCTTACTGATGAAGAAAGCATAAAAGAATATGCTTTATTGCTTGAAAAAGAAAAACCGCAGATAAAAATTCTTGTAAACTGTTCAGGTTTTGGCAAGTTTGGGCATACAGATGTAGTAAGCCTTGAAGACAGCCTTGATATGATTGACCTGAACTGCAAAGCATTAGTTAGCATTACCCAAACATCTTTACCATATATGGCAAAAAACAGCCATATTGTTGAACTTTGCTCGCTTTCATCTTTTCAGCCTGTACCATATCTTAATGTTTACGCCTCAACAAAAGCCTTTGTGCTTTCGTATTCAAGGGGCTTGAACGCCGAACTTAAAAAGAGAAACATTCATGTAATGGCGGTTTGTCCCGGTTGGGTTGAAACAGAGTTTTTCTTGCGCGCCCAAACAAAGCAAAAAGATGCGGTTACCTATTTTAATAAAGTTTATAAGGCAAAAGATGTTATTGACACCGCCTATAAAGATATGTATAAATTAAAGCAGGTTTCAATACACGGTTTTATGATAAAAGCACAAGTTTTACTTGTTAAACTTCTGCCACATAGCCTTGTAATAAAAATCTGGCTTAAACAGCAGAAACACTAAGGAGTTACAATGGGAATTCATGACGGACACAGGGAAAAGTTAAGAGATTCCTTTATTGCAGTTGGGCTTGAAGGCAAAACTGACCATCAGATTTTAGAACTTATTTTGACCTATGCTTTGCCTAGAATCGATGTTAATCCTATTGCACACACTTTAATTGATGAATTTGGTTCCCTTTCGGGCGTTCTTGATGCAGATATAACACAACTTACAAAAATTAAATACATTTCAAAAAATGTAGCAATTTTAATAAAACTTTTTCCTTCAGTTGCCTCAAAATACTATCAAAGCAAGCACGGAAAAAGAGTTCGTTTAAGCACCGTTGAGGCAATAAAAAACTATATGATTCCACAACTTACCAACGAAAAGAATGAGGTTTTTTGTGTTTTGTGCCTTGATACTCACTTAAATCTTATGAACACCATTAAACATTCAGTGGGCTCGCCATCAAAAGCATCTATTGATATTCGTTCATTGGCAAACCAAGTGCTTAACACCGGTACTGACAGAATAGTGCTTGTTCATAACCATTTAAGCAATTCTGTTGAACCTTCGGTCTCAGATGTAGATGCAACTAACAAAATTATCAAGGCTTTTGAAATGCTTAATGTAAGCGTGCTAGACCACATAATCATATCAGGCGATAAATATTTTAGTTTCTTTGCAAACAAACAAATGCTGCAAGAGCAATAATTTTTACTGTTTTTTTAAAAAATGCTTGACAGAATAGTTTTTATAAAATATAATTAGCGTTGTTAATAAGTTGCGAGTGTGCTGGAATTGGCAGACAGGCATGACTAAGGATCATGTGTCAACAGACGTAAGGGTTCAAGTCCCTTCATTCGCACCATGCTTTAAAGCCTTGTGATTACTGCTAGTCGGTGGTTGCAGGGCTTTTCTGTTTTTAAAATGAAGGGGCTTGAAGCCAAAGTGGGCGCGAAGGCGTAAAAAAACAGTTTGGTAAACTGTTTTTAGCCAAGCGTTGCGAGGCGGGTACTGTTGCAAAGCAACGGTCGACGAGCAAGTAAGGCGCGTAGCGACTGTGTCCCAACATTTACACCGCGTCAGCAAAAAAAGATGAGCATAAAAAAAGGCAGATAGCTTAACACTATCTGCCTTACTTGTTTTTTAAATTATCTTAAGAAGTCAAGCTTCTTGATTATAGCGGGTTCCTTTGCCTGTCCTTTGCAGATCTGGAAGAAGCAAATGATTTTTACAACAAAGAATATGATATAAAGAACCATTGCAACTATAAAGGCAAGCCCATAAATAATTGTTCCAAGGAAAGGAATGATATTAACAACCACGCCAACGGCAAGAACAATAGGAATAAGTGTTTCAACAACAACAAACTTTAGAGCCTGACGAACATGAAATGCGGCATATTTTGAAGTATTGCTACCTAAAAGCGCAAGTATGATGCCGATCCATCCCATAAGATAAACAAGCATTGAAATTACTTTGTTTTCAGAAATATCTTTTTCATCAAATTCTGCAGTATGATCATATGGATCAGGTTGTGGCGCATACTGAGCCTGTGCGAGCTGCTTGCCGCAATTTGTACAAAAAACAGCATCATCATTAAGTTGGGTGTTACAATTAGGACAATTTTTCATTTTGTGTTCCTCTCTTTCGTTTTTTTGCCAAAAAACAACATTTTTCGGCTTTTTCTATAAAAATTCTAGCATGTCGGACTTTGTTTGTCAATATTATTGTATTATTTGTTTAATTTATCAAATATCTTCTGATTTATTTTTCTGCGAATCTTTAACATTGTACCAGAATCGCAAACGCATTTATCAAAAAGAATCTCGCCTGTAATTTCTTCAACTGCTTTAATTGTTTCTTCAAAGGAATATAATTTTGCGCAAAGTTTTAATGCGCGAAGATCTTCAAAGGCTTCGTAAAGAGCGTAATAGCGGTTAGATTCATAAGCTGTTCCATCGGGCGCAGGATAAACCATACAGTTATCTCCACCGGGAACAAATCCCTCACTATCAGTTGCAAGATACGGATTAATATGGTCATACGACCACTGGTTATTATAGAAATTATAGCCCCAATGTAAAAATCCCTTTATATCGTATTTAAAAAGTTGAACGCCTAAATAGCGTGTACGCGCCAAAGGCATTGAAAAATGGCTGTTGCTAACACCGTTTGTATGGTTTCCACAATAGTACGCCATAAGATTTTTTACATTGTTTTTAATAAATGGTTCAATGCTTAAAGTTGCGGGTACGGGGTGCGAAATAAGGCCCTGCTCATAGAACGAATAATCAGAAATGGCATCCATTATAGGATAATTTTTTAAAATATCCTTTAACCTGTTATAGATTTCCTTATATCTTTCAAAATGCTCTTTTTCAGGCTCATCAGAAATATGGAAATAACATTTTTTATCCTCACCGCGATCTTTCATAAACTTAATAAAGTTTTTTAAAAGCGCGCGGACAAAGGTGATATATTCTTCGCTTATTGAATCGGTGTTCCAATCAAAGATAACTTGTTCTTTGTTATCCACAATAGCCACAACTTTAGGCGCGTGCTGGGCACCCCACTGGGTAAACAGATGTGAAATTTCATAATACTTAACACCGCATCTTTTAGCCATATCAAGCCAGCGTGCAAGCTTATCAAAGTTAAATTTATAATCGTTGCCGATTTTATAAATATCCACAAGCTGTGTGGTTGTTCTTTCACCAAAGTGATGTGTATCAAGCGAATAAGTTAAAAGGGGTGTTAAAAGCATATTTCTTCCGCCTTTAACTGCCTTTTTAATAAAGTTTTCGCAAAATTCCCAGTGTTTTTCAGAAAACACAGGAACATTATAGTAATCAGCAAGACAATCGGCATAAAACCACTGTGTTACCTTTAAATCACTTTCAGGTAAAGATGCGTCTTTGATAGTAAGTTTTAAGGTTTGTTCGCCTAAAACTTCATCTGTTGCCTTTAAACCTTCTTCGTATGTTACGCGATAAACCTTTATTTTTATATTAAATTCACCAAAAATCTCGCCTTTAGGGTCAACTGTAAAATGAATCCCTCTTGCCTGATTAGGCACAATGTTCATATTGCCATCATATTTCATTGGGCGTAAAAGTTCAGGAAAAAGACCCGGCTTAATTCTTTCAACACCGTCATCGTGATTATGTGGCGCAGGCATTTCGCAAGGAAGCGGAACAACCTCTTTAATCGTTATATACTCGTTTATCTCGCTTTCAATAACCGGTTTAAAGCGGTACATTCTGTACATTCCCTTTAAATCTTCGGCTGCCACTAACAGTTGGAAGGAATAAATCTGATTTTTAAATATTGTATCTTGTTTAAGTTCTTCAAAACTTTCAATGTTGCTATCTAAAAAGCAACGCTCTAAAGATGAAACTAGTCTTGTTTTCATTTTATCCCTCCTTAACCAAGTTTATCGAAAATCATTTTGTTTATTTTTCTGCGAATCTTTAACATTGTACCAGAATCGCAAACGCATTTATCAAAAAGAATCTCGCCTGTAATTTCTTCAACTGCTTTAATTGTTTCTTCAAAGGAATATAATTTTGCGCAAAGTTTTAATGCGCGAAGATCTTCAAAGGCTTCGTAAAGCGCAAAATAACGGTTTGATTCATAAGCAGTTCCATCGGGCGCAGGATAAACCATATATGTATCCCCGCTTGCAGAAAACAGTTCGCCGGTTGATGAAAGATATGGGTCAACATGGTCATAAGACCAACGGTTATTATAGAAATTATAACCCCAGTTCATAAAGCCTTTTATATTGTACTTGAAAAGTTGCACACCTAAATACCTTGTGCGCGATAACGACATTGAAAAATGACAATTTGAAATGTTTATACAATGTCCGCCACAATAGTAGCACATTAAATCAGGCACATTGTTTTCTATAAACGGTTTGATTTCCATTATCGAAGGAACAGGTCTTGTAACAATCCCCTGTTCGTAAAAATCATACACTGAAAGAGCGTCAATCTGCTCATATCCTTCAATAACATCGGCAATCATTTCCTTTAAAGCCTTATACTGTTCAAGATGTTCCTTTTCAGGCTCGTCTGAAATATGGAAGAAGCACTTTTTATCTTCATTTCTCTCTTTCATATGTTCAATAAACCCTTTTAAGAACTGCCTTAAAAAGTTTCTGTAATCAGGGCTTGCCGAAGGGGTATCCCAACCGAAAATGCGCTTGTATTCACCGTTTTCGTAAGCCATTACCTTTGCCGTTGCCGTTGCGCCCCACTGTGAAAAAAGCGGGCAGATTTCATAATATTTAAAACCGATTTCCTTGCACATATCAATCCAACGGTCAAGGTTATCGTATTTAAAGGTGTAGTTATCACCTGTTTTATAAACATCAATTAACTGTACTGTTGTGCGGTAGTGATGATGCCTTATATCAAGTGGCAGCGTTAAAAGTGGCAGAATCATCATATTTCTTCCGCCGTCATAGGCAGTTTGCATAAAGTTTTTACAGATTTCAAAATGCTTATCTGAAAAAACGGGAACATTATAATAATCTGCAAGACAATCCGCGTGGAACCACTGTGAAAAAATAATATCGTTTTCAGGCAAAAGAACATCTTTTATATCAACTTCGATTTCTTCTGTTGCTAAAATTTCGCCACTGCCCTTTAACCCTTCATCGTATTTAACCTTTTCAAGTGAAACGGTGATTTTATATTTACCTGTAATTTCGCCATTTGGCTCTAATGAAATCCAGAACGCCTTCAAGCAGCCGTGTGGGCAACGGGCGTTTCCGTTATATTTAAGGGGGCGGATTAAATCAGGGTAAAGCCCTGTATCCCTTCTTAAAAGGTTTTCATCAGAATGGGAATAAACAGGCATATCTGAAGGAATGTTTACAACTTCCTTTATTTTGATATATTTGCTTATTTCACTGATTACGTTTGGTTTTACCGTCAAATTGCAGTTTTGCGGACTTTCATAAATAAACTGAAAACTAAATTTTTGGTTTTTAAAGATTTCTTCCTTTGAGATCGCCTGAAAATCTTCAACAGTGTTATCTAAAAAACACTTTTCAAGGGAAGAAACTATCTTTGTTTTTACTTGCATTACATTTCTCCTGTAACAAAATTATCAAAAATATTATACAAACACACTATATAAATGTCAATAAAAAAACCTTATTGTATATACAACTTTATCTTTAAAAAACCTCTCTTGTTTTATTGACTTTTTTGCTTTTTTAATGTATTATATTGCCATTAAAATTATTGTTTTTCAAGGTGTTAATATGCGCGAAAAATTAGGTTCACGGCTTGGCTTTATTCTTTTAAGCGCAGGCTGTGCAATAGGCATAGGAAATGTTTGGAAGTTTCCTTATATGGTTGGCCAGTATGGCGGGGGCATATTTGTTCTTTTTTATATTTTCTTTTTAATCGTTATGGGCGTTCCCGTTTTAACAATGGAATTTTCTTTAGGCAGGGCATCGCAAAAAAGCCCCGTAAAAATGTATCAGGAATTAGAGCCTGAAAAATCAAAATGGCACATTCACGGTTTTTTTGCAATGGCAGGCAACTACATTTTAATGATGTTTTACACCTGTGTTGCAGGCTGGATGCTTACCTATTTTGTTTCAACTTTAACCGGTAAATTATCAGGGCTGGATTCTGTTGGTGTTGAGAACTTTTTTAACGAACAAGTTTTATTAAACACACCTTCTATGATTATTTTTACTTTTATAACTATAATCATTGGTTTTATTGTTTGCTCTTTTTCCCTTCAAAAAGGGCTTGAGCGTATAACAAAAGTAATGATGCTTGCCCTTTTAGGCATAATGATTGTCCTTGCAATAAACAGCATCTTTTTGCCCGGCGGAATCGATGGCCTTAAGTTTTACCTGTTGCCCAATGTTGAGAGCATACGCCAGGTTGGTAACGGTAATCTTATAAGGGGTTTTCTTGATGTTATTGTTGGCGCAATGAATCAGGCGTTTTTCACCTTATCATTAGGTATGGGTTCAATGGCTATATTTGGAAGTTATCTGAATAAAGACCGTTCTTTAATGGGTGAGGCTGTAAGTGTTTCTGTTTTAGATACCTTTGTTGCAATAACTTCAGGGCTTATAATTTTTCCTGCATGTTTTTCCTATGGTGTTGAAGCAAACAGCGGACCGCCACTTATCTTTATTACTTTGCCAAACATTTTTAACAACCTTCCTTTAGGTACGCTTTGGGGCAGTTTGTTCTTTATATTTATGTCCTTTGCGGCGCTTTCAACTGTTTTTGCAGTTTTTGAAAACATTATCGCCTGTTCAACAGACCTTTTTAAAATATCACGCAAAAAAGCCTGTTTAATAAACTGTGGTTTAATGCTTGTTTTATGCTTGCCTTGCGTTTTAGGCTTTAATTTGCTTTCAGGAATAACACCCTTTGGCGAAGGTTCTTCTATCCTTGACCTTGAAGACTTTTTAGTTAGCAACATTATCTTGCCGCTTGGGTCGTTAATATTTGTGCTTTTCTGCACTTGCCGTTACGGTTGGGGCTTTGAAAAATTTAAGGAAGAAACTAATGAAGGTAAAGGGTTAAAAGTTAAAAATTGGATGCGCCCGTATATGACCTATGTTCTGCCTGTTTTGATATTTATCATATTTGCAGTTGGAATTTATAACTTTTTTAAATAACAATCAAATAACCTTTACTAAACCACGCGACTATGAAGTGAACCCCAAAGTTTAGACAAAATTAAATATTAAATTGCTTGTGAATGAGTTCGGTATTGTACCGGACTCATTCCTTTTAGTTTTAAGGAAATTCTTTCGTTGTTGTAGTAATAAATATA
>SVIH01000017.1 GCA_015069575.1 Clostridiales bacterium
TATATTTATTACTACAACAACGAAAGAATTTCCTTAAAACTAAAAGGAATGAGTCCGGTACAATACCGAACTCATTCACAAGCAATTTAATATTTAATTTTGTCTAAACTTTGGGGTTCACTTCAAACTCTGTGTTGTTTGTTTTTTTTATTCTTCTTCGTCCTCTTCGCTATCGCTTTCTTCATTTTCCATTTCAGCCATAACTTCTAAGGAATCCTCAACGGTTTCAGGAAGCATATCGTCATCCTCATAATCGTCAATAGAATCATCATCTTTATTATCTTGGGCCATATGTTTAATGCGGCAAGCATAACAAAGGTCTTCGCCTTCCTCAAGATAATTTTCGTTACATTCAGGGCATAACTTATAGTCGTCATCAAGTTCAAGTTCAGGCTGACCCTGAATTTTTCCCATATCCACTAAGCATACTTTACAATATTGCTCAGTTTCTTCATTAATATAATTAAGCATACATCTGGGACATTTAATATACATTAAAATTCACCTCAGTTAATATAATGGATACATTATATGTGATTTTGCTAAAAAAGGCAAGTGAAAATTTTATCACTAATATAGTGTATTATTTTTGCTTTTAATATGCTACTTATTTTTTCCATGTTGCAGGTAAAAATAAGATTAAAATGGGATAAATTTCAAGCCTGCCCAAAAGCATTGCAAAAGACATTGCAATTTTTGATATTACTGAATAATCTGCATAGTTTGAAAGTTGACCAAAAAACGGACCTACGTTATTAAAGGTGGACGCAGCGGCAGTAAAATTGGTTTCAAAATTAAAATTATCCAGCGAAAGTATTAACAGCAAAACAATAAAGCAAAAAACATAAATTGCAAGATATGAAAGCACACTGAAAATAGTTGCGTCATCAACACTTTTTCCTTCAAAACGAACGGCTTTTACAGTGCGGGGATGTACTACATTAAAAATGCGGTTACGAACAGACTTGGCAATTAAAACAATTCGTGAAACTTTTAAACCGCCTGCAGTAGAACCTGCACAAGCACCAATAAACATTAAAACAATCAGAATCATCTTTGAAAAAGCAGGCCAAGTATTAGAATTAACAGTAGTGTATCCTGTAGTACTTATATAGGATGAAACCTGAAAAGCACTATGGCGTAAAGTTTCTTCAAAGGTAGGATACATATTGCTGATATTTAACGCAATAAGCACAGTTGAAACAAGAACTATTCCTATATATGTCCATAATTCCTGGCTTGTAAAAGCAAGTTTGAATCGTTTTATTAGTATAAAGAAAAATAAGTTAAAATTTATGCCAAACAAAAACATAAAAATTGTAATAACCCATTGTAAATACGGCGAATACGAGGCAATGCTTTCAGCATAAACTCCAAATCCACCGGTTCCTGCAGTGCCTAAAGTGTGTACAGCACTTTCGTAAACAGGCATACCACCGGCAAGCAATAAAATAAACTGCAAAAGTGTAAGAACAATATAGATAATATATAAAATTCTTGCAGTTTGTTTTGCCTTAGGTACAAGTTTGCCAACTACAGGTCCGGGCATCTCAGCTCTTAACATATGGATACTTCTGCCTGAAACCGAAGGCAAAAGGGCAACAAGCAAAACAAGTACGCCCATACCACCTATCCAATGTGTAAGGGAACGCCAGAACATATTGCCTTTGGATAAAACTTGCGGATCGCTTAAAATAGTAGCGCCAGTTGTTGAAAATCCGCTGACTGTTTCAAAAAAACAGTCGATATAATCAGGTATTTCTTTGCTTAAGTAAAAAGGAAGTGCGCCGATAAGCGAAAGTATTATCCATGAAAGCGCAACAGTAACAAGACCTTCCTTTGCAAAAAACACCGTATCTTTAGGCTTAAAGAAACGGGAAATAAAAAACAATACACCGGAAAACAAAGCGCTTAAAAGCAACCAAATGCCTTCAACTTCAGCATAAACAAGAGAAACGCCTGCAGAAAGAAGCAAACATATTGCACCAACACCAATTATCTGACCGGTGGTATGAATAATCATCTTATAATTCATAATATTTTCCTTTATTTAAGTATATCCGAAAGCTCCTGAATTTTTCTGTCAGCAGCAATAATAATAACTTTATCCCCTGCCAAAATAACATCGTTACCTGTAGGAATAATAGGCTTTTTCTCACGGATAATTCCTGCAATAAGAATATTTGGTTTTAATGCCAGATCTTTTAAGGGCACGTTTTGGCAGTCAAATTCGTCAGTTACTTTAAATTCAATGGCTTCAACATGATCGTCAAAAAGGCGGTAAAGAGTCTCAATATTACTGCCTAATGAGTTTCTTAATGCACGGGCATATCGAACAAGGACATCAGAAACAATCTTTTTAGGTGAAATTATAGTATCAAGACCTAAGTTATCTGCAAGTTCTGCCAATTCATCGCGGTTAATTTTAGCAATAACCTTTGGCACATCAAAACTTTGCGCAAGAACTGAAATAAGAATATTCTGTTCATCAACGCCTGTAAGTGAAACAAAAGCACCTGTATCTTTTATACCTTCTTCCAGTAAAAGTTCTTGTTGCGTGCCGTCACCAATAACCACATTAGCCTTTGGTAACCCATCACAAAAACGCTTGCAAACCTCACTGTCCTTATCAATAATTTTAACTGTACTTCCTGAAGAAATAAGCATTTTTGCCAAATAGTATGCAATACGGCTTCCGCCTAAAATCATAACATCTTTTGCTTGTTTCTGATACACGTTAAGTTCTTTAAAAAGTTTTAAAATTTCAGTTGCAGTAGCGGTTATGCCAATCCTGTCGCCACCTTTTAAAACAAAACTACCATTGGGAATAAAAACTTCGCCATCACGCCAAACAGCGCAAACAAGCACTTTTGCATCGTATTTTTCGCGCATTTGAAAAAGACTTACACCATCTAAAACTGAATCGGGTTTAAGCGTAACCTCAATCATTTCAAAGTTACGCCTTGAAAAATGCTCAATTTTTTCAGCAGAAGGGAATTTTAAAATGTTATAAAGTTCTTGTGCGGCAAGCATTTCAGGGTTAATTGCCATTGAAAGATCAAGTTGTTGCCTTAAAAACACAAGGGATTGATAGTTATATTCAGGATTGCGAATTCTTGCAATAGTGTGTTTTGCACCCATTCTCTTTGCTAAAAAGCAAGAGAGCATATTGGTTTCGTCAGAGCCCGTAACGGCGATAAAAAGTTCTGCATCATCAATTCGTGCGTCTTTAAGAGTATCGCAGTCAGTACAGTTGCCGTTAACACCGATAATATCTTCAACATTGGTTATGTCATCAATAACATGTTTTGAAATATCAATGGCAGTTATGTCATGCCCTTCGGCAATAAGGCTTTCTATAATTGTCTGACCAATTTTACCGCAACCGGAAACAATAATATTCATTTGATTTTTTCCTTTAATTTTATTTTTTTGTATTATACTATGGCTTGGTTATATTAGCAACATTCTTAACGGTTAAAACTGAATTTTCAACCAAAAACTTAATTTCATACCCACCATAACACATTCCGTAAATACGGTTCGGGTCATTCTGATATGAAGGACGGGGATCATTTTTTAAAATATCAATAATTACCTGTTGCTTGTCTTTTTGAATAATATTAAGTAATTCTTCACTGATTTCAACAGTTAGAGAGTAATCTTGAAAATCATCAGCAAAACCGCAAACAGCATCAGGGTGGCAGTCGGTATATTTAATATAAGGTTTAATATCAAAAATAGGTGTGCCCGAAAGAATATCTGCACCTTTTACTATTAAAACAGTACCGTTTTTTGTCTTTTCTTTTTTTATAAGTTTTACTGAAGAAAGACCAATAGGGTTAGGCCTGAAAGGTGAACGAGTGGCAAAAACACCGATGCGTTTGTTTCCCCCTAATCGTGGCGGACGGACACAAGGCGTCCATTCTTTATTGTCGTTGTCTGAAAAATGCCATAAAAGCCATAGGTGTGAAAAATTTTCAATATCTCTTAAAGCGTCTTCATTTTTAAAATCTTTTTCAAAAACTATTGTGGAAATGTTTTCGTTTACAAGCCCGCTTTGGCGTGGAATACCAAATTTATGAGAGTAATCATTATAAATTCTGGCAATTATCTTTAAGTTTAATGTATCCATTAAATTGTTGCTCCAAACTTCTTTCTGAATTCAGAAGGCGAAATGCTATTCTTCTTTTTAAAAGCTGATAAAAAACTTAACGATGTGTTAAATCCTGTTTTTAAAGCAATTTCCTCTATTGATAAAGAGCTTGAAAGTAAAAGTTGTTCACTAATATTAATGCGGTAATCTGTAACATATTTGTGTAGCGTTACACCGATTGCAGAAGAAAATATTTTATTTAAATAATACGGATGATAACCAACAACATCAGCTAAAACAGTATTATCAATAAAATTGTGATAGTTTTCGTGAATATAGTCCAGAACCATTTGTAAAGCGTTATCGCAACGGGCATTATCAGGAATTAAAACAGCCCTTGCAATTAAAAACAGGCAGTCTTTCATTAACGATGAAATGCGTTCGCGATAATATGGCTGGCAGGAAGCATTTTCTAAAAGCATCGATTTTATATTGTTTAGTATAGCGGTGTTGCCCAAACAAACAATAGGTTCGTTTAATGCAGGGCAATCTTTAAATGTAATTTGTTGCTTGCGGATTAATGCACATTCCTTATCGCAAGGGTCAAGCAAAGGATAAGGAGAAGTGATATGGCTTTTTTCATATGTAAGATCAAAGTTTATTGAAATTACTTTTGTTCTCTTTAATAATGTGAAAAGATATTCATTTCCTGCTTGTAACAAAATTACAGTGCTTGGCGAATAAGAATATTCTTTGTTATTAAGTTTGACTTTTCCTTCGCCCTCAAGAATATAAAACAAACGGCAATCCCTGGATACAGTTGGATTGTTTTTTGTATAAAGAATTTCATATATAAAGCGAACAAAAGGGGAACAGTTTATAAAATTCATTATTCACCTCAAAACAATGATATAGTATATTATAAATGATTACTTCTATAAAAGCAAATGTTTGTTTTAAAAATTGACTTTTGATCATTAAGGTAATATAATATATACATCAATAAAACAGGCGGTAAAAAATGAAAATATTTGATATGCATATACATTCTGCCAGCGAAAAAGTTGATCAGAATTATCTTCTTGAGCAAATGGAAAAATCGGGTGTTTATGGTGGCGGAATTATTTCCTGTCCGCCCGAAGAATCCACTGCCGCTATTTTAAAAATGCCCTATAAAGAAAGATTAAACAACGTTTTAAATTGGAAAAAAGGCAAGGAAAACAGAATTTATTCGGGGCTTTGGGTACACCCTGAAGAAAAGGATGTTTGCTTAAAGGTTAAGGATGCCGCCAGGGAAGGTATTGATTTTTTTAAGATAATCTGCGATACTATGCCTGCATACGAAAAACCGTGTATGAATCTTTTAGAAGCCATCGAAAAAACAAATAAGCCCCTGATGTTTCATTCAGGAATCCTTTATAGCGGACAGGATACATCCCGTTTTAACCGCCCTGCAAACTGGGAATGTTTACTTCAGTTTAAAAACATTAAGTTCTCCCTTGCGCACGGCTCTTGGCCTTGGATAGACGAGTGCTTGGCAGTTTACGGCAAGTTTTTGCATTATTATAACAGTGCAAAGGGTAGTGAAATGTATATTGATACTACGCCCGGAACGCCTAAAATATATAGAAAAGAATTTTTATATAAACTCTTTAATATTGGCTACGATATTGAAAATAATATAATGTTTGGTACAGATTCCATAGCAACTGATTATAATCCGCCTTGGGTTAAAGGTTGGATAGAAAAAGATAGTGAAATTATGGATGAACTGAACATAAATGATGAAATTTGTCAAAAATATTATTATGAAAACTATATGCGCTTTTTAAAATGCGAGGATATTGACCATCGCTTGCCACAGATAAATAAATAGGAGAAAACATATGAACTTTTTTATTAATGAAATACTTGAAAACGATCAGATAAAGGAAATTCTTAAAGATTATAACCGCAAAGATGAGGCAAAAGAAATTGCTGAAAAAGTAATGAACGGCGAAACAGTAAAGGTAGAAAACGGAATTTTTCCTATTTGTGTGCTTGCGTATCTTGCACCCTATGCAATAAGAAAAAATGAACAACGCGGTATCATAAAGGAAGTTACCGTAAAATCTTTAAAAGATATAAATGTGTGGATTGATAACTATTTTATTAAAAATAAAGAACTTGGATTAGGTGAATTTAACTGGTTGATATATCATTATACAGGGGATCTGTTTCACTTAGGAAGATTACAGTTCAGGCTTGAAAAGAGCTTAGAGGGTATTCCTGAATGTGAATATGCTATTGAAACACATATTCCACAAGGTGAAGCCTTAACAGAAGAAAAGTGCCTTGAAGCATTTGAAAAAGCAAAAGCATTTTTTGCAAAATACTTTCCAGAGGTAGAAGTAAAATATTTTATGTGTGATTCATGGCTTTTAAACCCTAATTTAGAAAAGATTTTAAAAAGCGAATCAAACATTGTTAAGTTTATGAAACTCTGGACGCCCGTTCCATTTGTTTCGGATAATAGTTCACAGGCTATTCAAAGGGTGTTTGGTTTTCATTTTAAAAAGGATAATCTTATATCGGCCCCTGAAAACACTTCTTTACAAAAAGCGTTAAAAGAATTTTTGTTAAACGGCGGAACAATGGATATTACTTTAGGATACCGTAAAATCTGAAAATAAAAGCGAGATGAAATTTCATCTCGCTTATTTATTTTTTATGATAACTTAATAGGGCAGGTAATAACCTCAACAGGAATTTCAGCGGTTGAACCAAAGCCCATATTTTCTACTGTAATCATTTCAGGACCGCGCTCATTACCAACATGGGTAAGCCAATGATATCCGCCTGCATAACCTGCGTAAATACTTACGTGGCGGGCTTGTGAACTATCACTTGCTCCGTAAACCTTAAATACTACAATAGAGCCTACGGGAATAGTTTCACTTGGGGTAAAGGAAACAACACCGCTTGAATATCTTTTTGCGGTAAAACTAATCTTTCTTGAATAACCCTTTTTTACCCAATCGTTTGCTGCAAGGCGCCATGATTGTGCTGAACAAGGATACTCAGGGCGAGTTAAATGAGAAGTATCAATACCTGCAACGTTAGGCAAATAGTTAAAGTAAACATATGTTAAATATGATGCGCAAACAAGACCACCGCGTTTTTTAAAGCCTGCAATATCAGGCTTACCCTGTGCGTTTGTTTCATAGCCTGTGCTTGCGCCATAATCGTAGCCAAGCCCTGAAAGATATCCTAAACCTTGTTTGTATTTACCTAAAATAAACACCCACATATTGCCGTCAGCCTTATGCTTTTTAAGGTTGTAGCCTGTGTATTCAAGGGCATCAAGAAAAACATTATCGTTGATTTGGGCGCTATTGTTAGGCTTAAAATCAGGTAAAGGTGCTCTTGTTGGCGCGGGGGTTGGGGTAGCAACGGGATTCTTTGATAAATAATCCCCTGCCATAAAACCAAAACGATTATCGTCATAACTGATATAATGCCAGCCGTCAATCTGTTTATATGATTTAACGGTGGAGTTTACAGGAAGTGATGTTATCTTTTTTGTGCTTGTTGATGCACCCTCACGAACATTTACCACTGAACCTGAAACATAAAAAGTGGTATATTTTGCTAAATCAACAGGACCAACCGTTGCCGTAGGAACGGGCGTAGCAGTTGGTAAAAGCGTAGGTGTTGGGGTGATTTCTTCTGTTGGAATAGTTGTAGGGGTTGGCGTTGGCGCTTCAGTTGGCGCTTGAGTTGTTGCCTCAGGATTTGTAACAGGCTCAACCTTGCCTTGTGAACATGCAACAAAAGTAAACAGCATAAGAATTATTAAAAATATGCTAAGTGTTCTTTTCATTGTTTTCTCCTTGGATTTTATCACAAAAAGTATAACAAACAATAAAAAATATGTCAAGCAATGGCGAAAAAAGTAAAAGCAAGGAATATCCTTGCTTTAAATTTCGATAATGCCGTTTCCGTGTGCATCAAGTTTAATTTTTGTATTGAAACTAATTGACATATCGCTTAACCGTTCAATTATGTTATGGTTATAAGAAATTCGGGGGTTTCCGCTTTGCCAGATTTCTTTATCAAAATTAAGTTCAATAGGCGTAAGTACAATGTTTGTTATTTTTCCATCTTTAAAATCAAAGTTTGCAATCACTGATTCAAGCATACGCCGGTCACGCATAAGCCCTCTTGTAAAATCTTTTGAACGATTTTTAAAAAGGTCAAACATAGTATCATCACTGTTAAGCCCTTGCGAAGCATACATATCTTCAGGGGCAAAGGGAATACATTCGTTATGTATTACAAAATCGCCTAACGAATAAAAAATAGGACAACCCTTGTAAATTTCCACAGGGCGCAATAAATGGGGACCATGCCCAATAATTGCATGAGCACCTGCATCGATACAATTATGTGCAAACTCCACTAAAAAATCAGCAGGATTTTCTTTTTTATCACCTGAAAGTTCGTGTGAATGAACAGAAACCAAAACACAGTCTGCCTGTTTTTTTGCAACAAAAATAGCTTTTTCTATTCTTTGCATATCCTCTTTATTAGGGTGTGTTACATACTTTGTGCGGTCAGAAAGTTCAAATTTTATATTTTTAAGGTTAACAGTGCCAGCCTTAAGGGGCGGATGATAACCTTCAGCACGCTCAATATCAAGTTGAGCATTTATCTGGCTTAACTGTGCAACTTCCTTTATAACATCAAATTGATCTTTAGTTACTTCAACATGCCCATCTATTCTTAAGCCGTTTACACCGGGGCGGCCAATAAATCTGCGGGATTGTTTGCCTGCAAGGGCTTCATCACTGCCAATGGTTGAATCCATTGTTGCAACAACGCTTATGATTGCAACTCTGCCGTTTTTTGTTTCAAGGTAACTTGGGGCAGAGGCTTCATCAAGATTAGCGCCTGCACCTGCGTTAACAAAACCAAAATTATCTATGTGTTTTTTTGTTTCCATTAATCCTGCGTGTGAAAAATCCATAGAATGATTGTTTGCAAAGGAAACAATGTTAAATCCATATGCTTTAACATCTTCAAGTGTTTCAGGAGATATTCTCAGATAACTTCCGCCTGAAAAGCGGTTAGCAAAAAACTCACCGTTATGAACAGTGGTTTCAAGATTAATAAAACGCGCGTCTGCTTTAAAAAGAAGATCGCGCACCTGGTTAAAACCTTCTGATTCGTGATTTATACGGCGCTGAATAAGCATATCGCCTGCGGCGGCTATATGAATTTCCATAAAATCCTCCTGATATTTTATAATAACATTGACATTATTCTATTACTTTGTTTGCTAATTTGTCAAGAATATATTTAGAAAGGATCTTGCAATAATCCTTTAAATAAATTAAAATATTATTTAGATACATTTTAAGACACAAAAAAACAACATAAAAAAATCTCAATAAAATAACAATAGATATATAGATTTTAATCAATAGGAGAATTATTATGGCATACTCTGTTGTAAAAAGACAATTTGATAATGCAAAATGGATTTTTGCCACCGACGATTTCTTGCAAAAAGCTGAAAAAATACAAAATATTGAAGGTGCAAAATGGATATGGCCTGTTGAATATTCAAGGGCATATATACGCAAATATTTCACTTTGGATGAAGTTAAACCTTTTTATGCAAGATTTATTTGCGATAATGTTTTTGACCTTTTTATAAATTCAAAACCCGTTTCTTTAAATAAAAAAACATTTTCAGGGGATATAACACCCTACCTTAAAAAAGGCGAAAACAGAATTAATATCCGCGCATATCAAACAGGGGACGATCGCTTTTTTACTTCTGCAATAACAGGGGAACTAAAAAGTGAAGATATGAACATATATACAGATAATAGTTGGCAAGCGTATTATCCTGTTGGATTTTGGGAAAACGATGAGCCTGAAGATTGGCAGAAAATAGAAAGAGCATATAATCACATTCTTTCTTGCCCTATACATCCAAGGCTTTATAAACATTCACTTTATTTAAGAAAGACATTTTTTGTTAATAAACCTATTGAAAAAGCAACCCTTGCAGTTTCAGCAAGAGGTGAAAGTGAAATGTATATAAATTCAAAAAGGACAGATGAGGAGGTTTTATCGCAGGGCATATCAAAGGAGTTCAAGGAATTCAGAACAACAGATGTAACATCTTTGATAAAACAAGGCAAAAATGTTATTGGCGCTATTACTGCAAACGGTTGGCTTAACAGTGAATCCTGTTCAAGCGTATATATGCATAAGAATATGTTGCTTGCAGAACTTGAAATTGATTATACTGATGGCACTAAAGAATTTATATTTACAGACAGAACATGGAAATGTGAGTTTTCGCCAATAACAGATAATGATATTCAGTTTGGAATAAGGTTTGATGCAACAAAGGAAATACCTTATTGGAACAGTACTGATTTTGATGATAGTTTATGGCAAAATGTTGATATATTAAACAGTGAAACTGAATTAAGACCGTTTGTTTTAAGAAATTATCCGCCTGTTCATATTATAAGGCGCGTTGCACCGCAGAAGATAATGACAAGGGATACACGCGTAATTTATGATTTTGGTGAAAATTGCACAGGCAGATATTATATAAAGTTTATTAACACATTTAAGGGGCAAGAAATAAAAATTAGTATGTGCGAACGCCTTGATGAATACGGGGAACTTATTGTTGGTCCATATTCTCCTATATACTTTAACAGTGATTCTCTTTATGATGGCAAAGCGCTTGGCTGTATGCGCAATTTTGATTTTTATACCTGTAAAGGCTTAAAGGAAGAAGAATTCGAACCTCATTTTACCTTTACGGGCTTCAGGTATTTGTGTATTGAAGGAATAAAAGATAAGTCACAGATAAATGAAATCTATATGAATGTTATGCATAATGCACTTAAAAAAACAGGAGCAATAAAAAGCGAGTATTCATTAATAAATGATCTGTATAAAGCAACCCAACGCACATGGTATAGTAACGCATTAAACGGCCCTATAAGTTGTCCTACAAGGGAAAAAGATTATATTACTTGTAATGCGCATTTGTTTTGCGCTACTGCCTGTTATTTAACAGATGCAGATGAGTTCTTTGCCCGTTGGACTCATGGCGGAAGAAAAGTGCACCCTGATATTTACGGGTGGGGCGATGAAAAATATATTATTCCATGGACACTTTATCAGTTTTACCGTGATAAAGGTGTGCTGGAACAATGTTATGATGGCATAGTAAAGTTTGCTCGCGCAAGAACAGAAACTGCAGTCAAGGGCTTACCTAAAGAAAACTTAAATCATGGGTTTAATGATAGTTATTCGCCAACGGGCGCGGGTTTGGATAAATATTTTCTTGCTTGTTGTTTTTATTGCAATATGCTTAAAACAGTTGCAAATATTGCAGAAGTTCTTGGCGACTATAAAACAAGCGATGAATTTGCATCATTACTTCAGCCTGCAGTAGATGCATTTAATAAAAAGTTTTTTGATTCAGAAATAAACGATTATTTGCCTCAGTCACAGGCAGGAATTGTTTTGCCACTTGCATTTGGGCTTGTTCCTGTGCACAGGGAAAAAATATTGGCGCAAAAACTTAATGAACTTGTGTTAAGTGAAGGTTATCTTACAACAGGTTTTATAGCAACAAAATATATTCTGGGAATTTTATGTGATTACGGGTATAGCGATACAGCATTCAAACTACTTTCAAGGGAAAAATATCCTTCCTGGCAAAATATGATTAAAGGATTAAATACAATGCCTGAAACATGGAAAGGTATTTTGAATGATGCCAATGAAAACAGCGCAAGTATGAATCATTCTACCTTTGGCACAGTTGTTGGTTGGTTCTTTGAATATTTAGGCGGAATCAGATTCAGGGAATCAACACCGGGCTTTTCGCATGTAGTTTTAAGACCAACTTTTATTAAAGAAATAGGTTCTTTTAAAGCAGATTTTAAATCTGTTTACGGCATTATAAATGTTGAATGGCATTTTGAAGGCAATACCGCAGTTTATACTTTTAGCGCGCAAAGAAATGTTACTTTAATTTTGCCAGATGGTTCAGTCAAAGCCTTTCCTCTAGGAAAACACACAGTTGTTTTTAATGTGTAAAAAAAACCGATAAGCATCAGCTTATCGGTTTTTTATTGTTTTTATTTTTCTTCAAGTTTTGCGCCGCAGTTAGGGCAAACTAATTCATCTTCATCAAATTCGCCTGAAAAAGAAATGGTTTCATTGCAAGCAGGGCAAACATATTCTTCATACTCAAACCCATCATCACAACAACAATCACAATCGCAGTCGCAGTCACAATCGCAATCGCAGTCACAATCGCAATCACAGTCACAATCGCAATCACAATCGCAGTCACAATCGCAATCACAACCACAGTCATCGTCATCATCGTAAAGATATTCTTCAACTTCTAATAAATCAGTATCAAGTTCTTCAACATATTCACCAAGTTGAACAAGTTCATCATCAAGATCATCTATTTCTTCTGCTATTGAAGAAAGTGTATCGATGATAGCAAGTAAGAGTTTACCTTCTTTGCTGTCTTCCTTAATTTCAAGACCTTCTGCAAGGCCCTTAAGGTATGCAACCTTTTGTTCTACTGACATTTAAACTAACCTCCCAAATTAAACACGATCCATATATTCGCCTGTACGGGTATCAATTCTGATGCGATCGCCGATATTTACAAACAGGGGAACATTTACTTTGTAACCTGTTTCAATAGTGGCTTGTTTAGTTACGTTTGTTGCTGTATCACCTTTAACGCCGGGTTCAGCATCAATAATTTCAAATTCAACAAAGTTAGGTGCATCAACTGAGAATGCTGCGCCTTTATAGAACTTAATTGTAACTTCTAAATTATCTTTAAGATATGGAAGTGCTGAATCAACTGCTTCTTTATCAAGAGCAATCTGTTCATATGTTTCATTATCCATAAAGTAATAAAGACCTTCGTCATTATAAAGATACTGCATTTCCTTACGCTCAATGTGTGCTAAAGGATACTTTTCGTTAGGGTTGAAAGTGCGTTCAAGCACCTGACCTGTCATAACATTTTTAATTTTTGTGCGTACAAAAGCAGCGCCTTTACCTGGTTTAACATGCAAAAAGTCAACAATAACATAAACGTTGCCATCAATTTCTACAGTAATACCTTTTCTGAATTCACCTGCTGTAATCATTTTTTGAGTTTCCTCCTAATTATTATTATAATTTTATTAGCTTTTTATCCGAAACAGTTAAATTTTCATAACCATCACGGGTAATAACATACATATTTTCAATACGAACACCGCAAAAATCTTCAATGTAAATTCCCGGTTCAATAGTAACGATATCGCCAACTTTAAGAACATCCTGGCTAGTTGCTGAAAGACGGGGACTTTCATGAATTTCAATTCCTACGCCGTGCCCTAATGAATGGGTAAAATATTCACCATATCCGCTTTCTTCAATAACTTTGCGTGCTATAGAATCAACATCTTTACAATTAGCGCCCGGCTTTAATGCATCACGGCCTTTTTCGTGGGCAAGTAAAACGGTGTTATATATGGTTTCCATTTCTTGTGAAATTTCACCAACTGCTACGGTTCTTGTCATATCAGAATCGTAATTATCAAGCCTTGCGCCAAAATCAATGGTAACAAAATCGCCCTTTTGAATTTTGCGGTCGCTTGGCACTGCATGTGGTTTGGCACCATTTTTGCCTGATGCAACAATAGTTTCAAAGGCAAGCCCATCAGCACCCAGCGAGAACATAATATATTCTAACTTTGCCCTGATTTCTTTTTCGGTAACGCCTTCTTTAATAAAAGGCAGAATTTCCAAAAACGCTTTATCAGTAATTTTTTGGGCGTTTTTAATTTTATCAACTTCGCTCTCTGTTTTAGAAGAACGCAAAACTGTAAATATGCCAAAGGTTTTTTCTAAAGTAAAACCTTCTTTTTCTAAAGCAAGGTAATCGCTTGCAATAAGATTATCTTCCTGAATTCCTAAAACGGAAAGACCTTGTTTTTTTGCAATATCAATAATACCTGAAATGTAACCGTCGTTTACAATTTCCTGCCTGCATGAAGCCTGCTTTGCGGCAACGGTGTAACGGCTGTCAGTAACTAAAACAGGGTCATCGGAATAAAGTAAAAGGCAGTCAGGAGAGTAAAATCCTGTAAGATAAAAAATATCAGCAGGGTTTGAAATAACATAACCCAATAAATTCGGAAATTTATCTGTTAACTCCTTAATCAATTATTCCACATCCTTTTTAAATATTGTAGCATATTTTTATATTTTTGTATATATAAAATTATCTAAAAATTGGTATTATTTAAACAAAAATCTCCAAACAAGTCTTTCGCGGGTACGGTTAAATACTTTTGTAGCCCACCATTCACGATTATCCAAGGGTTCCAACAAAACACTTTTTGCTTTTAATTTGTTTGCAAGGGAAATATCTGTAAAAAGTTGGTCACCTACAAATAAAGTGTTGCAAGGCAAAACATCAAGAACATTCAAAAGTCGTTTTACTTTTGATTTAAAAGGCTTGTTTGCACCTTTATAAACAGGAATATCAAGTTTTTTGCCAATACTGTCAGCATTAACGCCTTTTGAATTAGTTAAAAGCGCAACAGAAATGTTAGCATTTTTAACATCATTTATCCACTTTTCTGTTTCAGGTAAAACATCATCACTATGCCAGCGGGCAATGGTGTTATCCATATCAACAAGAACCAGCGAAATGTTCATTTCGTTAAGTTTTTCTAAAGGAATATCATATATTCTTTTATATCTTAATGTAGGCAAAAGTCCCATTACTTTTCACCTAAGGAATTAAGACGTGCGCAAACTTTTTCAAGCATTTCGGTATACTTTTGAACCTTTGCTTTTTCTTCATCAACAAGTTTCTGGGGTGCTTTTGCAATAAAGCCCTGATTGTTGAGTTTGCCTTGGGCACGCTTGATTTCGCTTTCAATGGTTGCCTTTTCTTTTGTTAAACGCTCAATTTCTTTATTAGTATCAACAAGTTCGCCCATAGGAATGTAAACTTGTGCGCCACCTAAAACGATGGAAGCAAAATTGTCTTCATCTTTAGGCTTTTCATTAATAAAGGTAACCTTATTTGAAGAAGCAAGTTTTTCAATATAAGCACTTGTTTGTTTAATATTTCGGTCTGTTAAAACAAGAATTTCAGTTTTAACATTTTGTGGAACGTTCATTTCTGTGCGAAGGTTTCTTACGCCTTTAATAATATCAACAACAACGTCAAAATTAAGGTCGTCAAAGTTAAATTGTTCGTTAACTTCAGGCCATGCAGAAATCATAATGCTTTCTTCGTTATCAGGTAAAGAAGTCCAGATTTCTTCAGTAATAAAGGGCATAAGTGGGTGTAAAAGTTTTAATGTGTTTGAAAGTACATAGTTAAGCACACAGCAAGCGTTGGTTTTAGCATTTTCATCATCAGAATAAAGGCGGGGCTTGGTAAGTTCAATATACCAGTCACAATATTCAGACCAGATGAAATCATAAAGACTCTGTGCAGCAATACCAAGTTCGTATGAATCAAAACTCTTTGTAACACTTTCAACAAGATTATTAAATTTCTTAAGAATCCACTTATCGCTTTCGTCAAGAGCAATAGTTTTAATATCAGGTAATTTTCTGTCAGCAATATTCATTTTTACAAAGCGTGAAGCGTTCCAAATTTTGTTTGCAAAGTTACGGTAGGCTTCAACCTTTTCCCAATAAAAACGCATATCGTTTCCGGGTGAGTTACCTGAAGCAAGTGAAAATCTCAACGCATCAGCGCCGTATTTATCAATAACTTCCAACGGGTCAATACCGTTACCAAGACTCTTGGACATTTTTCTGCCTTGTGAATCCCTTACAATACCGTGAATTAAAACGGTTTTAAAAGGAACTTCGCCCATCTGCTCAATGCCTGAGAACATCATTCTTGCTACCCAGAAGAAGATAATATCATAGCCTGTAATTAAGGCGTTTGTGGGATAGTAGTAATCAAGTTCCTTTGTTTTTTCAGGCCAGCCTAAAGTTGAAAAAGGCCAAAGGGCAGAGGAGAACCAGGTATCCAGAACATCTTCATCCTGATTTAAAACGGTGTGACCGCATTTTGAACATTTTACAGGCATTTCTTTTGCAACATGAGTTTCACCGCACTTTTCGCAGTAGTAAGCAGGAATTCTGTGACCCCACCAAAGTTGACGGGAAACACACCAATCGCGGATATTTTCAAGCCAGTTATAATAAATTTTAGAAAATCTGTCAGGCACAAAGTTGGTTTCACCATTTTTAACTGCTTCCAAAGCGGGCTTTGCAAGGCTTTCCATCTTAACGAACCACTGCTTTGATATAATAGGTTCAACTGCGCTGTGGCAGCGGTAACAAGTGCCAACATTATGTGAATAATCTTCTGTTTTAATTAAAGCGCCGCATTCAGTTAATTTTTTAACAACTTCTTCGCGTGCTTCTTCTCGTGTTAATCCTGCAAAAATTCCGCCCTCTTCGTTAATAGTGCCGTCATCATTCATAACGCGGATAACGGGAAGATTATGGCGAAGGGAAACCTCAAAGTCATTGGGGTCGTGGGCAGGGGTAATCTTAACTGCACCGGAACCGAAATCCATTTCAACGTAAGAATCTGCAACAATAGGAATTTCCCTGTTCATTAAAGGCAGAACAACGGTTTTACCAACCAAATGAGTATATCTTTCATCATCGGGGTGAACTGCTACTGCCGTATCGCCCATATATGTTTCAGGGCGGGTTGTTGCAACGGTTATAGAATCTTTACCATCAGGGGTAAAGTAGCGCATATGCCAAAGATGTGAAGATTGTTCTTCATATTCAACTTCTGCATCGGAAAGTGCAGTTTTACAAACAGGGCACCAGTTGATAATGCGTGAACCGTGATAAATAAGCCCTTTTTCGTAAAGTTTAACAAAAACTTCTGTAACTGCTTTTGAACAGCCTTCGTCCATAGTAAAGCGTTCTCTTTCCCAATCGCAAGAAGAACCAAGTTTCTTTAACTGTTCAACGATTCTTCCGCCGTACTGCTTTTTCCAAGCCCAAGCGCGCTCTAAAAACTTTTCTCTGCCTAAATCTTCTTTTTTAAGACCTTCTTTTGCCATAGCATCAACAATTTTAACTTCTGTTGCAATACTTGCGTGGTCTGTGCCGGGAAGCCAAAGGGCAGAATATCCCTGCATACGCTTAAAACGAATAATGGCATCCTGCATCATATTATCTAATGCGTGGCCCATATGTAATTGACCTGTAATGTTTGGCGGGGGCATAACTATACAGAAAGGCTTCTTGTTTTCATCTACTTCTGCATGGAAATAGCCTTTTTCCATCCAGTGTTTGTAAAGCCTGTCCTCAACCTGTTTAGGATCATACTGTTTTGCGATTTCTTTCATAAAATCTCTCCTTAAAAAAATAAACGCCCTTTTATTGAAAAAGGACGTTAAATTTAAACGCGGTACCACCTTAATTCCGAAAAAACTTTCGGCAGCTTTTTGGGATATAACGGTCACCTTACCGTTTAAGTTACTTAGTTTCACCTAAAATGCTCAGAAGCTACCTTCAAAACAGATGCTTTATACCCTTACAGCCAACGGGGTATTTCTCTTTAAAAGCAGAGCCGTTTTTACTCCTCTTCGTCACAGCAACAATATTAAGATAAAACTATTATACTATAAGGTAAATAATTTTGCAACTGAATTATTATTCTTTTTTCATATTATCAAGTGCATATTTGCAACATTGAAGTACTAATAAATTAAAAGAAATACCATTTTGCTGCGCAACGGAATTGAGTTTTTCAAATAAAGGCTCGGTAAATCTTACTGTGCGAGGAGTATTAGCATTTTTTAATTCGTTATCAATTTTAAACATATTTATAACCTATGTATATATTTTTAAGCGAAACCTAAGTTTCGCTTTTTTCTGTTTTTATTTCAGCCTGTTCGCCTTTACCAAAGACGGTAATTAATCCGTATTGCACCATTGCTATAATGCTTAAAATAACTGATAAGTACAAAAGAACATAAATTGCTGTTTTAAAGGGGGCAAGAAAATCGTTTATAAAAAACAAAGTGCAAAGGGAAAAGCTTGTCATAAAGGAAGCAATTTTTCCGAATTTATTGGAATAAACCATATCATTACGCTTTTTAGAAATAATAGCACCGCCAATAAGCATTGTTAATTCCTTTAATCCTAAAACAAAAATCACAAGCCAATGCAAAACACCGTTAATGGTAAAGCAAACAACGGCAGAAAGTTGCAACATCTTATCTGCAACAGGGTCAAGAATCTTGCCTAAAACGGTAATGCAGTTAAATTTTCTTGCAACAAACCCGTCTATAATATCTAAAACAGATGCAAATGCAAAAACACCAAACGCCCAAACAGGAGAAAGGTTAAAAAAGCCCCAAACAAAAACAGGGCATAATAAAAGACGCAAGAATGATAAAATATTAGGGATATACTTCATAAAACTAACTTCCTTTTTGGTTACATAAGTTTTTTCATGCGTTCCAGGGCTCCTTTTTCAAGCCGGGATACCTGCGCTTGCGAAATACCGATAGAATTTGCTATTTCCATTTGTGTTTTGCCTAAAAAATAACGCATTTTTATTATATTATATTCCCTTTTATCAAGTTTTGTCAATGCTTCCTTCAAAGCAATTCTCTCTGTCCATTTTTTGTCGCTCTGGCTATTGTCACTTATTTGATCAACAACAAAAACCTGATCAGAACCGTCTTTAAAAACAGGCTCAAAAATAGAAACAGGTTCGGTAACTGCTTCAAGGGCAGTTTCCATATCAAACAACGGAACATCTAAAGCCTTTGCTAATTCTTCATTAGTTATTTCACGATTATATTGGTTAGCAAGGTTTTCACGCATAGTTAATGCGCGGTATGCAAGATCCCGCATAGAACGGCTTACCCTGATACTGTTGTTATCGCGTAAAAATCTTCGAATTTCCCCAATTATCATGGGTACGGCATAAGTTGAAAACTTAACATTGTGGCTTAAATCAAAGTTTTTAACAGCCTTGATTAAACCTATGCAACCCACCTGAAAAAGATCGTCAGGATTTTCTGAACGCCCTAAAAATCTTTGCACCACCGAAAGAACAAGGCGAAGATTACAATATATAAATTTTTCTTTGGCACATTCATCACCGTTTTTAATTTTTTTCATTAAATCAACGGCTTCTTTTGATTTTAATTTAGGAAGCTTTGAAGTATCTACACCGCATATTTTTACTTTGCCCGAATATTGCATAAAATCCCTCCGCTTTTTTATGTAGCGGTGCAAATAAAAGTTTGGCTGATTTTTTGGGAATTTATACAAAATAAAATTTTCAAAGAATGTCTTTATGGTTGTTGCAAAAATATTTTTACTGTGATAAAATAAAATTAAAGGAGCAAAATTATGAAATTAAATAAGGATCTTAGGTTAAGAAAAGTTCAAAATAAAAATTTCATAGTTGCTGTAAACCAATTAAGCAAAGATTTTCACGGTATGGTTAAATTGAACGATACCGCTGCTTTTGTTTTTTTGCTTTTAAAAAAGAACAAATCCGTAGAACATATAGTTGATTCAATTGCAAAAAAATACTATATTTCAAAAGAAGTTGCCTTAAAAGATGTTGAAAATATAATCAGGCAATTTGAAAAGGCAGGTTTTTTTAATGATTAAAGGTAATATTGAAGAAATGCTGTCTGTTGAGGGCGTATATATAGCAACAACTGTTGGGCTAAGTATGTTTCCTCTTTTAAGAAACCGCAAAGATAATGCAGTTATAATTTCAAAACCAAAACAGCTAAAAAAATATGATGTGCCATTATACAGGCGGGGTGACGATTATGTGCTTCATCGTATAATAGACATAAAAGAAAATAAATATATAATCCGCGGTGATAACTGTGAATTTAGCGAAACGGATATTAAAGATGAGAATATCATCGGTATTTTAGATGGTGTGTACAGGGGTAACTTATATATAAGTGTTAATAACCTTTTGTATAAAATTTACAGTGTGTTAACTGTAAAACTACATTTTATAAGAATTTTTTATAAAAAAATTATAAGATGTTTGGCAAAAATCAAACAACGGATATTTAAGCGTTCAAAATAGAACGCTTTTTTTGCGAAAATTCTACAAATCATAGATTTACAAAAGAGATATAAAAAAGTATAATAAAATAATGTATTATGAATTCATAAGGAGATGTAATCTTATATGAATAATAAAAAATTTGAATATAAATGGGTGATTGCAGCAATATGTACCTTAATGGTATTTGTTTGCCTTGGCTTTTGTAATTCTGCAAAAAGCCTGTATA
The DNA here is from genome assembly GCA_015069575.1 of Clostridiales bacterium. GTDB lineage: Bacteria > Bacillota > Clostridia > Christensenellales > QALW01 > UMGS1322. Next base: position 20,491 of record SVIH01000017.1, read on the forward strand.
TAGGCCCTGTTTCAGAAGGGCTTAATATTAAAAGAGCCGTGTTTTCGTTAAACGATACAATAAGATATCTTTCAACGGCTTTGGTAAACTTGTTCTTTGCTAAACTTATATTAAAGTTTGGCACAAAAAAGATGATTGCGGCAGGTTTTATTGCAGTAACAGTTGCATCAGTTATTTTTTCAATTGCACCAAATGCACCTATCTTTTTTATTGGTAGCTTTTTATTAGGCGTGGGCCTTGCGTTAACTACAACTGCTATGGTTGGAAACGTTGTAAACAAATGGTTTGATAAGGGCAGGGGCGCTGTAATGGGCTTCGTGCTTGCAGCATCAGGCCTGGGCGGTGCAGTGGCAACACAGGTTCTTGCACCGATAATCTTTCAGGAAAACAACCCGCTTGGCTATAAGGACTCATATTTGCTTTGCGCAGCAGTAACTCTTGTGGCGGCTATTGTGGTTTTACCATTGTTTAAAGAAAGCCCACCACAGCCTATTAATGAAGAACTTGGCAAATCATCAAACAAAAAGCGTACGATTTCCTGGCAGGGTATTGAATATGCTGAAGCACTTAAAAAACCTTATTTTTACTTAACGATAATTTTAATTTTCCTTTCAGGCGTTGCCCTGCAGGGCATGAGCGGTTCAGCCGCAACGCATATTAAGGATGTTGGCGTTGATACGGATTTTGTGGCAACGGCATTAAGTATAAATTTGTTTGCCCTTGCTTTTTCAAAATTCTTAACAGGCTTTTTATATGATAAGTTCGGGTTAAGAACAACAATTATCGTTTGTTCGGCTACAGGTGTTTTATCTATGCTTTTTTTAACGGCTGTAACGAACACCCCTGTTGGAAAGATACTTTCACTTTTATATGCTATTTTCGGTGCTTTTGCAATACCTATGGAAACCGTTCTTATTCCTCTTTATGCATCAGATCTTTTTGGGCAGAAATCTTTTAATAAAACAATGAGCGTTTTTGCAGCGGTAAATACCGCAGGTTTTGCATTAGGCGCGCCTATTATCAATGGCTTTTATGATGCTTCAGGTAGTTATAAATATGGTTTTATACTGTTTGCAGTTATTATGTTGGTTGTGCTTGTTGGATTCCAGTTTGTTATTAATGCGGCGCATAAAGAACGTAAAAAAACTGAAAACGAATAAAATAAAAATCCGTTGCTTATTTGCAACGGATTTTTTTATCTTTATTATTTCTTTTTCTTTTTAATAATTAAAATGGGAACTGCAACTAAAACTGCTAAAGCGCCAATTCCTAAACAAACGTAAAGGGTAATATCTGTTTTTTCAGTAACGGTTGGGGTTGGGGCATCGGTTTGAGTTGGTGTGTTTGTTGCACTAGGTGCATCTGTTTTTTGGGGAACTGTTACCTTAAAAGCATTTTCAATAACGTCAGAACTAAGATATGAAATTTCAGTATCTTTTATGGCATAAGGGCTAACATAATCATCTGCTGAAATTATACGAAAATCGTCAATATCAACAGTGAAAGTGCTGTTAACCATACTTCCAAGAACAAACCACCAATTATGGTCTTGTGAAAGACTTTCTTCAGTAACTTCAAAGATGTCAGATTCAAAGAAGAACCATCCGCCGTTATCGGTAAGAGTACCGGAATGGCTTCTATAGTAATTGCTGTTACCTCTGTCCTGAAGGTCGGGGAAATAGCCTGTATCTTCATCATCTTCTTTAACTTCAAGGTCAGATTTCAACCCACGCACCATGAAACTTTCAGGTACCTTTTTTTCACAACGGATATAATAGGTTAACATATATTCGCCGGGCCCTGCCTCTTTAAAAAACGGGTAAAGATTTATAGATGGGCTGAACCATGATTTATTAGCGGTCATTGAAAGGTAATTGCTACCTGTGTTACCGCCGTCAGTTTTTATTGTTATATCAGTAAAGTCCTTTTTCTTTGAATCACCAAAGGAATCAATTAATCTGAACCACTTTGTATCTTCAATATTTGTAACATTTTCAAAGCCTGAGTTGGCGCTGTCAATAATATTGCTGTCGTCTTCTTCATCAGCGCAAACTGAAATGAAACAAGACAAACTTAAAACAACAAGAATCAGAACTGCAAGAAATTTTTTCATTAATTCCTCCAAAAAATTAAATTTATAAATTAATTATTACATTAAATTTTAATACAGTCAATACCCAAAAGATAGAATCTGTTTTCAAATAACAAATAAATTCTACGATAATGAGAATTTTTGCGAATATAGCATTTAAAAAGGAGAATTATATGAAAAAAATATGGTTAAACCCATTTAAATACTATAATATTCTCATAAATTGAGAAAAAACAGTAAAACAATGGCAAAAACACAGTAAACTTCCATTAATAAGGGGTTGAAAAGCAAAGTTTTTTAGATTATAATTAATATAAAGTAATTAAAAGGGGCGCAGTTTATGGAATATAAAATTTTTGGCGAAACCCTTGCAAAATTAAGAAAGAAAGCCGGATTAACGCAACAAAAATTAGCAGAAAATTTAGGCTTTTCTAACAAAACTATAAGCAAGTGGGAAAATTCAGAAACATTGCCTGAAATTACTGTTTTACCTAAACTTGCAAGTATATTTGGCGTTTCTGTAGATTATCTTTTGCTTGGCGAAAGAAAAAGCATTGCATTTGCAGGTGATATTTTAGTTGATAAGGTAAATGTAATTGATTATTTTCCACAAATGGGAACCCTTGCGCATATAGTTGGCTGTGAACAGTCTGTTGGCGGATGCGTGCCTTGTACTGCAGTAAACCTTGCAAAGATCGATAGGGCAATACCAATATCGGTTTGGGGCTGTATCGGTGATGATGAGGGTGGCAGATATGTAAGCGCAGTTTTAAAGCAGTATAATATCAATACAAGTCCAATTACCGTGCTTTCTAATTCAAGTACAGGCTTTTGCGAAGTAATGGCTGATTTAAAAGGTGATAAAACATTCTTTTATTCTAAAGGCGCCAATAGTTTGTTTGGCCCTGAACATATTGATATAACGCAACTTCAATGCAATATCTTGCATGTAGGATATTTGCTTCTGCTTGATAAGTTTGAAGAACCTGATGAAGTTTACGGAACTAAAATGGCAAGGTTTTTACATAATGCTCAAAAAAAGGGTATTAAGGTTTCTGTTGATATAGCAAATAAAAATAAGGCAGATTGGTCAAGGGATGTTGTTTCTGTTTTAAAATATGTGAACTACTTTATATGTAATGAATCTCAATGCTGTTCTTGTTTTAATTTAAAGGCAAAAAATCCTGATGGAACTCTTAATATGTTCAATATTAAAAGTGCAATGAACAAGGCAATAAAAGTTGGCGTTAGGGATAAGGTTATTGTTCATACAAGGGATGTGTCATTTTGTTTAAGTTCCGGTGGTGAATTTACAATGGTGCCTTCTCTTGATATCCCAAATGAAAAAATAAAGAATTCAACAGGTGCAGGCGATGCTTTTGCGGCAGGTTGCCTGTATGCAATAAACAATAATTTTACCGACAAAGAAATTCTGGAATTTGCTTCTTGCGCAGGCGCGTGTAATTTGTTTTCGGAAAATTCTATTGACGGTATGAAAAATAAAAAACAACTTTCACAGATGATGAAAGAGTATAAAAGAAAATCAATAAAACTATAATGAAAGGCGGATTGTATTATGAATTTTATGGACACCGTTGAAGGCTCATTGCTTGAGAATTTCTTCCCAAAGGGATGGGATATGGCAAAAATTGATGCCTGTGTTGGTACACCTGAAAATGTTGAGGAAAGACAGGCTTTCTGGAATAAGGATTTTAATCCCGTTCGGTGCCAGAATTTAGAAGAATTTGATGTATACATGGGTCACGAAATCGCATTAAAGATTAAGGAAACAAGGGATGCAGGTCAAAAAGCGGCATTTATTCTTCCTGTTGGACCAATGGGAATGTATAAATGGGTAGTTTATTTCCTTAAAGCATGGAATGTTTCTGCTGATCATGTTACAACTTTTAATATGGATGAATGGGCAGATAAAGATGGTAACACGCTTTCTGCAAGCGAAAAGGCTTCATTCCAGTATTCAATGGAACAGGCTCTTTTTAATCCTTTGGGTGAACTTACTGTGCCTAAAGAACAGCGCAACTTTGCAACAAAGGATAATCTTCCCACTTATGCAGGAAAAATTGCTGCATTAAAGGCAGAAGGCGCAAAATTAATTCTTGTTTACGGTATTGGCCGTGTTTGCCATATTGCTTTCTGGGAACCTCATTTTGCAGAAGAATTTGAAAGTGATGAAGAATGGAAAAAGCAAACACACCGTGTTGGCGCAAAACTTCATCCTTTAACTATTGAACAGAACGCTTTAACAAGCTTTAAATCAAGAACAACACTTGTTCCAACACGCGCTAACACAATCGGCCCCGGCCTTTTCCTTCAGGCTGATTATGCTATCGGCGGATGCGATGGTATCCTTTCACGCGGTATGCAGTGGCAGGGTCTTTCCTTCTGGATGACCTTAAGATACGGCCCAACAAGATGGATAACTTCAAGCTATATTCCAACACTTCCCGGCAAACTTTTCTATCATAAAGAACTTGCAGGTCCTTTAGAAGCAGAATGTAATTAACAAAAATTGGTCAGGTTAACATACCTGACCTTTTTTTACATATATTAGTGCAATATTTGTCCAAAATTAATATACATTTGTCTTGAAATAGAAGAAAATGTGTATTATACTTTTTATAAGAATAAAAAACACATAATTATATAAGGAGATTTTATTATGTTTAAAGCAGCATTAGTTGGTAACGGTTACATCGGTGGCGTTCACAGAAACGGCTACCGTATCTTAAAAGAAGAAGGATCAGACATAACTTTGGTTGCAGTTTGTGACGTTCGTCCTGAAAAGTTAGAAGATGTTGATGGGGCAAAAACCTATACAAATATTGACGATCTTATTGCAAACGAAAAAGATTTGGATCTTATTGATTTAGCAGTTCCTACATATCTTCACGCAGAGCTTGCAATTAAATGTATGGAAGCAGGCTTCAACGTTATGGTTGAAAAGCCAATGGCTTTAACTGAAGAAGAATGTGACAAGATGCTTGAATGTGCTAAAAGGACAGGTAAAAAGTTTATGGTTGCACATTGTTGCCGTTTTGCAGCACCTATGGAAATTTTCCGCAGATTTATTCAGGAACAGAAATTCGGTAAGCCGGTTTCAGCATTCTTTACATCAACAGGTGCAAGACCTGATTGGGGTTTTGAAAATTGGTTCCTTGATGCAAACAAATCAGGCGGTTGTATGCTCGATCTTCAGGCACATAACATTGACCTTATGAATTGGTACTTTGGTATGCCTAAATATGTAAGCACAGTTGCTGTTGAACGCCACGATGGTGAAGGATATGAATCCATTTCAGCAAACCATATTTATGATAACGGACTTTACGTTCATTCCTGGTGTGATTGGGGCTTCCCTGTAAACCGCCATGTTGTTCGCAGTATGCGTATTAACTTTGAAAACGGCTATATATATAATGAACGCGCAAGCGAAAGAAACACTCTTGTTGCCGTTGGTAATGATGGTACTGTAACTGATTTAACAGGCACAGTTGTTATGAATACAAGTACAGCCCGTAATGAAATCGAATATTTTGCAAACTGCATTAAAACAAATCAGATTCCCCGCATGAATAAACCTGAAGAATCCAAAAAGGTTATAAGAATTATGCGTGCACAGGAAGCAAGCGCCAAAGAAAACGGCGCTCCTGTTGAAATCAGGGAGGACTAATAATGAAAGTCGGCGTACTTATAAATATTACGGATAATTACCGCGAAATCATTACAGATGCAAAGAAAAACGGCTTTGATTTTGGTCAGCTTGTAATGTGGAACCCCGATTTTTATACCGATGAAAACGCAAGGGATTTAAAAGCCCTTTTGGAAGAAATTGATTTTAAAGCAGTTTCTTTCTGGTGCGGTTGGTCAGGGGTTGCAAACTGGGGATATCCCGAAATGTATCAAAGCCTTGGTTTAGTACCTGATTGGCTTCGCGATAGAAGATTAAACGATTTAAAGCGCGGCGCAGAATTTGCACATAAGTTGGGTATTGACCTTGTTACAACTCACGCAGGCTATCTTCCTGATGACCCAAATCATCCAACCCATGTGGCAATCGTTGCGGCTTTAAAGGAACTTTGCCTTGAATTACAAAAAAGGGGACAGAAATTTTCCTTTGAAACAGGCGAAGAATTACCCCTTACCTTATCTTTAATGATTAAGGATATCGGTTTAGATAATGTTGGCGTAAACTTTGACCCTGCAAACCTTTATATAAACGGCAGGGGCAATCCTTTGGACGCTATGGACCTTCTTGGATGCCGCGTATTTGGTATGCACGCAAAAGACGCAGTTCCTGCAACCTTTGGTAATCCTAAAGGTAAGGAAATGCAGATTGGTCAGGGCAAGGTAGATTTTAAAGCGTTAATCACTAAGTTAAAAGAAAATGGTTACGATGGTGATATCCTTATTGAACGGGAAATTCCTTACGGTGAAGAAAGAAATAAGCAGATTAGAGAATCAAAAATTTACCTTGAAAAAATTATTGACGAGGTGTTTAATTAATGAAAAAACCTGTAATAAGCTTGCAGATGTATTCTGTAAGAGATGTTTTTATGAAAGATGCCGAAAAGGCAATTAAAGAAGTTGCAAAATTGGGATACGAAGGTATTGAGTTCTTTCATTATGGCGAAATTCCTGCAGCGCAAGACCTTAAAAAATGGCTTGATGAAGCAGGCGTAACTTGCGTTGCACACAATGTAAACTGGCCTGATATTTTGCCTGAAAACATTGATAAAACATTAGAGTTTTGTAAAACATTAGGTACAAACCGCGTTATTATCGGTTCAGCACCTCCGCAAGATCTTGATAAACGCTCAAAGGTGCCGGGCTTCATTGATATAATGCATAAAGCCTATGAAAAGGCAAAGGCTGAAGGCTTTGAAATCGGATATCACACACACTACACAGATTTTGCGGTTGTTGACGGCGTTAACTTCTGGGATAGAGTTTTAAGCAATACCCCTGAAGATTTCCAAATGGTTCTTGATACAGGCAACTGTGAAGCAGGCGGCGGAAACAGCGTACACTATCTTAAAAAATATCCGGGTCGTTCAATGATAGTGCACCTTAAACCTTATCATGTAAAAACAGCCGCTGCAACAATGATGGGCGAAGATAGTTATGATTGGAATGAATTAGTTAAACTTTCAGTTGAAACAGGCAAGGCTGATACTTTAACCGTTGAATATTCCTACGATAACGGTAAGCCATCATTAGAAAATGTAAAACAATGCTTTGATTTTATTAAAGCAATTGTAGATAAATTATTTTAAGGAGGAATTTTTATGAAAAAAATATTATCCTTAGTTTTAAGTATTGCAATTATCTTAGGCGCAGTGTTTACTGCAACTCTTATTCTTGCTGAACCTGAAGCTCCTGTAAGAGAAGGCGGCTATATGCACGTTTCCGGCAGAGGCAATCAGAACTCAGGTCCCAGACAGTATCTTGGCGATGCGCTTAAAGCATCAGGCGATGGCACATATTATTTATCTGCTTGGGTAAGAATTCCTAATAACACTGAAAATAAAGCGGTTCGTTTAATTATTGTTGCTGATGGCAAATATCCGCAAACTGAAAAAACTATTACAGATGGTCAGTGGACACTTATTTCAGGTGAAATCAGCATTACAGGCACAGCTAATATAACCAATAATGAAAGCGCATATTTCAGAATTCAAACAGGTTCTGCACAAACAGATAACTGGGATCTTGATTTTGATAGCGTTGTTTTAATGAAGAAAACAGGCGATACATATGGCGAAAATCTTATTCAGGATGCAACCTGTGAACTTAATCCATTCTCAACTTGGTTTGGAACCGGTGGCGCAACAGTAACAAATCCTGATTCCACTGATACAACACTTTACGGTGTACAGGTTGAATATAAATCAGATAGTAATCTTTTTATAAATAAAAAGGATCAGTTTAATTTCTGTCTTAACGGCAATAAAGCAGAGGTTACAGTTTATAACGCCGGCACAGAAAATATCACTCTTGGCTTGCAGGTAAGGACTGCTGGCTGGAGCACTCTTGGTGGAAACAATGTGTGGAATACTATTGCTCCCGGTGAAGCAAAAACTATTACTACCCAGATAGATGAAGCAAACGTTGCAAACGATAACTGGGCAGTTCTTTTAGCAAATGGCGAAAATAAAACAGGTAAAATTATTATTTGACAACTAATATTATGTGAATTATTATCAATAATTGTTAGGTGTTAATAAAATTCTCTAAAAGTCCTGTAAATATAGGGTTTTTCGCAAACAACTCGTTTCAACTTGTTATGACTTATTAT
>SVIH01000005.1 GCA_015069575.1 Clostridiales bacterium
ATTTATTACTACAACAACGAAAGAATTTCCTTAAAACTAAAAGGAATGAGTCCGGTACAATACCGAACTCATTCACAAGCAATTTAATATTTAATTTTGTCTAAACTTTGGGGTTCACTTCATTTTTTCAGTGGGTTTTTTTTAAAAATAAAAAACGCTGATCACCTGAACAGCGTTTTACTTTGCGGTTTAAAAATTATGAACGATGTGCCTTATAGCATTCATCACAGTAAACAGGTCTGTCTTCTTTAGGTTGGAATGGTACCTGTGTTGCCTTACCGCATTCTGCACAAACTGCGTCAAACATCTCTCTTGGACCGCGGCTTGCGTTACGCTTTGCCTGACGGCATTCACGGCAACGGCCGGGTTCGTTTTTGAGACCTTTTTCAGCATAGAATTCCTGTTCACCTGCGGTGAAAACAAATTCCTTGCCACAGTCTTTGCAGACTAAAGTCTTGTCTTCGTACATGAATATGTCCCCCATTTAATTTTTTGTTTAACGTAAAGTATTACGGATAAATGAGATCCACAATCAAGTTTCGGTTTAAGGCATTCTTCATAATTCCATTAAAAACTTTATTCGTCAACATTTCTATTATACATCAACGGAAAATCAAATGCAACCTTTTTTTCTAAAAAAGATTGAAAAATTTTCACAAATAGTTAAAAAATTAGCGATTAAAGTAGGTTTTTGGCGCTTTTTAGCCTTATATCAAGCGCTGAATACCTTTTTTGTGTGTCAATATTGTTAACGGCATAATTTATGGTATTCTCGTTCCCACATAAAACTACTAATTTTTTTGCCCTTGTTACAGCGGTATAAAGCAGATTCCTTGTCATAATACGGATATTATTCACAGGCAAAGGCATTACAACAATAGGAAATTCACAACCCTGACTTTTGTGTACACTTATAGCATAGGAAAGGGTAAGTTCTTCCAGATCAGCAAAATTATATACAGAAATTCTGCCATCATCAAAATGAACAACAAGTTCTTTTGAAAGCACATCAATATTTTTGATTATGCCGCTATCACCGTTAAAAACTCCCGTACCTTCAACAAAGTTACCAAAGCGTTCCTTTAGTTGCCATAAGCGATCGTAATTATTGCGTATCTGCATTACCTTATCGCCTACGCGGAAAATATTTTCACCAAATATATGTTCCTTTTTATTTTTTTCAGCAGGATTCAATGCTTGCTGAAGAATTTTATTCAAATTAAACACACCTGTTGCGCCTTTTTTTACAGGCGTTAAAACCTGAATATCCAAAAATGGTGAAACACCATATTTATTAGGTAAGCGGTTTTTAACAAGGTCAACCACAGTTAAGCAGATTTCGTTTTCGCTTATTCTTCTATCAAGGAAGAAATCGCCGCCCTTAATATTTACAACAGGATTGATTCCGTTGTTTATTTTATGAGCATTAGTTATAATAGCGCTTTCTTCAGCCTGACGGAAAATCTTGTTAAGACGAACTGTTAAAAATGTTTCTGACGCTATAATATCCCCTAAAACATTACCTGCGCCAACTGACGCAAGTTGGTCCGAATCACCAACAAGAATAAGCCTTGTGCCTTTTTTTAAGCCCTCAAGTAATGCCTGCATTAAAAATATATCTATCATACTTGCTTCATCAACTATGCAAACGCTTGCATTAATGGGGTTATCTTTGTTTCTTTTAAAAACAAAACCGCCTTCATCAAGCCTTGTGTATTCAAGCAAACGATGAATTGTTTTGGCATCTTCGCCTGTTGCATTTGCCATTCTTTTTGCAGCCCTGCCTGTAGGTGCTGCCAAAGCAATTTCAACGCCTCTTTTTCTAAAAAGATGCAAAATGCAATCAAGTGCAGTGGTTTTGCCTGTTCCGGGCCCGCCTGTAATTACAGTTATTCCGTTATTTAATGCGCTTATAACTGCTTCTCTCTGATTCTTTGCAAGAGTAATTTTTTTTGTTTTTTCATATGCATCAATTTCGTTATTTATTGTTGTTTCTTTTTCGCCTTCTATTGATTTTGCAAGTTGAATTAAATTCCCTGCAACAATGGCTTCGGCATAAAAGAAACTTGGGTGGTAAACGCATTTTACCCCTTCAATATCCCGCATAATTATTGTTTGTTCACTTGCTAAAGGCAAAAGCTGTTCTTTAATAAGTTTTTCGTCTATTTCTAAAGCATAGGCAGTTCTATTAATCAGCACAGTTTCAGGTAAATATGTATGGCCTTCAGCACCTGCTTCGTTCAAACAATGAATAATACCTGCATTTATTCTGAACTTTGAATTTTTTTCAATGCCCATTTCCCCTGCTATTTTATCAGCAGTAAGAAAGCCTATTCCATCAACATCGCTTACAAGCCGATAGGGATTTTCCTGAATTTTTTCAACGGTTTGGTCCGCATAACAAGAAAAAATCTTTAATGCCGTTTTTGCGTTTACACCGTATTTTTGCAAAAACATTACTGCCCTTTTTGCATCTGCAATTTCCATATAAGATTCTTTGATTATTTCAAGTTTTTTTGCGCCTATACCTTGCACAAGACGAAGTTTTTCCGGAGTTTTTTCTATAATATCAAGGGCAGACGTTCCAAAATAATCAACAATATCCCTTGCAGTTTTAGGACCTATTCCTTTTATAATCCCCGAAGAAAGATATATTTCAATCTCATCAATGCTTTTAGGGGTAGCCATTTCATAACTTGTGGCTTTAAACTGTGTTCCGTAAACCTCATGTTCAACATAAAGCCCGAACACAGTTATAAAATCACCTTCCCTGATTAATGGGAAGGTGCCTGTAACAGTTTCAAAATTATCTGTTGTTGAAAGCACAAATACTGTATAACCGTTTTCATCGTTACGGTAAATTATGCCTTCAACTGTGCCGGTTATATTAACCATTGCGCTAACCAATCGGGTGCAGTCATAAATGCACCGCCAACAAGAACCATTATTAAGGTTGCAACAACACTGCCTAAGCAAACTGCAGGAAATGCGTATTTAAATCTTATATCTAAAAGTGTTGCAACAAGGCTTCCTGTCCAAACACCTGTACCGGGCAAGGGAATTGCAACAAATAAAAATACGCCTATAACTGAAGCCCAGACCTTAGCATTTTTGTTTTTTGAATTATCAATTTTGCCCTGAAGTTTTTCGCCCTTCTTCTTGCCATGGTTTTCAAGTGTTTCAACTAAATTTTTAAAAACCTTAGTGTTTTTCATCCATTTGAACACAGGTTTTAATAATAAAAGCAAAACAAGGCCAACAAAAAACGCGCCAAGCTGTGAAAGAATAAATAATTCCACAATACCGATTTCTTTAAACAAAGTCATACCTACAACGATCGCATAGCGTGATTCAATTAAAGGTATGCAAGAAAGCAAAATAATTATAATCTGATGCCAAAATCTTTCTAAAAACATTTCCTTCTCCTATAAACTTTTTTTATATGTTTATGCTGAATTTTATAAAATATTACTTTGTTCCTGTTGAACCAAAGCCACCCGTTCCGCGAACAGTATCGTTTAATTCTTCTTTTATATCAAAATCCGCCTGAATAAAAGGCGCAATAACAATCTGTGCGATACGCTCACCATTTTCAAGAACCTGATCCTGTTCACCGTGGTTATAAAGGGCAACCATAATTTCGCCCCTGTAGTCACTATCAATAACGCCAACCTTGTTTGCAGGCGCAAGCCCTTTTTTTGTGGCAAGACCGCTTCTTGCATAAATTAAACCAACGTATCCAACTGGGATCTCCATAACAATACCTGTTTTAATAAGTTTGGTTTCGCCCTTTTTTATAATTACAGGCTCATCCATTAAACCACAAAGGTCAGCCCCTGCAGAAAATTCTGTACTATAAATAGGAATTCTTGCATTTTCATTTAACTTTTTTATATTTACTTTCATCGTTTTTTCCTTTAAATAAATATTTATTTTATTATACCAAGTTTTGCGTTAATAGGCAAGAAAAAAAGATGCTTAAAAAGCATCTTCAATGAAACTAATATAACTTAATCCAGTAGCAAAATGTAATGCATTGGTTAAATACAACATATCCACGGCCAGCATCTTCCGCCTGTAAGGCAACATAAAAGCGCAGGAATAATGCCTGTGCAGATTCTTGGATTCATATTTGCGTAAACCGTTCTGCGCCCACTATAATTCTGCCCGTAATAGTTAAGTTGTTGATAAAAGGAGCGGTATTCCATATTATCAGGTTCCAAACGCATAGCTTCTTCAATATATTTAAGCGCAGTTGCCTTATTACCTAAATTAAAATGAGTAACGGAAGCAAGATAATACCACTGCCCTGAACGAACAGTAATTGAATCAAGTAATCTTAAGGCATCAAAATACTGCCCTAACTGAATACATCTGCGCACTGCATAAAAAATATCATTGCCCTGATAACTGTTTTGCCCATAACTTGTATAATCACTATATCCGCCGCTTGCGCCTTTACCTGAACGAATTAAATCATACGCCTGATTTATCTGGCTCATCTTTTCTGCAGCTTGTTTATCGTTAGGGTTTAAATCCGGATGATATTTTCTTGCAAGTTTTTTATATGCTTTTGATATTTCTTCCTGTGTGGCATTGGGTGAAACGCCCAACACTTTATAAGGGTCCATCAGTTTTTCCCTTTCTGAACTGATACCATATTCCAGAAAACAATATGTTATCAATTATAGTTTTATTTTTTGTTATATTCATTGTATCATAAATTTCAACACAGTCATTTAAAAGTATTGTTAAAATTTGCTGAAAATTTTGAGATTTAGTTTCAATTAAAGGATTATATCTGCATTTTTTTAAATCACTTTTAAAATCAAGTACAGCGTCCATTATATAAATCACTTTACCTAATGCTTTACCAAACTCCCTTAATTTTAAATCATCACCGTTTATATCAAACAAAATACCCATAAGTTCCCCAAATATATTTGCAGGAATATCAGCATTATGTTCATCTTGTTTTTCAACATCGTTCAGCCTTTTAAGGCAATCAGAAATCGCCTGATTCTTTATTGGATATTTTTCTTGCGCCAGTGTTTTTTGCTTTTTAAAGGCAGATTTTGCAATTTTTGCAGTAAATGCACCTTCATCATTAACATCATCTTCAAACTTATAATATGTAAGCAGAATGTTCATACAAGCACAATATTCTGCATACTTGTTCATATATACATTTTTCTTTTTTAAGGGGTGAATTCCACAGCGAATTAAAGATTCTTCTGTTTTTTCATCAAAATACGAGGTTAAAAACAAATACAAAAATGTTAAATCATAATTAAGGGTGATTCGGCTAAAATTATTGAAGTTTTTACCGATAGCGCAACACAAACCGCAATAAAAAGAGTTGTATGTTTTTTTATCTTCTTTTTTTAGTGCATTTATATCGGCAACAACAAGTCCAAACATACTTCTACCCTTTCGTTTATTTTCATAGAATCTTCTGTAACAAAACAATCATAGGCTAAAATTTCCACACCGTTTTCTTTTGCATATTCTAATGCCTTTTTAAATTCGGGGTCTGTTTTATAATTAGGAATAAAACATTTTGCGCCAATAAATTGAATAACAAAAACAATTTTGGCATTATATCCGTTTTTAACAGCATCAACAAGTTCGTAAATATGTTTTCTGCCCCTTTCTGTTGGTGCATCAGGAAACATGGCAATATTATCCTTTTCTAACGTTACGCCCTTAACTTCTATAAAAGTATTATCATTCAGAAAAAGGTCAAACCGTGAATTTTTATATTTTACCTCTCTTAAAACATTATGATTCTGCTTTTTATAAAATTCTTCCGCCACTTTGTTTGGCGCTATAGAATCCATATTTATTAGTTTATCGCCTTTTATCACTTTAACAACATCATATTTAGTTTTGCGTTTAGGGTTACTGCTTTCATTTAAATATACAGTTGCACCTTTAATTAAAAGTTCTTTGCATCTGCCTGTGTTTAAAACATGGCAGGTTTCTATTTTACCATCAACTAAAACTTTGGCAATAAACCTGTTAGGGCGTTCTAAAAATGTTCCTTTAACTATTTTATCGTATTTCATACAATATCTGAAAACTCGCTTAATCTTTGAATTATATAATCCGGCTTAATATCCCCTGAAAACTTGTTTCTAGGATCAAATAAACAGGTTTTTATGCCTGCATTTATTCCGCCTTTAATATCAGAAGATACGCTGTCACCTAAAATAATAGCGTTATTTTTATCAAAATCCTGTATCTTTTCAAAACATTTTTCAAAAAACTTCACATTTGGCTTGTTATAACCAATATCCTGCGAAAGAAAAATGCCATCAAAATACTTTTCTATATTGGCACTTTTTATTCTACCTTTTTGTACGCTTGTTGTTCCGTTTGAAACAATATATAAATTATGTTTTTTATAAAGGCTTTGTAAAAGTTCTTCTGCGCCATCAATAAACCAATGGCCTTGTGATAAATTTTCCTTATATCTATCGTTTACAAGAGAGCAATCCCCTTGAGCGTTAAGTTCGTGAAACAGCATTTCAAATCGCTTTAAAAGAATCTGTTCCCTTGTCATTTCCCCTGTTTCAAGTTTTTTCCAAAGACTATCATTGATTTTTGAATAGAGTTGTATTGTTTCTTTTGTAGGCGGGATGTTAAAATGCTCAAGTGTTTTTGATAAAGCAACTTCTTCTGCCTTTAAAAAATCCAAAATCGTATCATCTAAATCAATAAAGATGTGCACTTTTTTACTCCTTTAAATTATAATCTTTCAAGCACTTTAATTATACATCATTAACAGTTAAAACGCAATAAAAAACGATTTTTACAGTTTAAGCCGAACATAGTTTTAAATACTATATGATAAAATTATTGCATATTTTAAAATGGTATGTTATACTGTTTTAAAATAATTTTTATAAAAGGCGGTTTTTTATGCAAGATATAAACGAATATATAAAAAAGGTTGAGGCGCATACGCTTCCAAGATGGGATCAGTTGCCTGATTTTGAATTATATATGGATCAGGTTATAAGCTTAATGCAAAAGTATCTTGAGCCTTATATTTTAACTGAAGATGCGCTTACCCCATCAATGATAAATAACTATGTTAAAATGGAAGCATTACCGGCTCCCATAAAAAAGCGATATTCAAAGGAGCATATTTCAAGGCTTATAATCATCTGCTTAATGAAAAGGCAGTTTGCTATACCTACTATCAGCAGTATAATAAACGCAGAAAGTGTAAACAACGATATAATTTCTTTTTACAATTATGTTGTTGAGCAGTATGAAATTGCATCAAAAAAAGCTTTGAACGAGCTTAAAGAACATTCCATAAAAGGCGCGCTTTTAATTGCCATTGCTTCCTGTGCAAACTATACCACTGCCCAATATACTGTTAATGTAGTTTTACCTGTTAACAATAAAAAAGCAGAAAAAACCCCTGAAAAAGAAAAGAAGGACAAAAAAGGCGAAAAAGATAAAAAGGATAAAAAAAGTTCGGAACAATAGTTCCGAACTTTTGTTTTATATTCTGAATTCTTCCCCTGCAGCATAAATAAACATTATTACCGCTATTAAAAGTGCGCCTACTGCAAAACTTAAACTAAGCGTCATACCCCAAAGGGAAAGACCCTCATGCTCACGCTTTTTCTTATAACTATAAATGTAAACACCTAAAAATGTTATTATTGCAGTTATAACGCCAAAGACAGCCAATATGTTTGCATTAAGAGGTTCTTCAGGGAAAAGTACCAATGCAAGTATAAGATAAATAGGCATAAAAGGAGATATCATTCCTGCATTAATTCCAAGAAAAATATTTCCTGCTATTGTAATTATTTTTTTAAACATATGCTTTATCTCCTATTACAAGGTTTCTTGAGTCTCCGCTGTTTCAGTTGATGCGGTGTTTTCTTCAAGAATTACAGGTTGACCATTTTCGTCAAGAACTACTTCTACATCTTCTTCATGAGGCGCTGTAGCAATAGCAACAACCTTGACGCCTTCCTTAACACGCATTACTCTTACGCCTTGTGTACTTCTGCCCATAGTACGAATCTGATTAATCTTTGTTCTTATAATAATACCATCATTAGTAATAAGCATGATATCTTCTTCGCCGTTAACTGCAGCCATATCAACAATATTACCTGTAAGTTCATTAATATTATGAGTAATAATACCCTTGCAATTTCTTCCGGTTACACGATATTCATCTACATCTGTACGCTTACCGTAACCATTTTCTGTAATTGTAAGAATCTCGCATTTATCCTTAATTACAGCCATATTAACAACATAATCATCATCCTGAAGATTAATTGCTGTTACACCCATTGTGGCACGGCTCATATTACGCACAAGTCTTTCTTCAAAACGAATAGCCTTACCTTTATTAGTTGCAAGCAAAACATCATTTTCGCCGTTAGAAAGTTCAACATTAACAAGTTCATCGCCTTCACGAAGAACAATGGCGATAAGGCCGTTTTTGCGGATATTATATTCGCTTAATGCCGTCTTTTTAATAAAGCCCTGCCTTGTTGCCATAACAAGATTCATATTCTGGCGGTTTTCTTCGCCTTCAGGAAGCGCAATAACTGTTGTTACCTTTTCACCGCCATCAAGGTTAAGAAGGTTTACTATAGCGCTGCCCTTTGCAGTTCTTCCTGCTTCAGGAATCTGATAGCACCTTAACTGGAATACCCTTCCCTTTGTGGTAAAGAAAAGAATATCTGTGTGGGTATTTGAAACAAGCACTCTTTCAACAAAATCTTCATCCCTTGTGGTGATACCCGTAATACCTTTACCACCGCGGTTCTGTGCGCGATAAGTATCTGCAGGAACGCGCTTAATGTAGCCAAAATGAGTCATGGTAACAACCATATCTTCCTGCTGAATTAAGGATTCAAGGTCAATTTCATCAGAACTGAATGTAATTTCGGTTCTGCGGTCATCACCGTATTTATCCTTAATTACAAGAAGTTCTTCTTTAATAATATCAAGCACCATCTGTGGTGAAGCAAGAATAGCGCGGAAATATGCAATATTCTTTTGTAATTCATCAAATTCCTGCTGAAGTTTTTCTTTTTCAAGACCTGTTAAGCGCTGAAGACGCATATCAAGAATGCTCTTTGCCTGTTCTAATGAGAAGTTAAGTTCTTCCATTAAACGATTTCTTGCAATTTCAGTTGTCTGGCTTGAACGGATTAACGCAATAACAGTATCAATAATATCAAGCGCCCTTAAAAAGCCTTCAACAAGATGTGCCCTTGCAAGAGCTTTATTAAGATCATACTGTGTTCTTCTTGTAACAACTTCCTTTTGATGTTCAAGATAGTAATAAAGCATTTCTTTAAGATTAAGCACCCTTGGTTCGCCATCAACAAGTGCAAGCATAATCGCACCAAAGCTATCCTGAAGTTGTGTATGCTTATAAAGGAAATTAAGAACAACCTGTGGATTAACATCCTTCTTTAGTTCAAGAACGATGCGCATACCTTCCTTGTTGGATTCATCCCTTAAATCACTTAAGCCTTCAAACGCCTTGTCCTTATGAAGTTCAGCAATTCTTTCAATAAGCCTTGCTTTATTAACCTGATAAGGAATTTCTGTGATAACTATTCTTTGACGGTCAGCAGTAATCTGTTCGATTTCGTGCTTGGCACGGATAACAATTCTGCCCCTGCCTGTTAAATAAGTATCACGGATACCTGTTACACCCATAACCTGCGCTGCAGTTGGGAAATCAGGCCCCTTAATATGTTCCATAAGTTCTTCAATGGAAATATCAGCATTTTCGATTAATGCAACAACGCCGTCAATAACCTCTCTTAAATTATGTGGCGGAATGTTTGTTGCCATACCAACTGCAATACCATCAGAGCCATTTACCATTAAGTTAGGAAATCTTGATGGTAAAACGCGGGGTTGCATTTCGGTTTCATCAAAGTTTGGATAAAAATCAACGGTTTCCTTATCAATATCTGCTAAAAGTTCGCCTGCGATTTTGGAAAGTTTTGCTTCAGTATAACGCGAAGCTGCTGCAGGATCGCCATCAACCGTACCAAAGTTACCTTGACCGTAAGCAAGGGTATAACGGATAGAAAAGGGCTGTGCAAGACGAACTAACGCATCATAAATTGATGAATCGCCATGGGGATGGTATTTACCCATAACGTCACCAACGATACGGGCACTTTTCCTTGTAGGCTTATCAAAGGTATATCCAGATTCGTACATCGAATAAAGAATTCTGCGATGAACAGGTTTTAAACCATCGCGCACATCAGGCAGCGCACGGCTGATATTAACTGCCATTGCGTAGGATATAAAGGATTTTTTTACTTCGGATTCAATATCTATATCAATAATTCTATTATTTTGTTCCATAAATTTTCACTTCCTTAAATATCAAGCTCATCATCAGAAACAAGGCGTGCATTTTCTTCAATAAACTGGCGCCTTGGCTCAACCTCATCACCCATTAAAACGGTGAATATCTGATCGGCAGCAATAGCATCCTTCATAGTGATGCGCTTTAAGATACGTGTTTCAGGATTCATAGTGGTTTCAAAAAGCTGTTCCGAGCTCATTTCACCAAGACCTTTATAACGGCTTACTTCATAGTTCTGCCTGTTTATAGAATCAAGAAACTCGTTTAATTCAACATCAGAATAGCAGTAATGCACCTGTTTTGTTCTTGTCATAGTAACTTTAAAAAGAGGTGGTTGTGCCGCATAAACGTAACCGCCTGTAATTAACTGTGGCATATGGCGGAAGAAGAAAGTTAATAAAAGTGTACGGATATGTGAACCGTCAACATCAGCATCGGTCATACAAATAATCTTGTGATAACGCAATTTACTTTCATCAAACTCAACATCAATACCTGCGCCAAAGGCAGTTATCATTGAACGGATTTCGTTATTCTGAAGCATTTTATCAAGGCGAGTTTTTTCAACATTAAGAATCTTGCCTCTTAAAGGAAGAATTGCCTGTGTTTTTCTATCCCTGCCCTCTTTAGCACTACCGCCTGCAGAATCACCTTCTACGATAAAGATTTCGCACTTTGTAGGGTCTTTTTCAGAACAGTCAGCAAGTTTGCCGGGAAGTGAAAAACTATCAAGGCTTGATTTTCTTCTTGTTAATTCCCTTGCTTTTCTTGCGGCTTCTCTTGCGCGGGAAGCCATTAAACATTTTTCAATAATGCCCTTTGCTACAGAAGGATTTTCTTCTAAAAATGCTTCAAGTTTTTCCGAAACGATTGCTTCAGTAACAGTCCTTATTTCACTGTTGCCAAGTTTTGTTTTAGTCTGACCTTCGAACTGAGGTTCTTCTAACTTAACCGAAACAATAGCAGTTAAACCTTCACGAACATCTTCGCCTGAAAGGTTTTGTTCGCTTTCCTTTAAAAGTTTATACTTTCTTGCATATTCATTTATAATCTTTGTTAAAGCATTTCTGAAACCTGTTAAATGGGTTCCGCCTTCATGGGTCTGAATGTTATTTGCATAAGTATAAACAGTTTCATTATAACCATCGTTATACTGCATAGCAACTTCAACCGTACTGGTACCCTTCATTCCTTCAAAATAAAGAGGTTTTTCTAAAAGAAGCACTTTGTTTTTATTTAAAAACTCAACAAATTCAATAATTCCGCCTTCAAAATGGAAACTTTCTATTGCTTTATGTTCTTCCCTTTTATCTTCAATGGTAATACGGATACCCTTATTTAAAAAGGCAAGTTCCCTAAGGCGCTTTTTAAGATTATCAAAATCAAAAACAACTGTTTCAAAAACTTCAGGATCAGGCCAGAACTGTACGCAAGTTCCTGTTTCATCAGTTGTGCCTGTAACGGTAAGCTCGTCCACCGCGTCACCGCGTTTATAGCTTTGTTCGTGGATTTTACCTGCCCTGCGAACTTCAACATGAAGATCCGTTGCTAAAGCATTAACTACCGAAAGACCTACGCCGTGAAGACCGCCTGAAACTTTATATCCGCCACCGCCGAATTTACCTCCTGCGTGAAGCACGGTAAGGGCAACCTCAACAGCGGGCTTCTGATATTTTTCATGAATATCAACAGGGATACCTCGTCCATTATCGCGGACTGAACATGAGCCGTCTTCATGAATTGTTACGGTAATAGTATCACAGTAACCGGCAAGAGCTTCGTCAATAGAGTTATCAACAAGTTCCTGTACCAAATGATGAAGACCGCGTTCATCTGTTGAACCAATATACATACCCGGTCTTCTTCTTACCGCCTCAAGCCCTTCAAGCACCTGAATCTGCGATGCGTTATAGTTGTTTTCCGTCATATTATTTTTCCTTTCTAGCAGGGCAAAAATCCTTTTTCACCCTTTTATATATATAATAATATATTTATATATAATATAGCATATTTTTGCGTGCGTGTAAACGATTTTTTGTTAATTATCAGTATTTTTTTATTTAAAAGCAGTTTAGGGCTTGTTTTTTACATATTTCTTCGTTTGTTGACTATTTATCCGTCTTTATTTAAAGTTTTGTCAAACACCCCTTAAAAAGCGTTAAAACCGACATCTATAAAGATGCCGGTTTTAAAAAATCAATTACAGAATCTGCCGTATGAAATCGTTGATCCTGTGCAGCATGAACCAAACGATCTTCTTTGTGGCAAAAGATTTATACAGTTTTCAGAATTACTTCTTCTGTTTAAGCAACCGCAATTATTATTTGAACAACCGCAGTTATTTGAGCAACCGCAATTATTGTTGCAACTGTAGTTATTTGAAGAACCTGTATTACAATTAAATGAACAACACATATTTTTCCCCTCCTGCAATAATATACTATGAAATATCTTTAAATTTTGTTAATAATCCTTTATTTATAGTGCATAATCACCATTGACACAAAACGCAAAAAATGTATAATGAAATCAGGTTATTAATTTTCAAAAGGAGTTCTTTTTATGGAATTTATGATAGGCTGTAACTATTGGGCAAGCCATGCAGGAATTGAAATGTGGGCTAACTGGGATTTGCAGCAGGTTGAAAAAGATTTTATTCTTTTAAAAGAAAACAAAGTTAACACACTGCGTATTTTTGTTAACTGGCGTGATTTTCAGCCTGTTCAGGCTTTATACGGACCTATGAACAGCGTTAAAGGTTATGTGATGAAAGATTTATCCGAACCTTCTAACCCCTACTATCTTGATGAAAAAATGCTTGAGCATTTTAGTGAGTTTTGCGATTTATCAGAAAAATACGGCTTTAAATTGATTGTTGGCATTATTACAGGTTGGATGAGTGGCAGAATGTTTGCACCCCCTGCATTAGAGGGCAGAAACACTTTTACTGATCCTGTTTCTTTGCGTTTTCAAATTAAACTTGTTACAGGCATCGTAAAACAATTTAAAAATAAAAAAGCAATTTACGCTTGGAATTTAGGCAACGAATGTAACTGCATGTCCCCCTGTTTAAACCGTGAAGAAGCATTTAACTGGTGTTCTTTAATTGCAAACACCATCCGTGCTAATGATTCTACCCGTCCTGTTATAAGCGGTATGCACGGTCTTGTTACAGAAGAAACCGAAAATAATCACTGGCTTATTTCTGACCAGGGCGAAACAACAGATATGCTTACAACCCATCCCTATGCGTATTTTGTGCCACATTGTTTAATGGATCCTATGAATTCCATCCGCACACTTATGCACGGTGCAACAGAAACACGCCTTTACAGCGATATAAGTAATAAACCGTGTCTTGTTGAAGAATTGGGCACATTAAGCAATTCTATTTGTTCTGACGATGTTTCTGCACAATTTATGAATGCAAATCTGTTTTTGAATTGGGCATATAATTCGCCCGGTGTTTTATGGTGGTGCGCACATGAGCAAAGTCATCTTTCCACACCCCCTTATAATTGGAATATGCTTGAAAGAGAACTTGGCTTGCTTGATAAAGATTTTAAACCAAAAAAATATTTCTTAAAAATGAAAGATTTTGCAATGTGGCTTGAAAAAACAGGTTTAAAACAGAGCAAACCTTTAACAGACAGCGCCATTCTTTTAACTAAAAATTCTGACCATTGGGGCTTGGGATATATGAGTTTTATCCTTTTAAAACAAGCAGGTCTTGAACCTGAATTTGTTGCGCCTAACAGCGTTATTCCTGAAAAAAAAGCTTATATAATGCCTTCTTGCCACGGTCAAGGCAGTTTATACAAAAAGTATTACGAGCAATTAAAACAGCGCGTTTTTGATGGTGCAACCCTTTATGTTTCAAACGCCGACGGTTTCTTCACTGAATATAACGAATTCTTTGGTTTTAAAATAACCTCTATAGAACTTAAAAGCGACATTAAAGGCTCTTTTAAAGTGGGAGAAGCAGAAATACCCTATTCGTACGGTCAAAGGCGTTTAATTGAGCCTACAAGCGCTAAAGTGCTTGCGAAAGATACTTATGGTAATCCTTTATTACTTGAAAATAAATATGGTGCCGGAAAAGTTGTTTTCTTTAATTGCCCCATAGAAGAACAAATGCTTGATATATCATATGCATTTAATGAAAAAAGACATATGCTGTATAAAGAAATTTTCAAGGACATTATCGATAATAAAAAGGTTGTTGCTTTGAACGATTTTGCAATAGTTATTGAAAACAAAACTGCAATCACCGTTGTAAATGTTTCTGATAAAGAAATTGATCCACAAATTAAATTTAACGGTGTTAAACCAAACACCGTATATTATGGCAGTTTGGAAAAAATACCCCCTTGCGAAGCAGTTGTATTCAGCATAAAATAACAAAAACGGGCTTTTGCCCGTTTTTTTACATTCTCTTTTTTTGTATTTTATATGAAAACTCAGTAAGTATACTTTCAGGCAATAACTTTGCCATAACATACGCCATTTTTATTTTGAAAGTAGGAATTATAATGGCTTTTCCTTTAAACATTTTCTTCAATGCGTATTTAACTGCAAACTCGCTTGAAATAGGTTTTGAAGAAGACGTTGTGCCTGCAACTGAATTAAATTCAGTTTTAACTGAACCCGGGCAAAAAGCAGATACTGTTACACCTGTGCCTTTTGCTTCCCTGTTTGCTGCCTGTGACGCACGCAAAACAAAGGCTTTTGATGCATAATAAAGCGCAAAATACGGCCCTGCCATAAATGCTGCCGCCGAAGCAGTATTAAGTATTCTGCCTTTTTTATTTTCCATAAAACGCTTTAAATAAAGTTTTTGCAATAAATATTGCGCAGTAACATTAATATTTATCATCTGCACATCTTCATCTGCATTACTATCTTTAATTGCGCCAAACTTTCCAAATCCCGCATTATTAATTAAAATGTCAGCATCAGGAAAATCATTAAAAAGTTTATGGCAATTTTCCGCTTTTGAAAGGTCAAGGGCTACAGGTGTACATTTATTTTTAAGTTCCTGTTTAACTTCTAAAAGTTTATCTTCCCTTCTTGCCACAAGAACCGTTTCGTATCCCATTTTATCAAGTTGAATTGCAAATTCTTTGCCTAAACCACTGCTTGCGCCTGTTATAACTGCTAACATGCTTGTCCCCTTAAAATTTTTTCAATTCTTCATAAAGCCTTTGACAAGGCAAACCCATAACGGTGTAAAAATCACCGTTAATTTTTTTTACGAATTTTGCGCCTATTCCTTGCACTGCATAACTGCCTGCTTTATCCATAGGCTCATTTGTTGAAATATATTGATTTATTTCGTTTTCTGTAAGTTCAGCAAACAAAACCGTTGCTTTTTCAAAAAACACTTTTATTTTTTCTTTTGAAATTATAGCAACACCTGTTATTACCTGATGTTCTTTCCCCGAAAGTTTCTTAAGCATACTAAAAGCATCTTTTTTATTCTTTGGTTTACCTAAAATTTCATCTTCAAGCACTACCACAGTGTCTGCGCCAATTACAGTTGCATTTTTATTTTTTTCAAAAACTTCCTGGGCCTTTAAAAAAGCAACTTTTTCAACACCTTTTTTTATAGGAATATTGTTTGGTATTTCAGTTTCGTTTTTTGCCGGTATTATTTTAAATTCAAGGCCCATCAGTTCCAGAATTTCTTTGCGGCGTGGCGAATTAGATGCAAGTATCAGCATTATTCACCTAAACACGCAGCACCGATAATGCCTGCATCGTTACCCATCTGGGCTTTTAATATCTTTGTTCCATATAAATGGGAAAATGTTACATGTTGTTGTACTTTGTTTCTTACAGGCTCAAGTAAAAACTCGCCTGCGTTTGCAACACCGCCACCTAAAGCAATAACATCAGGATCAAGGAAATTAACAATACTTGCAAGCACTTGAGCAAGATTATCAGTATATTCCTTGAACAGTTTCATACCATACTCATCGCCATCTCTTGCAGCATCAATAACAGTTCTTGCATTTACTTTTTCACTTTTTGCAATTTGTGAATCCGTATTTTCATCAAGATCCTTAAGCGCCATTTTAATTAATGCCGTTGCGGAGCAATATGCTTCAATACAGCCGTGATTTCCACAACCGCATTTATTACCGTCTGCTTTAAAAATTGCGTGTCCTATTTCAGCGCCTATATTATGACTGCCTGTATAAAGTTTGCCGTTTAAAACGATACCGCCGCCAACACCTGTACCAAGAGTAAGCATAACAAAATTTTTACTGCCCTTTCCACAACCGCCAACATATTCTGCCAAAGCAGCAACATTTGCATCGTTTCCTAAAAACACAGGAAGATCAACATACTGCTGAAATTTTGCCCTGATAGGATAATTTATCCAATGAATATTACTGTTATCACTTACAGTGCCCGCTTCATTATCAAGCACACCAGGTGCTCCGATTCCAACATATTTTATGTCTTTTTTATCAATACCGTTATCATCTATTAATTTATTAACTATTGCACCCATATCCGCGATAATTTCATCATATGGTCTTTCAGCGTTTGTGGGAGTAGATAATCTTTTAACAATTTCGCGATTTTCATTTACCAAGCCAACTGCAATATTTGTTCCGCCTAAATCAACACCAATTGTATACATTATTCTTCCTCCATCATATTTTTCTGTCTTTCTCTTATTTCATCAAGGGCATTATATCCCGTTTGTTTTAATCTTGTGTTTCTTGCCGCTGTTTCCATAATGATCGCAAGATTTCTGCCCGGATGAACAGGAATAGTTAAAAGAGGCACGCCTACTTCCAATATTTCCATACGATCTTCATCCATACCTAAACGATCATAATCCTTATCTTTATCCCAAAATTCAAGATGCACAACAAGATCAATACTCTTTGAATGTATAACTGCACTTACGCCATACATAAGTTCAACATTTATTATGCCAACACCGCGCATTTCCATCATATTGCGAATACTTTCAGGAGCTTCGCCAACAAGCCTGTTTTCTGCTATTCTTTTAACTATAACCGAATCATCAGCAACTAATCTGTGGCCACGTTTAACAAGTTCAAGGGCTGCTTCGCTTTTACCGATACCCGATTCACCTGTAACAAGCACACCTAAACCGTAAATATCAAGCAAAACACCATGAACAGTGGTCATTGGCGCAAGTTTGGAATTAAGATATCCTGAAAGTTCTGCAACTACTTTTGTTGCAGTTGATTTTTTAGATTTAAACACCACCGCATTATTCTTTATTGCAATTTCCTGAAGTTCAGGAATTTCCTTTGCATTGGCACTTATTACCGCAAAAGGAAAAGGCACTTTTAAAAGCCCTTCCAGTGCTTTAACACGCATCTCTTTTGATATTGACATCAAATAAGAAACTTCTGCTGTACCGATAACCTGTATTCTCGAAATATCAAAGCGTTGATGAAAACCTGCAAGAAATAATCCCGGCCTGTTAATATCAGCGCAAGGTACTTCAACCGTTTTTTTATCCCCTGCCCAAACTACATCAAAATGAAGATCCTGGGCAAGTTTACAAATAGATATTTTTGCCATAAAATCACCTGTTTAAAATAAGCCTTTCAACTGTACGCGCTACGCCATCATCATCGTTACTTTCAACTACTAAATCAGAAGCCTTTTTAGCCTCATCCCAGCCATTTGCAACGCAACAGGAATAACCTGTATTTGTAAGCATAGAAATATCGTTTCCGCTATCGCCAAATACGATTAATTCTTCTTTTTTTATGTTCAGCATGTCCAAAAGCACCAAAAGCGTTTTATCCTTTTGCGCATCAATATGTGACATTTCAACATATCTTGGATGTGACGCACAAATATTGATACTTTCACCAAACATTTTTTGAATGTTTTCAAAATGATGTTTTGCATTATCAGGTTCGCTTATAAAAACTATTTTTGAAAGTTTTTTATTTTTAACGAATTCAAGCACATCGCCTTCGATCACGATACCAAGGGAAGTGGTTTCCTTATGATACCAATGCCTGTATTCATCATCAAAATTAGTGTAAAGCACATTATCGATGTAAAGATTCATATGTACATTATTTTCAACACCGTATTTTACAATTTTTTGCATGTGTTCATCTTCAAGAGGTCTGAAATATATTCGCTCTTTTGAAAAATTATCATAAATTTCAGCACCCATAATGTTTATTGAATATCTTGAAAATGTAAGTTTGGGCATCAGATATTCCATTGAACCGTACATTCTGCCGGTGCATACTGCAAAATCAACGCCCATTTCCTGTGCCTTTTTAAGCACACTAATTGAATAATCGCTGATTTCCTTATTTGAATCAAGCAGTGTTCCATCTAAATCTGATGCAATAAGTTTAAACATATTTTCTCCTTAGTTTAAATTACAATGTGCGCTTATTGGCACATCTACTATTATGACATCATCCCCTAATTTTCGTATTTTGTTCCAGGGGACAATAATATTCCTTTGTTTTTGAAAAATGTTGGTTAACGAAAAACATCCGGGCACCACGATAGCATCAAGCCTGCAGGTGTTTACATCTATTATTATATCACAAACGCATCCCATCCGTCTACCATCACAAACATTTATGACTTCTTTTCTTCTTAAATCTGAAAATGTCATTTTATCAAAACCTCCGCACTTTTTTACATTATATGCTAAAGATTTTGTTTTGTTGCTTACTTATTTATTACATACTTATCCCATAAATTATATGTTTCAGTATTATCAAGGGCATGCAGAAGTTTTTCATGCAAATCAGGATATTTTTTTGAAAGTTCGCCAATTAAATCTTTAATATCCTGCCTTGAAGTTTTACCATCAATGGGACATGGTGCATTTACTATAGGAAGTTCATTATCCTTTGCACAGCCTGAAAGAATTTCTTCAGGAACATAAATAAATGGTCTTATCACTTTTAAATCAATTCGCGTTAAATATGTTACCGGCGCAAACGTGTTCATTCTTGCTTCAAAAAACATACTCATTAATAAAGTTTCAATAGCATCGTCCCTATGATGCGCAAGCGCCACTTTATTACACCCTAATTCCTTAGCGGCGTTATTAAGTGCACCTCTGCGCATATTTGCACATAACGCGCATGGGTTTTTTTCTTTGCGCACATTGAACACCACATCGCCAATGGACGATTCAACCCTTTTATATTCTACACCGATTTTTTCACAAAAGTTTTGTATGGGCGTTGTATCAAAAGGTTTAAACCCTAAATCAATAGTAATGGCATATATTTCAAAATTCTTTTTTGAAAATTTTTTATAAATAGACAATGCAAACAGGAGCATAAGGCTATCCTTGCCCCCTGAAATACCAACGGCTATTTGATCGCCATCTTGTATCATACCATACTTTTCGTCCGCCCTGCGCACAGAGCCTAAAACTCTTTTTATATCTGATTTTGCCATATTAAAGACCTTTAATATAAGGCTACTGAAAATTCAGTAGCCTTAAAAAATTATTTATAAATATATAGTACCATATCTGTGGTTGCTTTTTCAGTTATCTGCCATTGACCTTCTGCGCTTGCATTAAATGTTCCACTTTCGGTTATTTTACCTTTTATAGGATTAAACCAAACGTAATGATACTCTGCATTTGCTTCTAACTTTTTAACAATACCTGTTTTTGTACCTGAATTTTTAGCATTGGGTTTTTCACCAACAGTTGCATCGGAGAAGCTGTAGAAGTAAATTACTGCTTTAGAGCCATCTTCTGTTGATGCCATTACGCCTAAAGCACCTGTATCGCGTTCAAGATAATCAGTATCGGTAAATCTTGGAATAAGTTTATTCCAGTCAACAACTTTTTCTTCAAAGAATCTGCGCATATAGCCCATCTGAATAGAGCTTTCTAACTTTAATGCTCCCTTCCAATCCTTTGTGCCGGCAGCCTTTTGTTCAACTGATACAATATCAACACCATCATCACCGGGCTGATCTGCAACGTATGAACCGTTATAAAGCCATCCGCCCTGCGCGCCATATCCGTAGCCGCAGAAACCGCTTAAGAAACTGAACCAACCTTGTGCACGGGCACCAAAGTTTTTAGTTTCAAGCATACAATAGTGGCTTTCATAGTTTACACAAGGTTTGCCCTGACCTTTTTCCCAATAATCTTTTGCAACATCAAAAAGTACTTTTGTATCGCCTGTTTTTGAAGGTTTCCACTGTGAACCATACCATGTATGTGCTTCAACGTTACGGAATGCTGAGTTTGATGCCTGCGTCATTGAAGAACCTTCCTGATGCGCAGTTAAAGGTGATTTGTATGGATCATATTTAGCCATATATTCTGCAACGAAAATATATGGATTGTTTGCATATCCCCAGAATTCATGTTTATGGAAATCTGATTTTTCTGTCCAGAAATTATCATTATCAACTTCCTGAGCCAGGGTCCACATTACAGGGTAAGCTGAATATCTTGCAACCCAATATCTGCAGATTTTTTCAAGTGCCTGCTTAACATCATCGGAAATTTCATAGAAAGTAACTGTTTTATTCTTCTTGGCACCAAAGCCTGCAACTTTAGTAGAATATCCGCCAAAGTTATCAATGAACTTCTGCATTTCATCAGGGAAGAAATGTGATGCGTTAGCATGAACAAGACCATAGTTAGCAACAGCCTGGAATTTCTGGTCATTAGCTTTAAAGCCTGCAATATCGGCAGTGGTTACGCCATCTGTAAAATCAAAGCCTACGCCGATAGGTTCACTTTGATAAACTGTATAACCTTGTTTAGCACGGGTTTTAACAGTTTCTTTAACCATATCAAGATTTTCTCTGCCTAAGCCCCAATGGGTATCGCCTAAATAGAAGAAAGGTGTGCCATCTGCATATGTAAAGTATTTTGTATTTTCCTGTGTTTTTACAAAACCGCGTTTGTAAACTTCAAGATTTCCTTTATATTTAGTACATTCAATTGTACTTTTTTGATTATGTAATCCTGTGTTTGATTTATCTGTACACTGTGTAGTATATGTCCATGTACCTTCAGTTGGACATACAAAACGAACACGCCAAACTGTTCCGCCATCCCAGAAACCAGGAATTGTATATGTAACATTACCGTTTGTTAAAACAAGATCAACATCAACATCGTTAAATGGATCTTTATATTCCTTGCTGCTTTTTAAAACAACTTCATTAGCAATCCATGTGCGTGCACTTGTTACAGGTTGTGCATCAGCAACATACGTAAGGGGATTAAGTTCAACTTCATCAATGAAAACTTCAGAAACGCCTTCCTGAATTGACTGAAGCCCGAATCTCCATTGACCGCCGGCTTCAATATCTTCTAAAGCAATAGAAACCTGACCTGTGTATAAATACCATGTATCGTCTTCAACCGGTGTTGCAGAACCTGTTCCGCAATATGTTTGAGTATTATTTTTTCTTTCAGGTGTAAAACTTGTTTTTGCATTAGTACGGATTACGCCTGCAAAAACGTTGTTAGCACCATCTGCACCGATAACCTTAAACTTAAATTTAATAGTATAGTCACCGGGCTGAGTAATATAAGGTTGAATATCAATCATTGCTGTATGATATGATGCACTTTCACTATCGTCCTTTGTGAAATATAAACATTTTCCAACGAAACCATCATCACTTATGCTTAATTTAACAGAGTCTTTATCATTAAATCTTTTCCATTCAGTATCTTTTACATCATTTGCATCATCAAATGTTGCTGATTTTAAAGGTATAAGTGATTTAATTTCAACCGGAGCACCTGTAGGTTGCTGGATCGGTACACATGAACCCTCTGCTTCAGCAGATTCTGAACTGTTGTTAAGAGGTGTTGGTGAATATGAACCTGTAAAATCAGTTTGTTCTTTTTCCGCAGTTCCACTACTACCGCTACTGCTACTGGGTTTTTGGGTTGGTTCAACAGGAGGTTTTTCAGTTTTATCTCCACAACCACTGATTAACATTGTTATAAGAATTAATAATGTCATTATCTTTAATAAAGATTTTTTCATTTTTTTCTTCCTTTCAAACGCCTTTAATAACTACAAAAACCTGTATATACAAGTTTAACGTGATAAAAAGACAGCCATAATTTTATGACCGTCTTTATTTTACCATATATTAATATAGTTGTAAATATCCATAATTGTGAATTTTTTATGTACAAAGCAGGCAAATAACCGCTTTTTATGACATTAATATTCCAGTTCAGGTTCGATAGATTTAAGCATTTTTTGTGCTTCTTCATACTCACCAAACAGTTCTATCATTTCTTCAAGAATTGCCGTTGCGCCTTCCTTATTATATGCATCTATCATTTTTTGCGCTTCCTGAAGTTTTTTGCTACCCCATTCCTGTTTGCAACGCTCTATACCTTCTGTTGCTTTTGGATAGCGATTAGCATCACTTGAAGAAACTTTTTTAAATTCTATAACAGCTTTTTCATACTCACCGGTTGCATACAATTCAACGCCTTTATTATATGCTTTATCTGAAGCATCTTTAGATTCAACTTCATCAACACAATCAACAAGTTTTTCTTTGCAAAAACTAAATTTTGCAAGACGGCTAAGGTATACTTTCACATCATCTTCTGAATACTCACCATTATAATAAGCAAGAACTGTTTCATCTAATTTATTTAACACCGTAGGTTTTATTACATCATTAAAGATTTCTATGCCCCTATATTGTGGCCATGTATCATCATTATATTCAGCCAAAAAGCATAATTCAAAATATCCATTAAGATGATTTATAAGCGCTTCATCTTCTGTTGTTTTATTATCAGATTTATCATATATGGTATATGCCGCCTGATAATTATTTGATGTTAATGCTTTTTCAAAGTTAGAATTTTTAACCCTTTGAACAAACGGCAAAGGAACACCAACCATATTAAGAACATAAAAAAGCGCTGAAACAAGAGCAATTATAAGCATAATAAGTATAACACTAAGAAATACAGAACCGCCTTTTTCCTGTTTTTTTGCCATATTACAGCACCTCCTTTAAAAACATAAGCAGCAGAAAAATTTCTGCTGCTGTAAAATTATTTCTTTCCTTTTTTAATAAGCAGCTTATTAATCTTTGTTGAGGGATCAAGAAGTTCACTTATTGAAGCATCATGGTTAAGAGTATCTATGATATAAGAGATATATTTTGAAAGATCAACGCTTGCATACCATTCCCTTGCTTGTAATTCAGGTGTGGTGCAAATTGCGTTGGTAGTAAATACCTTTTTAATATAGCCTTTTTTATAAGCCTCATCAAAATGATCAAGACCTTCGCAGAAAAGACCGAATGTTGTGCAAACATAAATATCGTTTGCGTTAAGTTCTTTAAGTTTAACTGCAAGATCAAGCACACTATCGCCTGAAGAAATCATATCATCAACAATAATAAGATCCTTGCCTGAAACATCTGCGCCAAGATATTCATGGGCAACAATGGGGTTTCTGCCGTTAATAACCACAGAATAATCACGACGTTTATAGAACATACCAAGATCAACACCTAAAACGCTTGAGAAATAAATTCCCCTTGCCATAGCGCCTTCATCAGGGCTGATTATCATCAAATGCTCTTTATCAAGTTTAATATCAGGTTCAACATTAACAAGAGTTTTAATCATCTGGTATGTAGGCATTACATTTTCAAATCCATGAACAGGAATTGCATTCTGCACTCTTGGGTCGTGAGCATCAAAGGTAATAATGTTATCAACGCCCATACCAACAAGTTCCTGTAAACAGGTAGCACTATCAAGAGATTCCCTTCCTGTACGCTTATGCTGACGGCCTTCATAAAGCATAGGCATAACAACTGTTATTCTTCTTGCTTTACCGCCGATTGCAGCAATAATACGTTTAAGATCAGCATAGTGATCATCAGGACTCATAGGTACTTGCTGACCGTACATTTTATATGTAAGAAGGTGATTAAACACGTCACAGATAATATAAATATCAAGACCGCGTACTGACTGATGAATAACACCTTTTGCTTCACCACTGCCAAACCTTGGGCAAGTAACATTAATAAGATAAGTATCCCTTTCGTAAGCAACAAAGGTAGCATCCTGTTTATATTCGCTTTCCCTTTCTTTACGCCATTTTGTAAGATAAAAATCAATTTTTTTGCCAATTTCTTCGCATCCGGGCATTGCAATAACGCCTAAAGGGGCAAATGGTAAAGTGGTAAGGTTTTCTAAATAATCAGCCATTAAAAAATTCCTCCTGAAGTAAATTTTGATATACAATTAATTATACTAAATTTTTTTTGTTTTGTAAATTATAATCCCGTATATTTTTTGGTTTTTTGTAAAAAATTTTCGGCTACCCCATTGGATAGCCGAAAGTGTTTTTTATTTTAATCTTTTTTCTTTGAAAGAATAAGGTTTGTAATGATACCTAAAATAAGTGCACAAGCGATTGATGTAATCTTAACAGGGCCAATTGCCATTGCCATTCCACCAATACCTGCAATTAAAATAACTGAAACTGTAAACAGTTTTGCGTTATCTTCAAGATCAACCTTCTGTATCATCTTAAGACCGGAAACTGCAATGAAACCGTAAAGAGTAATGCAAACACCGCCCATTACGCATCCGGGAATAGAATCAAGCAATGCTACAAAGGGTGAGATAAATGAGATAACGATTGCCATAATTGCTGTTACTGTAATTGTGATAACAGAGGCGTTTCCTGTAATAGCAACGCATCCAACACTTTCACCATATGTGGTGTTTGGGCAACCGCCAAAGAATGCACCTGCAAATGAACCGATACCATCGCCAAGAAGCGTTCTGTGAAGACCGGGCTGTTCAAGAAGATCACTTTCAATAATTGATGAAAGGTTCTTATGGTCAGCAATATGCTCAGCAAAAACTACGAATGCAACGGGAATATATGCAACAGCGATAGTTGCAATATAAGTTGGGTTAAATTCCTTAACGCCATTAAGTGCTTCAAGGAAAGTAAACTGAGGCATTGCAAGGAATGTGTTAATATTAACACCATCTGCAACAAGAGCCTTAAAGGGTGCAAAATCAAGAATCATAAGATTCGCATTATCCGTTGCCTGACCAACAAGGGTAAAGATAAGAGCAACAATATAACCTGCGCCGATACCAATAATAAAAGGAATAAGTTTTGCCATCTTTTTGCCGTAAGTTGAGCAAAGAACAACTACAAAAAGTGTTACAAGTGCACAAATTAAGGATACCCAGCTAAAGCCTGACATAATAAAGTTGCCATCTGCATCCTGAGGACCATATGAAAAAACGTCCTTAATGGCAGCGCCTGCAAGTGAAAGACCAATAATTGCAACTGTAGGTCCGATAACTGCTGCAGGCATAAGTTTATTTATCCAATTTACGCCTGCAAGCTTAACAATAATTGCAATAATAACGTAAACAAGACCTGCAAAAGCAGCACCAAGGATTAAACCAAGATAACCAAGTGACATTGAAACACCGCCTGCAAAAGCTGCAAACATTGAACCGATAAAAGCAAATGATGAGCCTAAGAATACAGGGCTTTTGAATTTTGTAAACAACTGATAAACCAAAGTACCAACGCCTGCACCAAAAAGTGCCGCAGAAGCGGTCATTCCATTACCTACTATAGCAGGTACTGCAATTGTTGCAGCCATAATAGCAAGAAGTTGCTGGATTGCAAGAACGATTATTTCGCCAACTTTTGGCTTATCGTTTACACCGTAAACAAGTTTCATTCTTAAATTCCTCCGTAAAAATTTTTTGTGCTTACGCACTTCTATACTATTTTACTAAATCGTTCATAAAAAGTCAATATATTGTTTTATTTTTTTAATACGACACAATTTGTTGTGTTGCGCAAAAACTTTTTTTCTGCTATAATGCAGATAAATGTAACCATATTTGAGCAGTTTACAACTGGTTCAAGCTACAATGGTTTGATTAAAAAAAAGAGGTACATTTATGCGAATGCACAAAAAGAAAAATCTTGATTTGTTTTTAGAAAAGTTTTCAGATATTCTTACAGTTTTGGAAAAGCCTGACCCAAGCATTAAGAAATCATTGGAAATCAAAAAATACCTTGATTTAAAATCGCTTGTTGGTAGTGATCAGGTTGAATTAGAAATCGGTTGCGGTATGGGTACTTTTATTTGTCAACTTGCAAAAAGAAACCCCGATAAAGCCTATTTAGCAGTTGAAGTAAATAAAAACGTTATAGTTGAGGCTTGTAAAAAGGCAAAGGAAATGGAATTAACCAACGTTCACTTTTTAAATACCGCCGCAGAAATTCTGCCTTGTTTTTTAAAAAAGGACTCCGTTACAAGAATATATCTTAATTTTTCCTGCCCTTTTCCTAAACGCACCTACGCTAATCACAGGCTGACTTACCCAAGATTTTTATTAAGTTACCGCGAATATCTTGTTGAAGGAGGGGAAATACATCAAAAAACCGATAATAAAGAGTTTTTTGAATATTCAATCGAGCAGTTTTCTTTCTGCGATTACAAAATTAAAAATGTTTGCCTTGATTTACATAATTCTGACTTTCAAGGTAATATTATAACCGAATATGAGCAACGATTTATTGATTTAGGTAAACCTATTTACAGATTGGAAGCATACTAAAAAACGATGCATTAAGCATCGTTTTTTGTTTTTTCAATTATTGCCATGGCAACTTTAATACCATCAACCGCAGCAGACATTATACCACCTGCATATCCCGCGCCTTCACCACATGGATAAACGCCTTTTATTGAGCTTTCAAAATTTTCATCCCTTAAAACTCGAACAGGTGAAGATGACCGCGTTTCAACACCTGTTAAAACTGCATCTTTATTGGCAAAACCTTTTATTTTATTATCAAATAAGGGCAATGCCTGTTTTAGTGAAGCAGTTACAAAATCGGGTAAGCATTTTTTGATTTCAGTCCATTTAACGCCAATAGGATAACTTGGTGTTATTTTTCCTTGTTTTGTTGATGGCGTATCTTTCAAAAAATCACCAACAAGTTGTGCAGGCGCCTTATAGTTACTGCCACCTAAAATAAATGCCATTTTTTCATACTTTTGCTGAAAATCAATACCGGCTAAGATATTATCTTCAGGAAAATCCGTTGGTTCAACATTAACTAAGAGTGCTGAATTTGCATTCTCTTTATCGCGCATAAACAAACTCATACCATTAACAACAAGATATCCCTGTTCACTTGCAGCTGCAACAACCTGTCCCCCCGGACACATACAAAATGTATAAACACTTCTGTTTGTTGGCAAATGCACTGCAAGTTTATAATCAGCAGCGCCAAGTTTATTATAAAATTTTCCGTATTGGCTTTTATTTATATCTTCTTGCTTATGCTCAATTCTTACACCTATTGAAAACGGCTTTTTTTCCATTTTTACATTGTGTTTTTTAAGCATTTCAAAAACATCACGGGCACTATGCCCTGTTGCAATAATTAATTGGTTTGTTTTAATATTGAATACAGCACCATCTTTTT
Source organism: Clostridiales bacterium (assembly GCA_015069575.1). Lineage (GTDB taxonomy): Bacteria > Bacillota > Clostridia > Christensenellales > QALW01 > UMGS1322. The sequence continues at coordinate 27,904 of SVIH01000005.1, forward strand.
CTACAGTTATTGCCTGTAACTTATTATCCTTATATATAATATCGGTAAGTGTTGTATTGAAACAAACCTTACCGCCAAGATTAATTATCTTATTTCTTAAATTTTTTACAATATTTATAAGATTATCTGTTCCTAAATGAGGTTTTGAAATATACAAAATTTCTTCAGGGGCACCACAATCAAAGAATGTTTTAAGCACTTCCCTGCATCTGTAATCATGAATATTAGAATTAAGTTTGCCATCAGAAAAGGTGCCCGCGCCGCCTTCACCAAACTGCACATTTGTTTTTACATTCAGGCTGCCTGTTTTAAAAAACTTTTCAATTTCTTTTTTACGGGTATCCGCATCATCACCCCGTTCTATCACAACAGGGTTTAATCCTGCCCTTGCCAAAATATATGCGCAAAATAATCCTGCAGGACCTGTTCCGCAAACAACAGGTGCATCTGATGGTTTGTTTTTTATTTTAGAAATGGTTAATTCCTGTGGTTCAATATATTTTCTGATTTTTTCATTTTTAAGATTTTTAATAATTGCATCTTCTGATTTGGTTTCTACACCAATGGACATATTATAAAATATATTGTCTTTTTTACGGGCATCAACTGCTTTTTTTAAAAGCACCATTTTATTGATTGCAATTTCACTTATTTTAAGTTTTTTTGCAACAATATTTTTTATCTGGCTTTCATTAACATCAATATCAATTTTTAAATCATAAAGTTCTATCATTTTATTCACCAAAAAAATTATACCATTTTATTAAAACTATATCAACTTTTATTTGTTTTTTGCATAAAAAAATCCTCTGATTTCTCAGAGGATTTTTATTATTAAATTACTTCCAGGAATAAGGTGAACGATTGTAAATTGCTGTATTGATAGCATTTGCAATTGATTCGAAGTATTTTGCAGCAGTTTCGGTCTGTGCTAAAATATCATCTTCACCCTTACCAAAGAGTGCATCCTGAACGGTCTTAGCATTTGTTAAGCCGTTTGTAGGTGCCTGTGAATACATGAATACACGGAAGTGTTCTTTGCTCTTTTCAACAAGATCAAGGTTCTTTGCTGATTCATCATCACGAGTAAACATTTCAATTTCTGTTTCGTAAAGAAGTTTTGCTGCATCACTGCTTATATCATAGATAGGTGTGTAAAGCTTGCAAAGGATCTGAACTGCGCCCTTAACATTAGCGTCTGAACGGAATACGCAGTATGGGTTAAGGTGTGGATAGAATGAATAATATTTATTCTCATTTGCAGCATTATCGGGTCCCTTAGGCCAAGGAACTAAACCGTACTCAAAGTCAGCCTGTGCGATGAACTTCAATGCGTTACTTGAATAACCATTGTAGAAGAATGCAACTTGCTTATCTAAGAAATGATCAAGTGGATCTTTATCTACTGATTTATAGTAAGTTGTTTCCATCCAGCCATTATCAGCAAACTTAATAAACTCATCATAAGCGGTCATAAGTCTGTCGCCTTTGTTTCCTGAATATACGAAGCTATCCTGTACCTGACCGTTTGCAAGAGTTTCCTTAAGTACGAATTCTGTACCGTTGGAGTTTGCAAGTGACCACATTATAAGTGCAGCGTTACCTCTTTCAATACCGTATATACCGTTAACGGGATCTGTTGTTGCCTGAAGAAGTGTTTCGAACTTATCCCAAGTCCAAGTACCTGCTTCAACCCAACCGTAAATTTCTTCTGCTGAAGAACCAGCTTCTTCGATCATCTTTTTGTTGAACACAAGGCAGTTACCGCCACATTCAAAGTGGATACCAATTTCCTGAGGAATGAAGAACCAAAGCTTATCGTTGTATTCGCAAAGGTCATACTGTGAGAACACATTGAACTTTTCTTCGTTTCTGAAATCATAAACATCAGAATGGTCAGAGAGTGGTGTGAGACAACGGCCTGGGTTACCTTGATAAAGGTAAGTTGCCATCATTGTATGAAGACCACCTTCTTTTTGACCGGTGATATCGGGCACGCCCTGGAATGCAGCCTGAAGCATTGCGCCCTGGCTTCCATTAGGAACAAACTCGATTGTAATGCTATGTTGCTCTTCAATGGCTTCAACTCTTTTACGCATCTGCTGATCGCGTTCATCATCGCCTGAATAAGGTGATTCAGAAGTATACTGCCATGAATAGAAACTATAGGTTTCACCAGCGTTTGTGAAAATTGCATTGGGGTCCACATTGCTATCTGGTTTTGGTGTTGCTGATGGATCATCACTGTTTGTTGAGCCATCATTACAAGCAACTACTGAACCAAGCATAAGAACCACAAGCATAACTACAAATAAAAATTTGAAAGCTTTTTTCATGTAGTGTTTCCTCCTTAAATATTTTTGTGTACATTTATACACTTTACAGATAAATTATATCACTTTATTTTAAGTTATTCAATATTTTTTAAGCCTTTGTTTGTAAACAAAGTGTAAATATTATTGTTTTTTACTTAAAAAAACACCTGTTTTTATTTAAATTCTTTACTTTTTACTTATTTTATGAATGAAAACAAGTAAAGGTATTCCACCGGCATAGCATATAATAAATTCACTTATACCTATGCTAAGCGCTATCATCAGAAAATTAATTAATGTGAATTCCACTGTCATTACAGTTACAACTGCACCTACGATAACACTGTTAAAAACAACCGCAGGCAGTGGCGCAAGATATATCTTTTTTATTTTTAATGTAACAAGCGCTGCTAAAAATGTTGCAAGCGTACCAAAAATTGCATCAATAATGCTTGAACTTATAATATTAGAAATAAAGCAGCCAACTGTTAACCCTAACACTGCTTCAGGCATAATAAACGGCAATACGGTAAGCGCTTCAGAAACGCGGAACTGCAACGCCCCAAACGAAATAGGCGCAAGCAATAAAGTAAGCACTGTATACAATGCGCCTACAACTGCACCTCTGGTAAGTTGTTTTACTGTGATTTTCATATTAAATTCTCTCCCTTAGTTTTATTTATAGACAGGATGGTTTCGAACTGTCTTTATATTGCTTATTATACGGTTTTTAATAAACGCCGTCAACTCTTTAAAAATACATATTTAAATATTCTTGTAATAATCAATATTATTAAATTGGTAACAACCACGCCTGCGCCAACAGGAATATATGAAAAAATGCAACTTGCAATCATTCCTGTAACAAAAGAAACAAGGGATATTATTACAGCAGCTATAGTAACTTTTTTATAGCTTGCGAACAAACCCATTGCCGAAATTGCAGGAAATATTATTAATCCTGAAATAAGCATAGTACCCATAATCCGCATACCTATTATAACAGTAAATGCAGTTAGAATACTGAACATTGTATTGAACTTTTTAGTATTTATTCCGCTTGCAGAAGCAAAAGGTTCATCAAAAGTGACTGCAAAAATTTTATTATATAAAAACAGATATATACCTAAAATTATTAGAGAAAGCACCAAACATAAAACAACATCCGCTTTTGTTAAAGCAAGAATACTGCCAAACATGTATCCATAAACATCAACATTCATTCCGCCCGTTAATGAAGCGCTGATTACACCTATTGCTATTGATGAACTTGAAATCAATGCTATTGCAGCATCTGAATTGATTTTTGAATTTTCCCTTAATTTTAAAAGCAAAAATGCACAAACAAACATAACGGGCACCGCAATAAATAATGGTGCAAAATTAAGAGAGAGGGCAACAGTCATAGCGCCGAACCCCACATGAGTCAGCCCATCGCCTATCATTGAATATTTTTTTAAAACTAGTGTTACGCCTAAAAGAGATGCGCAAAGCGAAACAAGTATCCCAACAACAAAGGCACGCATAACAAAACTGTAGGAAAAAAGATTAAGAAAATCATACATGTTCACAGCACCTCCCTGTAAAGTGAATACCTATTTCACTTTCAAGATATTCTTTGCTTGTACCAAAGAACCTTACAGTTTTACCAATATGCAAAATTTTTGTGCAGTATTTTGCCGCTGCAGGTATATCGTGTGAAACCATTAAAACTGTTACATGTTTTTCTTCATTAAGTTTTTTTATTGCTTCATACATACTTTCAGTAACAATAGGATCTAACCCTGTAACCGGCTCATCTAAAATCAACATATCTTCACTTGCACACATTGCGCGCGCAAGAAGTACCCTTTGTTTTTCACCGCCTGAAAGAAAATCAAAACTTTTGTTTTTTAATCCTTCGATTCCAAGGCGTTCCATATTGCTAATTGCCTTTTCTTTATCTGCTTTAGTAAAAAACGGCTTGTTTTTAATACCGTTTATGCAGCCTGAAAGCACTATTTCAAAATTAGATGCAGGGAAATTCTTATCCCTGTTTTGCTGTGGCAGGTATCCGATTTTAATAAGACTATCATAAAACCGTACTTCACCGCTTTTTAATGGGCACTGTTTAAGAATAGTTTTTATTAGCGTGCTTTTACCTGAACCGTTTTCACCAACTATTCCAACATATTCGCCTTTTTTAACTTCAAATGAAATTTTTTCTAAAATTTCTGTTCCGCCTAACGATACCGAAACATCTTTTACTTTTAACATCATTAATTTCCTATTGCTTTTTTTATATTTTCAATATTTTGTTCCATTAAAAGAACATAAGTTGCGCCTTGCAAAAAATCTTCCTTGCTAACATTATGGCAGGAGTGTAATAAAAGTTTTTCAACACCTGTTTCATTACTTATTGTTTGGGCAATATTTCCTGAACTTAATTCTTCATAAAATACTGCCTTTAAGTTTTGAGATTTTATTGTTTCAACAATATCTTTTATTCTTGTTACGCTTGGTTCTGACCAATTTGAACATGAATCAAACGCCGGCAAAAACTCTAACCCATAATCTTTTGTAAGATAATTTAACGAAAATTTACCGCCGTGGCACAAAACCTTATTCTGTGCTTTTAATGAAAGTTCTTCAAATTCAGCATCAAGCCTGTCAAGTTCGTTAAAAAGTCCGCCGGCATTTTTAATGTAGTAATCACTATTTTTATTATCAATAACGCAAAGAGCGTTCAGTATATTTTTCGCCATTTTCTTTGCGTTTTTAGGCGAAGTCCATATATGCGGGTCAATATGATAATGTTCCTGATGATGTTCTTCACTAAGTTCAATTCCCTTCGATGCATCAATTACCATTAAATTATTATCAATTCCGCTTAATATCTTTTGCGCCCAAGGTTCCATCTGTGCCCCTGTATATATAAACATATCCGCATTTAATATGCTTTCTATATCTTTAACTCCCGGCTCATAATTATGGCTTTCCATTCCCGAAGGCAACAGAAGTTTTAATTCTATTTTATCCCCTGCTATCTGCCTGCAAAAATCAAACTGTGGAAAAAGAGTTGCATATACAGTAATTTTTTCTTCCTGTTTTTCAGGGGTGCATCCGCAAAAAGAAATCATACAAAGTATTATTGCTAAAAATTTTTTCATTGTTCGCACTCCGCACAGGTTCCGTAAAACACTGTTTTTGAAGGATCAATAAAAAAGCCATGATGATCTTCAACATGCTTGCTTATTATTTCAAGACTTTCGCAGGATAAATGCACAAGTTTGCCACATTTAAAGCATTTAAGGTGGAAATGTTCACCGCAGTTATCCATCAACTGATAACACACACTTTCCCCTGCCCCTGAATTATATTTGCGCAGTTTGCCTTCCTCTACCATTTTTTTAATATAACGGTAAACGGTTGTTAATCCTACATTTTCACCTGTTTGGTTAAGTTTTAAACAAATATCTTCGCAAGTAAAATGCCCGTCTTTTATTGAAAAAATAGCCTTATTAATAGCATGTTTTTGCTTGGTATTATAGTTTTTCGCCATAACATCACCTTTTTTGACAATTTGAAAATGATTTTCAATTTCATTATATCTATTATATGTTTTTTTGTCAACAAGCTAAAATACCCCTTTTATTTTCAGTCTATATATGATATAATTATTGTAAGTACACTAAACTAGGTAAATTTACCTTTTAAGGAGTATCTATAATGAGTCAGTTTTTCACTACTTTTTGGGAGAGAATACAAAACACTGTTTCAATGAAAAGTTTTGATTTTCTTGATATTGCCATTATGACGGTGGTAATATACCAATTACTTAAATTTTTTAAAAACACCCGTGCTATGAATGTTTTAAAGGGAATTGCATTATTGATAGTTGCCCTTGCCTTTGCTTCATGGTTGCATTTGCCTACAGTTGAATGGCTGTTAAGTTCAGTTATTACTTCAGGAATAATCATTGTGTTTGTTCTGTTCCAGCCTGAATTAAGGCTTGTACTTGAAAACTTTGGCAGAGGTCATTTTAACGGCGCAAAGGGTATTGAATCTGACAATGAAAAAGTTGTAAAAGAACTTATTAGTGCTTGTGATAATCTTTCCCACAGGCATGTTGGCGCACTTTTGGTTTTTGAAAGAACACAGTCCCTTAAGGATATCGCCCGTACCGGAACATACCTTAATGCAGAAATTTCCCAAAGCCTTATTGAAAACATTTTTGAGCCAAACACGCCCCTTCACGATGGCGCTATGATTTTATCGGGTACAAAAATTGTGGCATCAAGTTGCCTGTTACCTCTTTCTGAAAATCAGAACATTGATAAAAATTTAGGCACAAGGCACCGCGCCGCGTTGGGAATAAGTGAAAGATGCGATGCGCTGGTTGTGGTTATCAGTGAAGAAACAGGCGTTATTTCCATTGCCAGAAACGGCAAAATTTCAAGATATTTAAGCCTTGATAACCTTGAGCGTATTTTAACTGAATTATATACCGATAAAGAAGAACCTTCCAAATTTAAATTTTTAACAAAAATTCTTGGAAAGGAGCAAAACTATGACAAAGCAGAATAACTCCAAGCGTTCCTTTCATTCATACATTTCAAACAACTTTGTTCTTAAAATCATCTCTCTTATTTTTGCAATAATTCTTTGGAGTTTTGTTACAAATTCAACTAATCCTGATCGTGTTAAAACGGTAAGAAATGTTCCTGTTGTTGTTCAGGGGCTTGAGGCGCTTGAGGAAAAAGGGCTTACTGTAAGAGATGAACTTGAAAAACTTTTGCCAACAGTTACCGTTAAAGTAAATGTAAAAAATTCCGATTATAAAATGGTAGATAAAAATGTAATTTTTGTAAGCGTTGATGTTTCGGAAATAGTCAAAGACGGGCCTAACAGCATCAGTGTTACCCCATCGTTTTCAAATTTAGTTGATGTAAGCCTTGCTTCTATTGAGCCACAGGCAATAAACATAACTATTGATAAAATTCTTGAAAAGAAAGTTCCCGTTACAATTAAAACAACAGGCGAATTAGCACCGGGTCTTGTTTCGGTTGCGCCAAAGTATAACGAAACAGTTCTGATAAAAGGTTCAAGTTACTATGTTGAACGCATAAGTGACGCTATCGTTGATGTTGACCTTTCTACTTTAAAAGACGGTGATGTTTTAAGCCAGATTTGTCATTTTACGGATAATCAAGGTAACGCCATAAAGTTTGACGGCGTCCGCATCGATGTTGATATGGATGTGCAAACAAAAAAAGAAGTTTCAATTTCTTCTGAAGGCGCAGCGTTAAACAGCGATAAGGTTGCAAGCGGATACGAATTTGAAAGCATTTCGGCAGGTAAAATAACTATTTGCGGCCATGCAAACGATATTCAGGATATTTCAGAAATCAAAATTGAACCTATTGACCTTAAGAATAAAGATGCCTCATTTACATCTGTTCCTGCTCTCCTTGTGTTGCCTGAAGGTGTTTCTGTTGTGGAAGGTCAGAACGCACCCGTAGCAAAAGTAAAAATTGTTCCTAAAAAGAAAACCGTTACAGTAAAGCGTTCAATAACAATTTCAGGACTTGGCGAAAATATGACCGCCACAATAACAAGCGGAAACAGTACAGTTACTGCAAAAAACAATGGTACTGTTAAAATAACAGCAACCGTTAGCTTAACAGGTTCCAACTTTGTACTTAACAGTTTAACTGAAACAGATGTTATCGTTAAATTATCCTTTGATAATATGGGCAAAGGTTCCTATGAAATAACACCTACGGTAAGTTTAAGTTCTTCAATTGCCAACGAAGTTACTGCACAACTTGTTTCACCTGCACAAGTTTCAGTTTCAATAAATTAAAAAACAACTAAAAAAATAAAAGATGTGTGGATTTCCACACATCTTTTTTATTTCTTTTTAACAAGTAATACCCAGTCAAGTTCGTCAGGCTTTTGTTCAACCTTATACATTCTGTGAACATCAGGATAGAAAGTATGTTTGGGCAGATATTCGCCTGTTCTTGGATTGAACCACTGATAAGTGTATTCTGCATATTCAAGATAGTTAAGTCTGCCTGTTTCATAACCAATATTGCAAAGATATAAAACATACATATCTCTTTCATCTGTTGCAATGGCGTGGAAGCCTTCTTTATCAGGAATAAAGAATGAAAGGTTATCAAATCTTGGAACTAACTTATGCCAAGCATTTTCTTCAAAGAATTTACGCATATATCCAAGTTGAATAGGTGCTTCGTACTTAATGGATTCACCCCAGATAATGCTTTGCTTTTTCTCTTTTGTGATAATCTCAATACCGTCGTTGGCATCTTTATTTGATTCATATCTGCTTTTATAGAACCACATATCCTGTGCGCCGTAGCCATAGCCGAATAAACCGTTAAGGTATGCTATCCAGCCTTTACTTCTTGCGCCAAAGTTACCTGTTGCAAGGCCTTCGTAGCTTGATTCGTAAAGAACACAAACTTTACCTTGACCGTTAAGCCAACCGTCCTTTGCAAAAACGTAATCCATAGGTTCATCTGCCTTACGGCTCCACTGATATGCCCACCATGAGTGGCTTTTCACCTTACGGAAAGCAGAAGAAGAAACACTTGTACAATCCATTCCAGGAGGTGGCATAATTGAAAAATATTCCATATGCGCAGTTAAGGGTTGTTTAAAGGGATCGTATTTATGAAGCTCATCCGCCATAAACTTATAGGGGTTATCTTCAATAGTAAACCTTGTCTGATGCTTTAACACGCGATAGAAATCGTTATCAACTTCTTGCGCCAAAGTCCAAAGGCAAGGATATGCGCCATAACGGGCAATCCAATATTTCATTAAGCGACTGATATAATCTAAATCACCGTAGCGTTCCCACTTAACGAAGAATTTACAAAATACAAGCTGTGCATTTGAATGTACTAAGCCTTTTTCTGCAATATACTTAAAGCGTTCATCAAGTTTTCTGAAGCCTTCAAGGTCAGATTCAAAAAGACCTTTGCTTAAATTATATCCTGCATCAAGAGGTTCACTCTGATAAACGGTAAAGCCTTGTTCAACACGCTTATCAACAATATATTTAAAATGGGATTCACACTCTATATCCCCTGCGCGATCACCTGCAGAATCAAATTCTTCGGTACAGAATGTCCAATGAGTATCACCTAAATAAAAGAAAGGTGTGCCATCATTATACATAAAATATGGTGTATGCTTTTTGGTTTTTAAGAAACCACGCTTATAAATTTCAAGATCACCATCATACTTTGTTACTGTAACGGTTCCTGTTTGAGTTAAACTTTCATTTTCCTTATCAGTGCAGGTAATGGTGTAATTCCAAACGCCTTCCTTATTCAATGCAAAGCGAACACGCCAAATATCCCCACCATCCCAGAAGCCAGGAAAAGTAATAGTTTTATTACCTAATGTAAAAACTGCTTCAATATCTACATCTTCAAAAGGATTTTCGTATGTTTTTGCACTTTTTAATTCGATTTCTTGTGCAACCCATGTTTTCGCATTCATAAAAAGTTCTCCTTTAATTTGTTTTTATAGATTATACACTATTGTTTTTGACATTTCAACCCCAAAAATAGAGAAAAAGACTGTTAGCCAGTCTTTTTTTTACTCTTTTATAGGAAAAAGCATTCATTATCTATCATTGTATAGAAAGTTCTGTTCTTGCCTGCCCAACAAGTATACCGTACTGATTTTGAACAGAAATATCTACAAGCGCCAATTGGTTTTACACCCATATACGCTTCAATGGCAGCATAGTAGTTGCTTGTTGAATAAGTTTCCCTGTCAATAGTGGAGTTTGCAGTTGAAAACTGATTAGGTGCAAAGATTACTGCGCGAACGGTTGCGCCTGTTTTTTCAACACGGTTCATAATAACAGAGCCTACCGCAAGCTGACATTTATAGGATTTACCGCCAACTTCACGCTTGATAATACGCGCCATAAGTTTAATTTCTTCTAACTGTGCGCTTGTAAACTTTGCAAGCCCTGCGTTTATAACTTCCATATTAGCAGAAGTATATCCGCTTACCGTAACCCCACTTGATGAAGATGTGTTTGATGAGTTGCCTGAAGAACTGCTTGTTGAACCGCCGTTGCCCGAAAGTGCAGCAGAAATTTTTGCTAAAGTTTTACTGCCTGCAATACCATCAGCAGTTAATGAATATGCTTTTTGAAATTTAATAACTGCTTGCTTTGTAACATTGCCAAATTCTCCTGTGGCTTCACCTTTAAAATACCCAAGTTTTTTAAGGTTATTTTGCAAATTTTTAACTTGTTTGCCTGTATCACCGTATCTTAAAGTACCCGGTTTTGCAACAGATTCAGGCACATCTGATGAATCCGAATCAACCTTGTTAAACTTAACTGATGCAGAATTAAGTGCAGTTAAGGTAAGTGTTGCAACAGTACCTGTCTGGCTTATCTGATTATTTTTTTGAAACTTTTTAACTGCCGCAACAGTTATTGATCCATAATAGCCTGTTACATACTTATTTTCAAGATAACCAAGTTCATAAAGCCTTTGTTGAAGAACTTTTACGCCATCGTCTTCGTCCCCTGCTTTATAAACACGGCTTGTATCAAGCTTTGTTCCGCCAATAATCGCATTGATTTTTTCAATGGTCTGCTTTGCCGCTTTTCCTGTCTGGCTTATGCCGTTATCCTTTTGGAATTTTTTTACTGCGCTTTCAGTAACATCACCAAAATAACCCGTTACCTTATCGCTTGCAAGGTAGCCCATCTGCACCAATGCATTTTGCAATAATTTTACGTTTGCGCTTTCATCACCGTTCTTTAAAACAAGTGAAGAATCCAATGTCTTTTTGTTAAATAATGAATCAATGGTAAGTTCGGCAACAACGCCTGTTTGCTTAATATTGTTATCCTTTTGATACTTTAAAACTGCATCCTTTGTGTTAGGCCCAAAGTAACCTGTAAGATACTTTTCATTAAGGTATCCTTTTTCCACAAGTTTTTTCTGAAGTTCAATAACTTCAGGACCTTTACTGCCTAACTTTAGTGTTGATGTAGGCGTTGCATTTACCGAAATAATTGACGTAATCAATAAAACAACCGTTAAAATCAACGATAGAAATACGCGTTTTATCATTATTTTACCTCCTTTTTTAAAAGAGTTGGAATAGTTTACTATTATGATTATACCATCTTTTATAAATAAATGCAACACTTTTGTAACAAATGCATTTTTGACAGGAAAAAACATAAAAAACAGGCTTGGGAGAAGCCTGTTTTTATATATACTATTTGCGTGTTGGTTTAACATTTGTATCAGGCTTTATATCGCCTTTTATAACACCATTTTCATTTTCAAAATTTTTAATATTTTCTCTGATTAAAACAAGTACCTGGCTGTTTACACTTCTGCCTTCATAATCAGCTATATATGCTATTTTATTTAACATTTCTTCTTCAATTCTGATTGATATACTTTTTATAGACATATTACTATCTCACATTAGATATATTTTATGTTCATTTTAAACAACAAAGGCAAGAGGATAAACAAGAGAACCGTCACCTTATTTCCCTCATTTTATTATTATTTATTTCTTAAAACGGTTTTTGTTGTTTTAATAATTTCAGCAATAGATTTTAATTCTTCAGGTGAACAATCCTTAATAAGTTCATTAATTATATTTATGGAAATATGCTCACTCTTTATTAAGCTGCCGTATGCAATTTCATCAAGTGTAACGTTAAGAGCATTTGCAATATTTACCATAGTTGGCAAACTAAGTTTTGTCGCCGCACGTTCTATATGTGAAATATTTGATGGTTCTACACCCGATTCTTCTGCAAGCTTAGCCTGTGTCCAACCTTTTGCTATACGGATTTCTTTTATGCGTTCACCTATTGAAATATAATCAATGCTCATTTTTTTCACCTCTTAAATAATAATATTATTGTATATCCTGTTCGGATATGTTAAAATAACGTATGTATCCTATTGGGATATGTAATAATATTTTTTGCGTTTTATTTATTAATTTATGTATGAGGTAAGAGATTTGACTAAAAACACTTGTTGTTTTATCGGACACAGAAAAATAAGTGAAACAGAAGATTTAAAAATCAGATTATGGAATTTAATTGAAGACCTTATTTTAAACCAAAACGTTTGCACTTTTCTTTTTGGCAGTAAAAGTGGTTTTAATAGTCTTTGTGAAGATGTTTTAATAAAAGCAAAAGAAAAATACCCCCACATAAAACGCGTTTATGTGCGGGCAGAATTTCCACATATAGATGAGCAATACAAAAAATATCTTTTGCAATTTTGTGATGATACTTATTTCCCCGAAAAACTTATTAATGCACAAAGATCGTCATATATTAAGCGCAATTATGAAATGATAGATAAAAGTGATTTTTGTGTTTTTTATTTTAATGAGCAACATGCCCCTACCACAAGAAAAAGCGGAACAAAGGTTGCTTTAGATTACGCTATAAAGAAAAACAAAATTATTTATAATCTTGCAGATAAATAAGTGGACGCCACTTACAGTGCCCCTACGGTGTAAAAATATAGTTTGTAGGCACAGGTAATACCTGTCCCTACAAAAAAATCGCTTAACACAGAAAAAAATCCCCCGAATACTCGGGGGATTTTGGTTTCAGAGAATTCTTTACCGAATACTCATAAAACGCTATAAAATTTGCAAGACGAGGCGCGCGGGGTTAATTGCGAAGGCGCTTACACAAAACGTAAGTAACTGAGCAATTATATCCCACGCAACAAAGTAAATAACCCCCGAACTTTCGGGGGTTATGTTTGCAAAGAATTATAGCGTTTTATTTATTGAATTTGGGTTTTGCAGAATAAGTTGTGTGTAAAAGTTCATGTGCCTTATGGCTGTTAGGCTCGCCAAGGAATTCCTTGTAAAGTGCCTGAACTTCTGCATTTTGATGAGATTTTCTCTTTGCCTTTGAGGCATCTTCACCATAAAGAACCTTTGCGCGAAGCTCACGAACATTAACGCTCATCTGTGTTTTTGCATCAACGATAGGCTGACCGCCACCTGTGATACAACCGCCGGGGCAACACATAACTTCGATAAAGGTATAATCCTTTTCGCCTGCCTTAATTGCATCTAAAAGTTTTTGTGCATTGCCTGTTCCGTGAACAACTGCAACCTTAACTTTTGTGCCTTTAAGGTCAATTTCAGCTTCCTTGATACCATCAAAGCCACGAACTGCGTGAAGGTCAAGATCTTTAAGTTCTTCGCCTGTTACAACTTCGTAAACTGTACGAAGAGCAGCTTCCATAACACCGCCTGTTGCGCCAAAGATAACGCTGGCGCCTGTGGATTCACCAAGCATACTATCAAAATCTTCATTATCGAGTTCTTTAAAATCAATACCTGCTGTTTTAACCATTGTTGCATATTCGCGAACAGTAAGAACTGCATCAACATCACGAAGTCCGTTAGTAACAAGTTCTTCACGCTGTGCTTCGTACTTTTTAGCGGTACAAGGCATAACTGAAACAACGTAAATATTTTTAGGATCAATACCCATTTTTTCAGCGTAGTATGATTTAATCATAGCACCTGTCATTTCGTGGGGTGACTTGCAAGATGAAAGGTTAGGAATAAATTCAGGATAGAATTTTTCGCAATATGTGATCCATCCGGGTGAACAGGATGTAATCATAGGAAGAACGCCACCGTTCTTAATTCTGTTGATAAGTTCTGTGCCTTCTTCCATAATTGTAAGGTCAGCACCGAAATCGGTATCGAAAACCTTATCAAAGCCAAGACGACGCATTGATGCAACCATCTTACCTGTAACATTTGTGCCGATAGGAAGACCAAATTCTTCACCTAAGGCAGCACGAACTGCAGGTGCAGGCTGAACACATACAAACTTATCTTTATCAGCAATTGCTTCCCAAACTTTATCGATTTCACTCTTTTCGTGAAGTGCTCCAACGGGGCAGGCTTCAATACACTGACCGCAGTTTACGCAGGGGCTATCGTTAAGTGATACGCCGAATGCTGAACCAACAGTTGAATTGAATCCACGTTTGCCCATACCGATTGCGCCGATTTTCTGAATATTCTGGCAAGCAGCGATACAACGACGGCAGTGGATACATTTTGAGTTATCACGAACGATTGAAGGTGAAACATCATCAATGCAATCAGCTGAAAATGTTTTTGCGCCTTCATAAGTGATTTCAGAAACACCGTACTCATTACAAAGGGCCTGAAGTTCACATTTACCTGAACGAACGCAAGTTGTGCACTCACGGTTGTGGTTTGAAAGAAGAAGACCAAGGTTATCCTTTCTTACCTGACGGAGTTTAGGAGTATTGGTTCTTACAACCATACCTTCGCCAGCAGGCATAACACAAGCAGCAGCAAGACCTCTTGCGCCTTCAATTTCTACCATACAGATACGGCAAGCGCCGATCTGGTTTACGCCCTTTAAATAGCACAATGTAGGAATATTTATTTTTGCTTGTTTTGCGGCTTCAAGTACTGTTGTTCCTTCAGGAACACTTACTTTAACACCGTCAACAGTTAAATTAATCATTTTTGTTTCCATTTCTTTTTACCTCCTACACCTATTATTTAACTTCAATTGCCTTGAACTTACAGTTGTCTACGCAAGCACCGCACTTAATACATTTATCTGTATCAATTCTAAATGCTGCAAGTTTTTTGCCAGGAGCAATATAATCAGTTCTTTCAATAGCGTTTACAGGACAATTCTTTGCGCAAAGTCCGCAACCAATACATTTATCACGGTCAATTTCATACTTAGCAAATGCTTTGCAGTAATGTGCAGGGCATTCCTTTTTATAGATGTGTGCTTCGTATTCATCACGGAAGAAGCGGATTGTTGAAAGAACAGGGTTAGGTGCTGTCTGACCAAGACCGCAAAGTGAAGAATCTTTAATTGTGTTTGCAAGATTTTCAAGCTTTTCGATATCTCCGTCTTCACCCTTACCTTCTGTAATTCTTGTTAAGATTTCAAGCATACGGCGTGTACCGATTCTACAAGGTGTACATTTACCGCAGGATTCATCAACAATGAATTCAAGGAAGAACTTAGCAATATCAACCATACAGTTGTCTTCGTCCATAACGATCATACCGCCTGAACCCATCATACAACCGATAGATGTAAGTGTGTCATAGTCAACAGAAATATCAATAAGTGATGCGGGGATACAACCGCCTGAAGGTCCGCCTGTCTGAACAGCCTTGAACTTCTTGCCGTTGGGAATACCGCCACCGATATTATAGATAATTTCGCTTAATGGTGTGCCCATGGGGATTTCAACAAGACCGGTGTGTGCAATCTTACCGCCTAATGCGAAGATCTTTGTACCTGTTGATTTTTCAGTACCCATTGATTTGAACCAATCTGCACCGTTTAAGATAATCTGTGGAACGTTTGCAAAAGTTTCAACGTTGTTTTCAACGGTGGGCTTACCATAAAGACCTTTAACAGCAGGATATGGAGGACGGGGCTTGGGTTCGCCACGCTTACCTTCAATACTTGTCATAAGTGCAGTTTCTTCACCGCAAACGAATGCGCCTGCGCCAAGACGGATTGAAAGGTCAAAATCAAAACCGGAACCAAATATATTTTTACCTAATAAGCCGTATTCTTTAGCCTGATCAATAGCGATCTGTAAACGCTTAACTGCGATAGGATATTCAGCACGAACATAAACGTAACCGATTGTTGCGCCGATTGCATAACCTGCAATAGCCATAGCTTCAATTAAGCAGTGGGGGTCGCCTTCAAGAACGGAACGGTCCATGAATGCACCCGGATCGCCTTCGTCAGCGTTACAAACAACATATTTCTGGTCTGCCTTGTTAGGTGCGCAAAGTGCCCACTTTCTACCTGTTGGGAAACCGCCGCCACCACGACCACGAAGACCTGAATCTGAAATAACCTGAATAACTTCTTCGGGCTTCATTTCAGTTAAAACCTTACCTAATGCGGCATAGCCATCCATAGCGATATATTCTTCAATGTTTTCAGGATCGATAACACCGCAGTTACGAAGAACAATTCTCTTTTGTGTTTTATAGAAGGCTGTATCATTTAATGAAACTTCTTTAATATCAACATTTTCTTCACCTGTTTCAGCATAAACAAGGCGTTCAACAATTCTACCTTTAAGAAGATGCTCTTCAACGATTTCCTTAACATCTTCAGGTGCTACCTGAGAATAGAAGGTACCTTCAGGATAGATGATAACAACAGGACCAAGGGCACAAAGACCAAAGCAACCTGTCTGAACGATCTTAACTTCCTCTAAAATTCCATTAGCGGCAAGGTTTTCTTCAAAAGCCTGTTGAATCTTAACGCTTCCTGAAGAAGTACAACCGGTACCGCCACAGATAAGTACATGTGAACGAATCATTTTATTTAACCTCCGATTTTATCACTGATTAGCCGCAATGGTATATTCTTGAATAACCTTGCCGCCTTTAAGGTGCTTTTCAACAACCTCTTTTGCTTTTTCAGAGGTCATCTTTACATAAGTAACTTTTTCTTTGCCTGCTTCAAAAATTTCAACAACAGGCTCAAACTGACAGATACCGATACATCCTGTTTGTGAAACAGCAACGGTTTCAGCCAAACCTTTGTTATTAACTTCTTCAACAAAGGTGTTAAGCACTGGTCTTGCGCCTGCGGCTATACCGCATGTTGCCATACCAACAACTACGCGAACACTGTTAGTGCCTTCGCGAAGAACTACCTTGTCCTTCATTCTGTCCTTAATTGCTTGCAGTTCAGCTAATGATTTCATTTTGTTCTTCCTTTCTTATGCTTTATAAACTTAATTATTTAAAAATTTCATACTGCTCTCGCAGGTATTCACTAATCCATTTAATAACTTCATACTCATTTAAAGGTACATCCCCTAAAACCTGACGAATTTCGCGTGTATCAAGTTTAACTTCCCCTTTGCCCTTTATATGTTTAAAAAGGAAATCTGTTTCAGGATGACCCTGTATCAAAGTTATCATTGTTGATATAACATCACCTAAAGGCGTAAAATCAATATGGTCTTTATAAAACAATGCGGAAACGGTTGTTCCGTGATTGTCACCCTGTTGTGAAGTTATAAAAATTTTGCCCCCCGTTTGCTCTGCCGCCATTTTTAAAAGTGGCAGTCCCAAACCTACTTTACGGGTTGTTCTGGTTGTATAAAACGGGTCTGTAACACTTTCTACTATCTCTTTTGGCATACCCGTGCCATCATCAATTATAGTAAATGTAAGTGTATTATCTTTTTCTTCAACAATAATTTCAGTTAAAGTGGCTTTGGCTTTTACGGAATTTTCGGCAATATCTAAAATATTAAGTGAAAGTTCTTTCATCTATTGCTCTCCTTTTAGCCATTCAATAAGCCTTTTGCGCACCAACGAACTACTATAAGGTTCATCTTCTAAATTTATAAACGCTTGTTTATCCCTGATATCAGTTAAATAATGAGCATCACTGCTTATAACAAAACGTTTGTTTTCAAGCCCGTATTTTTTTATGTATTCTTCACTTTTTTTGCCATCATGAAGTTCAAAACAGGAAAAATACGGTGTTTCAGGAAATGTACCTAAAATACTCATCAACCCGTTAGCCTGCCTATCTATATGGGCAGGATATGATACGCCATTAAAGGCTTTTACCATGCTTGGCACATCTTCTAATGAAATATTTGTTGCAAGGGGAAGAAAATGTTCTTCTTCACCAATAACATTATCATCTTCATCCATAATCTGTTGATGTCCAAACACTTCAATATTGTTTTTTATTTTTATTCTTTTTTTATCAACCTCGCGGTCAAATTCCAGCGCGGCTTCTAAAGAATCAAAAAGGCAAACTGCGTGAATATCTTCGCTTGTTGTAAGTTCCATTCCTGCAACAGCTATAATGCCGTGTTTTTTTGCAATTTTGAAAAACGCAGGACAGTTTTTACACGTATTGTGATCAGTTAATGCCACAATGTTTAAACCACATAGTGAAGCCATTCCTAAAATGTTATTTGGTGTGTTATCATCATCGCCGCAAGGCGAAAGGCACGAATGTATATGTAAATCGTAATAATACTTATTCATTATATAACCGTTGCCAGATATTTTGCCACCTGATATGCACTCTGGGGCGTTGAAATGATATTTATACCCTTGTTTTTTGCCGCCAAAATAGTGTTTTCATCAAGAATAACGCCTTCTGCTAAAATAACACACGCGGTATCTGATAATGATGCTACCGCCACAACATTTATATTGGACATTATTGTTATCCACGCATCATCTTGCTGTGCTTTACCCATTACCCAACTTAACAGATCACCAATGTAAACATTTTTAATCTCTCTATCAGGCTCGGGCAAACTTACAGCAGTAAATCCCTGATGCAAGGTTAACTGTTTAACAGTCATCATTCTTACCTTTTTCAGCCTTTTGCGCCCAATTCTTTTTAATTAAGCAATCTTCGGCGCAGGCAGTTTTTTTAATTACATCCTCAGCAAAGGCTCGGCATGTAGGTGCACCACACGAACCGCAGTCAATACCGGGAAGTGATTCTTTAAACCTTTGTATATCCGCCATCATACGCATACTTTCAGCCATTGAACTGCTTAGCCTTGATATAGGGCGGTACTCAGGTAATTCATTAAATAAATAATCTTCGGGTATATAACCCTTTTTACTATCAATAAAGTTTTGTGAAACAGGCAGATATCTGCGCAGTGTTTGCATCCTTGCTTTAGCAACAAATGGATTTTGTATCGTTAAAACACCACCAACACAACCGCCAATACAAGCATTAAGCTCAATAAATTCTAATGGCGGAACATTGCCGTTTTCGATCTGATCAAGAACGCGGTTTACGTTATCAATACCGTCAGCAGCAAGATAATCTTCGTTAAATATGGCAGTTGCTTCACCGCCGGAAGATGCCCAGCCGATACCAAGCATACCTGATTCAGATAAGGTTTCAATGTTATCATCCATTTTCATAGTACTTATTAACTGAAAATAGATATCCCTTATAGAAATTACAACATCAACCTGACTATTATAACTTGCAAAACCATTTTTAACATAACTTGCTTTTGCAGGGCAAGGTGAAATAAAGCAAACGCCTATTTCTTCATCCTTTAATGATGGATTTAACTCTTTTGCTTCCTTTTTGGCTAACTTTGCAGCAACTTCCATAGGTGGAAGCATATGTATTATGTGATCGTTCAACGAAGGAAATCTTAAGCCTATAAGCCTTACTACCGCAGGGCATGCAGAACTAATTGCAGGTTTTTTTACACCGTCTGTTTTTAAATACATTCTTGTGTAAGCTGAAACAAGTTCAGCGGCCTTTGAAACTTCAAACACCTGATCAAAGCCAATTTTTTTTAATCCGTTCAAAACATAATCAACATCATCAAGATTATCAAACTGACCATAAAGGCTTGGTGCGGGCAAAGCAATTTTCCACTTGAATTTTTCCATATCCTGCAAAGTAGAGCATACTGCTTTTTTTGCATTATGAGGACATACGCGGATACATTCGCCACAATCAATACATCTTGCGTCTTTAATAACCGCGTGGCCATCTTTTATACGGATAGCTTCAGTGGGACAGTGCTTTAAGCACGTAGTACAGCCTTTGCACTTCTCTTTTTCAAGTTGTACAGAGTGTTCATATAATTTCATTTATACATTCACCTACTGTAAAAATACCTTCATAACGATTTTTGTGCCAACGCCAACTTCTGATTCAATATTCATTTCATCAGAATATCTTTTCATATTAGGTAATCCCATACCTGCGCCAAAGCCTAACGAACGGATTGCATCAGGGGCTGTTGAATAGCCTTCCTGCATAGCCTGTTCAATGTTCTTGATGCCAGGACCGTTATCTTCAAGGATAATCGTTACCTTTTCTTCATCTACCTGAACCTGTGCTTTGCCGCCGCCTGCATGGATAACCATATTAATTTCGCCTTCATACATGGCGATAGAAACGCGGCGTATGGTTTCAGGGCTGAGCCCTAACTGACGAAGATTCTTTTTAATCTGTACCGATGCCTGACCGGCTGATGTAAAATCGTTACCGTCAACATCGAAATTAAAAATCAAGGGTTCGCTCATTGCTTCACCTTATTGCTTGTTAAGCCGTTTGAATATAAAATTCCGCAAGCTTCGTAAAGGCGTTTATCAGTTTTTAATAAAACAATACCGCTTTCTTTTGCAAGGGCTATCATTTCTTCAGTTGGTTCCTTTGAACGAACAAATACAACGCAAACCATATCCATCATAATTGCAGTTCTGATAACCTGTGGATTT
This sequence comes from Clostridiales bacterium, assembly GCA_015069575.1. GTDB lineage: Bacteria > Bacillota > Clostridia > Christensenellales > QALW01 > UMGS1322. The sequence goes on from SVIH01000005.1 coordinate 48,567, forward strand.
ACAAGCCCTGTTAAAAGCACAGCCTGATCCTTTACATATGCAAGCACATCACTCATCAAATCACAACCGCAAGCCGAATATACATGCCGACCTAAAGAATCTTCAGAACATAAAACCTCGGCACCAATTAGCTCTTTTATTGTACTGATTTTCATATTTTAAATTCCTTAAATTAATATTTTGCCAGGATATCCTTAACCTGTTCAGGAAGAAGTTTACCATAAACATCTTCATTAATTGTCATAACCGGTGCAAGACCGCAACAGCCAAGGCAGCGTGTATCCTGAATAGAGAATTTACCATCAGGTGTTGTCTGACCTGCTTCAATACCGAGATTCTTTTTAACCTCATCTAAAATTGCTGCAGCACCTTTTACATAGCATGCAGTTCCCTGGCATACAGCCACAACATAATCACCTTTTGGTTCAAGTGTGAACTGTGCATAGAAAGTTGCAATTCCGTAAAGTTCAGCAACAGGTACGCCTGTTTTTTGTGAAATAAATTCCTGTACTTCAAGAGAAACGCATCCTAAAAGCTTTTGTGCCTGCTGCATAATGGGCATCATTTTACCCTGATCGTCTTTTACTTCTTCAATAAACTTTGCAAGTTCATCAAAGGCAGCCTGCTTTTGTTCCTTTGTTAAAGCCATTTTTTAAGTCCTCCTAATTAAGATTTAATATAACTTTACGCTTAAAAGTAAGCATATTAGCGTTCGGTAGTATTATAACACATTATTATTGTAATTGCACGAACTTTTTTATAAAAAACACTAAATTTCCTTAAATTTCTTTTTCTTGTTTTGTATTGTGTTTGTTTTAGTTGGTTGTTGTGTGTTTTTATTAAAAAATGTGGGATTTGGGTTCTTTTTCTAAAGATGTTATTCTGACTGCTATTTATGTAGAAATTATTGACATAGTAACGGTTTTTTGATATACTTTAATCAGATGCAGTTGCATCGATTATAAAATGGAGGTATTTGTTATGAAAAAATTGTTTTCCGCAAAAATATTTTTGCCAACGCTTCTTGTAGCAATATTATCGGTCATTCTTAATGTTATCCTTATAAGCGCATGCATCTTAATACCAAAATTATTGTATCAGCCTTCACCCTTTGATACCAAAGATTTTAACAAGGCTTTTGCCGAGAAAATAATTATTCCTGAAAGTTTTTATTCAGTTAAGGATGAAACATTTACATATCAACGTGGCTTTTTCAGTGCTGAATATCGTATACTTATCGGTATAGATAACAATCCTGATACGAGTGGATATAACACACTTAGTGACGGAAATTACATAGATGCAACAAGACCTTATGTATCCGATACACGAGCAATTCTTTTTTTGAAAGTGCCGTTATATCAGTACGAGATTCATTATCTGCAAGGCAATTTTCAAGCAAGTATTTACATACTTTCCGCCACTTCACCCAATCTTAACGGACACAAGCACTTTTTAAAGGAACTGGCAAAAAACATTAACAATATGGTTCAGGAAAATTGATATACCATAAGCAAGAAATTTTGCATAAATGCCTACACACATAAACTTAACGCTGAAACTTTTGGTGGTATATATGAAGAATAAATTATTAATAAAAATTATTTCAATTTCTTTGATTTTTCTCTTAATACATTGCGTAAACTGGTATTTATTTTGCCTAAAAAATATTCCTATAAAATTTGATGTTATAGATGCATCATTTTCAAACAAAATTGCTTGTAATATAAGCGGTGAAAAAGAGTCTGATTTTAAGTTTAACATTTATAAAGGCAAATACGAAATATCTATATCTCCATGTCAAAACTACGCAGGTGATTTATGGCAAAAACTATCTGATGGTTCAGCTATTCGCATTTTTGATTGGCATTATTCTGATTATAATGGCCAACTCTTTCCGCCCAAATACATTTGTGGGATGCTATATGAAAATTACACCCATACTATTTCAATAATTGTCTTTTGTAACTTTCCAAACCAAAACATTCAGCCGGCACTTTTCAACGAAATAGTAGATTCTATAAATTCTTCTGCTTTATAAAAAATGGCTTCGCAAAAAGCGAAGCCATTTTTTTATTTCAGCTTTTTAAAAAGCCGTTTTGCATTTTCAGTTGTGATAAAGGCAACTTCATCGGGGGTCATATTCCAAAGCATCGCAATATGTTCGATAATATAAATTATGTTTGATGAATCGTTGCGTTTAGAACGGTTTGGCACAGGCGCTAAATAGGGGCTGTCGGTTTCCAAAACAATTCTATCCTTTGGGATATACTTTAAATTTTCTTGCGCGCGGACAGAATTTTTAAAAGTACAAACACCGCCAAAAGAAAAATATAACCCTTGGTCCAAGCACACTTTCGCACTTTCGTTACTTTCAGAAAAGCAGTGCATTAAACCGTTAGTAACCTGTTCGCTTTTTATAATCTCAAGCATATCCCCTATTGCTTCGCGGGAATGTATTACAATAGGAAGATTATATTCTTTTGCAAAGTGAATTTGCTTAATAAAGGTGTTTTTTTGCACGCTTTTTTCGGGGTTTTCCGCCCAATAATAATCAAGCCCCGCTTCGCCTACTGCAACACATTTATCGTGCTGCCATAAATCTTTTAAAATCTTTTTTTCACCATCAGAAAACTTATCCGCATTACAAGGATGCACTCCTGCGCAAAAATACATATGTGCGTATTTTTCTGCAATTTTCTTGGTTATCAAACTCTCTTGCGCACTACAACCTGCCGATATAGCATAAAGCACATTTTTAAAAGGAAGGGATGAAATTACTTCATCCCTGTCTTCATTAAAACGGTCATCTTCGTAGTGACAATGCACATCAATAAACTGCATTATCTTATTTCACATCCTGCATTAAATTCTTTTTCAGGCTTAACTAATGCAAGCTCACCTTTTTCGTTTTCAGCGCAAAGAATCATACCTTCGGACATAACACCGCGAAGTTTTGCAGGTTTAAGATTTGCAACTAATGTTACGGTTTTACCAACCATTTCTTCAGGGGAATAATATTTTGCAATACCTGAAACAACAGTTCTTTCCTTTTTGCCATCAAACAATGTCATAACTAAAAGTTTATCGGAATTTTCTAATTTTTTTGCAGTTAAAACTGTTGCGCAAACGAGTTTAACGGAAGCAAACTGATCAATAGTAATAAGTCCTTCTTCCTTTTTAGCCTGTTCTTCCTGTTCTTTTTTAATTTTTTCAGCTTCTTCTTTGGCCTTTTTTTCTTCTTCCTGAGCCTTAAATTCTGCTTCAATATCAATTCTTGGGAAAAGAACTTCAGGCTTTGTTATCTTGCTACCTGCTTTAATCTGACCAAATTTTTGAACTGAATCAAAAGTTGTAAGGCTTTCATCAACGCCTAACGCCTTTTGAATTTTTGCAGGGGATTTAGTCATCACAGGTGCAATTAAAACGCTGATAATACGCACACATTCTGCTAAATTATACATTACTGTGCCAAGACGCTCTTTTTTACTTTCGTCTTTTGCTAAAGCCCAGGGCATCGTTTCATCAATATATTTATTGCAGCGTGATACAAGCTTCCAGATTTCAACCAAAGCGCCTGAAAGCTGTAATTCATCCATCTTTTTAGAAAACTCGTTATAGGTGTTTTCTGCTAAAGCGATTAATTCGTTATCAGGGTCTTCATTAATCTTTGCTTCAGGCAACACACCGCCAAAATACTTTTCGATCATTGCGCAGGTTCTTGAAACAAGGTTACCTAAATCGTTTGCTAAATCAGAATTTATTCTGCCAAAAAGCGCTTCGTTTGTAAAGTTACCGTCAGAACCAAAGGGCATCTCTCTCATCAGAAAATAGCGGATAGAATCAACGCCGTACTTATCGCAAAGTATAACAGGATCAACAACATTACCCCTTGATTTGCTCATTTTTTCACCGCCAAAAACAAGCCAGCCGTGTCCAAACACCTGTTTAGGAAGCGGTAAATCTAAAGCCATTAGCATTGCAGGCCAGATAATTGTATGGAAACGGATAATTTCCTTGCCTACAAGATGCACATCACATGGCCAATACTTATCCATCAGCTCGTGATTATCGGTAGTATAGCCTAATTTTGTAATGTAGTTTGAAAGTGCGTCAATCCAAACATAAACAACATGTTTTTCATCAAAAGTAACGGGAATACCCCATTTAATGCTTGTTCTTGAAACACAAAGATCTTCTAATCCCGGCTTTAAGAAATTGTTAATCATTTCTTTTGCGCGGCTTGGTGGCTGAATAAAATCAGGGTGGCTTTCAATGTATTCAATTAACCTGTCCTGATACTTTGAAAGTTTAAAGAAATAACTTTCTTCCCTTGTTTTTTCTACCTCTCTGCCACAATCGGGGCATTTGCCGTCTTTAAGCTGAGTTTCGGTAAAGAAACTTTCGCAAGGTGTGCAGTACCAGCCTTCATATTCTGATTTATAAATATCGCCCTGGTCGTAGAGTTTTTTAAATATTTTTTGTACTGCTTCAACATGGTAATCGTCAGTTGTGCGGATAAAACCATCGTACTGAACATCCATAAGTTCCCAAAGTTTTTTTACCCCTGCAACAATATGATCAACATACTCCTGTGGTGTTTTTCCTGCTTCTTTAGCTTTACGTTCAATTTTCTGTCCGTGTTCATCGGTGCCTGTTAAAAAATATACATCATAACCCTGCATGCGTTTAAAACGGGCAATAGTATCAGCGGCAACTGAACAATAGCTGTGGCCGATATGAAGATTATCGCTTGGATAATATATGGGTGTTGAAATATAATAAGGTTTTTTCATATTTTTTATCTCACTTTCTGTAAAATTCGTCTAATCCGCCTGTTGCAAAGGCGTTTAAATCTATATCTGATATTTTGCCCTGCATTAATGTATAAAACGCTGCAGAACCTATCATTGCGCCATTATCTGTGCAAAGCACAGGGCTTGGATAGTAAAGCAAAATATTGTTTTCGTTGCACATTCGTTTAATATCTTCGCGCAAGCGGGAATTTGAAGCAACTCCCCCTGCAAGCACTATTTTATCGTATCCTGTATCTTTTGCTGCTTTTATCGCCTTTTGGATAAGCATTCTTACAACGCTTTTTTGGAAACTTGCAGCAATATCGCTTTCAGGTATTTCCTGCCCTTTTTGTTCCATATTGTGAACAAGGTTTACAACTGCTGTTTTTACGCCTGAAAAAGAGAAATCATAAGTATCTTCCTTTTCTAAATGCGTGGTGAAATTATATGCTTCATCGTTGCCTTCCTTTGCCAAAGCATCGATTTTTATTCCGCCTGGATAACCTAATCCTAGCACGCGTGCAACCTTATCAAAGGCTTCACCAACCGCATCATCCCTTGTTGCGCCAAGAAGTGAAAAATCACAGTAATCACTGACTTTTAATATGTGTGAATGACCGCCCGAAACTGCCAACGCAATAAAAGGCGGTTCAAGTTCAGGATACTCTAAAAAGTTTGCGCATATATGCCCCTGAATATGATGAACACCGATTAAAACCTTCTTTTTACTAAAGGCAAGTGCTTTTGCATAATTAACGCCTGTTAACAACGCGCCTATAAGACCGGGGCCCTGTGTTACCGCAATAGCATCAATATCATCAAGAGATACATTTGCTTGCTTTAACGCTTCTTCCGTAACACTTGTTAATTGAAGCGTGTGATTACGGGATGCAATTTCAGGCACAACCCCGCCATAGAGCGTATGAATGGGAATCTGTGTGGAAATTACATTTGACAAAATCTTTCTGCCATCTTTAACAACCGCAACGCTTGTTTCATCGCAAGACGATTCTATTGCAAGTATCAGCGCACTTTTTTTATCTATTAAGTTTTTTGCTTTTTCTTTTGCAATATCAAAATACATATTATTGGTATAAATAATCCTCGTTAGGATCTTCCTTATTACTTTTTGAAAGTTTAGTTAATATATATCCTATAAAAAGGGGCGCAAGCATTATAAAATCAAAAAACCTTACAAAACCTGAAGCAAAATCACTCATAAACCTCTGCCCCAACAAAATATCTGATGTGCTTCCATTTTCAAAATTAAATACAATGTTAAAGCCCCAAGAGCTTGGAACAATTTTTACAAGCACGTTTATAATAATCGCAAACACTATTGCGCTTACTATTAAATAAAAGCCTATACCTAAAAAAGCCTGTCTTTTTTGTTTTTTAACGGTTAGAATCACTAAAACAGATGCAAGCGCGACCAACAAACTTGCTGTAATCGTTTCAATTTTAATGATATTGCTTGCTTTATTTAACTGTTCCCTTTCAGAGAACGTGAGAATATCTTTTTCAAAATTCTCTAGGCTTCCTATAAGGGTTACCGTTTCACTTTTATCAGGGCTGACCTTACCTTCTAACAAGCCAATATAGTGGTGATATAAATTATTATAATCATCATTACTTGCAAGATTTAAAGTTTGTGTATGATTGTTTTTTTCATTTTGCCTAAGCCAGAAATCGCCACTTGTAATTGTTGCCGTGCCAGATAGCACCAGCATTAAAAGTGCTAGCGTAATGCCTAAGAAACAGCCTGCAATTCTTTGGCGTGAAGTTATCTTTTCTTTTTTCATTAATCTTTATCCCTTTTACCTAAGTAGGCGCGAATAAACATATCCAGATCCCCATCCATAACTGCCTGAATATTTGCAGTTTCTGCATTAGTGCGGTGATCCTTTACCATATTATAAGGGTGGAAAACATAGGAACGTATCTGACTTCCCCATTCGATTTTTTTAACATCACCGCGAAGTTCAAGTTCCTTTTCTTCCCTTTCCCTTTCCCTTAATTCAATTAACTTTGAACGAAGCATATTCATTGCAGTTTCCCTGTTCTGTATCTGTGAACGTTCCTGTTGGCACTGCACGATTATGCCTGTAGGTTTATGGATAATACGGATAGCAGATTCCGTTTTATTAATGTGCTGACCACCTGCGCCTGTTGAACGGCGTGTTTCAACCTCAATATCCTCAGGCGGAATTACAATTGTATTATCTTCTTCAATTTCAGGCATAACTTCTAAAGAAGAAAATGATGTATGTCTTCTTGCATTTGAATCAAATGGTGAAATTCGAACAAGACGATGAACACCTTTTTCTGCCTTTAAAAATCCATATGCGTTCATTCCTTGTGCGCGAAAAGTAACGCTTTTTGTTCCTGCTTCATCGCCTGCAAGGTAATCTAAAACTTCTATACTGTAACCTGATTTTTCACAGTATCTGCGATACATTCTGAAAAGCATATCAGTCCAGTCCTGTGCTTCAGTTCCCCCCGCGCCTGCGTGAAGGGTTAAAATGGCATTATTTGAATCATATTCACCTGTAAGCATTGTTTCAAGCTGAAGTTTTTCTATCTTTACTTCAAGTGTATCAAGTTCCTGCTTGACTTCTTCCTGAGTATCTTCATCTTCCATTTCAATGCCCAATTCAATCATTGCAAATATATCGTCAATGGCTTTATTAAATGAATCAAGTTCTTTTACCTTGGCTTCAAGGTCAGAAAGTTCCTTGTTCTTTTTTTGTGCCTTTTCAGGATTATTCCAGAAATCAGGCTCAGCCATTTCTTCGTTTAATTCTAATATTCTCTCTTTCATCCCTTCCGGGTCAAAGAGATTCACCTGCCAATTTGATATTTTCAGCAGCCTGATTTGCGCGTTGTTTTAATAAATCAAACTCTATCAAATTTATCATCTCCTTATTGGGCAAAATACCCTTTTATTATTTTCCGCAGCAGTTTTTATATTTTTTACCGCTTCCACATGGGCACGGATCATTTCTGCCGATTTTTTGTGTTTGCACTGCCCCTGCTTTTTTAGGCCTTTGGGGCTGATTTCCATTTGTACTTTCTCCTGTTACCTTAGGATTATTAACACGGATATTAAGTGTTGCATTAAATGCAAAACGAACTGCATCTTCCTGAATAAGACGGTTCATTTCTTCAAACATATCAAAACCTTCAATGGTATATTCCTGAAGCGGATCCCTTTGCGCCATTGAACGAAGTGAAATACCCTGCCTTAACTGATCCATCTGGTCGATGTGATCCATCCAGTGCATATCAACAGATTCTAAAAGTGCTAAACGCTCAAGATCTTTTATATCATATCCTGCCTTTTTAAAATCTTCAGCGCGTTTTTCGTATTTTTCTATAGAAAGTTCTTTAGCTTTTTCAATTATTTCTTTACGGGAAAGATCCTTAAATACGCTTGCTTTAACATCATTAGAAATACAAAGGCGTTTAAGTTCTTCAGTCATTCCTTTAAGGTTCCACTCATCTTTATCCTGATCAGCAGTAAATGCCTGAACAAGTCGTTCAATTACCCTGTTCTTCATTTCCTCAAGAGATAATGAAACATCTTCGCCTTCTAACACACGCCTGCGCTGTGAATAAATAGTTTCCCTTTGTGTATTCATAACGTCATCGTACTGTAAGACATTTTTACGGATAGAAAAGTTTCGGCTTTCAACACGTTTTTGAGCATTTTCAATAGTTTTTGAAAGCATACCTGCTTCTAAAGCCATATTTCCTTCCAATGCTTTTGATGCAAGCCCTTGTATTCTGTCGCCACCGAAAATTCGCATCAGATCATCTTCAAAGGAGATAAAGAAGCAACTTGCGCCAGGGTCACCCTGTCTGCCCGCGCGGCCCCTTAACTGATTATCAATACGCCTGCTTTCGTGGCGTTCAGTACCAATAATACAAAGGCCCCCTGCTTCAACTACCTTAATATGTTCAGCATCTGTTAAAGCCTTATACTTTAATAAAAGTTCTTTGTATTTTTCCCTTAAATCAAGAATTTCCTGATCATCAGTTTTTTGATGGCCTGTTGCAAGGTCAATTTTATAATCTTCATAGCCTTGACCTAAAAGGTCTTTTCTTGCCATAAAATCGGGGTTTCCGCCCAAAAGAATATCTGTACCACGGCCTGCCATATTAGTAGCGATAGTTACTGCACCAAGCCTACCTGCCTGTGCAACAATCTCTGCTTCTTTTTTGTGATGCTTTGCGTTAAGAACTTCGTGCTTTACGCCTCTTTTTCTTAAAAGCGCGCTTACATATTCAGAAACTTCTACCGAAACTGTACCAACAAGCACCGGCTGACCCGTCTGATGCCTTTGAACCACTTCATCAACAACGGCGTTAAACTTTTCCTTAATGCCTGAATAAATACGGTCATTAAGATCTTGCCTGATCATCGGTTTATTGGTTGGCACGCAAACAACATCAAGGGCATAAATTCCCTTAAATTCTTCTTCTTCTGTTTTTGCAGTACCGGTCATACCTGAAAGTTTTTTATACATTCTGAAAAAATTCTGATATGTTATGGTTGCAAGAGTCTGATTTTCCCTTTCAATCTTAACATTTTCCTTGGCTTCGATTGCCTGATGCAAACCTTCAGAATACCTTCTTCCTTCTAATATACGCCCGGTAAACTCGTCAACGATTTTTACTTGTCCGTCGCTTACAACATAATCTCTGTCTCTTTTAAAAATAAAGTTTGCTTTAAGCGCCTGATTAACATGATGGGCGATTTCAGTATTTTCAGGATCAGAAAGATCTTGAATTCCAAGTGTCTTTTCAACTTTTTTAACACCTGTTTCAGTTAAAGCAACGGTTTTTGCTTTTTCGTCCAAAGTAAAATCGTGTTTTAATCGTTCTTTTTCATATTCTTCATCAGGAAGATCTAACTTTGATGCTTTTTCCTTTTCCTGTATGCCTGAAAATCCTTTAACTGCTTTATGGGCTAAAACATACATTTCAGAGGATTCCTGCCCTGCCCCTGAAATTATCAAAGGTGTTCTTGCTTCATCAATCAAGATACTGTCAACTTCGTCAACTATGGCAAAATTCAATTCTCTTTGGCTTCGCTGTGCTTGATTTTTTGCCATATTATCTCTTAAATAATCAAAACCAAACTCACTGTTGGTGCCGTAAGTAATATCGCTATTATATGCTGCCACCCTATCTTCATGCGCCATCATATTATAGATGTTACCAACAGATAATCCCAGAAAGTTAAAAAGTTTGCTCATCATTTCTGACTGATAGCCTGCAAGATACTCATTTACCGTTACAATATGCACGCCTTTACCTGAAATAGCATTAAGGTATGCAGGCAAAGTAGCGGTAAGTGTTTTACCTTCGCCTGTTTTCATTTCAGCAATTCTGCCCTGATGCAAAACTATACCACCGATTAACTGAACATGGAAAGGTTTTTGACCTAATACACGCCAGGCTGCTTCCCTGATAACCGCAAATGCTTCAGGTAACAAATCATCAAGGGTCTCATTTTTACTATATCTATCTTTAAACTCTTGTGTTTTTTCTTTTAATTGCTCATCAGAAAGACTTTGCATTTCATTATCTAACGCTTCTATCTTTGCCGCAATTTTTTCAAGTTTCTTAAGTTGACTTTTGGTATTATCACCAAATCCGAAAAGCCCCATTGAAATCTCCTTTAATTATAACCCTAAATATTTTTTAATATCGTCTTTCCTGTCTGTCTTTTCCCAGTTAACATCAAGATCTTCCCTGCCCATATGTCCATAAGATGCCACAGGTTTATATATGGGTTTTCTTAAATCAAGTGTTTCAATAATTGCTGCAGGGCGCATATCAAAAAGTTCATTAACTGCCTGTGCAATTTTATCTTCACTAACTGCGCCTGTGCCGAATGTTTCAACTAAAACAGAAACAGGCTTTGCAACGCCGATTGCATAGGCAAGCTGAACTTCACATTTTTTAGCCGCACCTGATGCAACTATATTTTTAGCAATATACCTTGCAAAATATGCAGCACTTCTATCAACTTTTGTAGGATCCTTACCTGAGAATGCGCCGCCGCCGTGACGGGAATATCCACCGTAAGTATCAACGATAATTTTTCGGCCTGTTAAACCGCTATCCCCCTGAGGACCGCCGATAACAAAACGGCCTGTAGGATTAATAAAGAATTTTGTGTTTTCATCAATCATACCACTGGGTACAATGGGTTTTACAACAAACTCAACAATATCCTTGCGAAGTTGTTCCATTTCGATTTCAGGCGCATGCTGGCTTGAAACAACAATAGCGTCAACACGCTTTGGAATATCATTTTCGTATTCAACAGTCACCTGAGTTTTACCATCAGGCCTTAAATATGGTAAAGTACCGTTTTTGCGAACTAAAGTTAACTGCTTTGCTAATTTATGTGCTAATGAAATAGGCAAAGGCATAAGTTCCTTTGTTTCATCACAGGCAAAACCAAATATAATTCCCTGATCGCCTGCGCCGGTTGAAAACTTTTCATCGTCTTCACCGTTTTTCTGCTCTAATGCGCTTGATACGCCCATAGATATATCAGGCGACTGCTTATCTAATGCAGTTAAAACACCGCAGGTGTTACCGTCAAAACCGTACTTTGCCCTGTCATAACCAATTTCAAGCACAGTATCCCTTGCGATTTTTTGAATATCTATCTGTGCAGTGGTTGTAATTTCACCCATAACAACAATCAAACCTGTTGTACATGAAACTTCACAGGCAACACGCGCCATAGGATCCTGCTTTAATATTTCGTCAAGGACACTGTCAGAAATCTGATCGCAGATTTTATCAGGATGCCCCTCTGTAACAGATTCAGATGTAAAGAAATATTTTTTCATATGTAATGCCTCCTTTTAATAAGCACAATACCGCTATTTTATTATATTTATATATTATACAGTATATTAAACTAAAAATCAACTAAAATAGTGAACAGTTTTTTAGTAACATAATAACTTTTTTTAAAAGGATTTTTGGGCTTTTTTACCTTTTTTCGCCTAAAAACTAATAAAAATACGGTGAATGCAAAAATATTGTCGTGCGAAAGTTATGGAAAATTATGGTATTTTTACTTTATTTCTCTTGCCTTTTATTAGGATAAATGGTAAAATATGTAAGTAATTTGAATAATAATTCAGCCATTTAGGGAAGAAAAGGAGAAAAAAACTATGATTGAACAGGAAAAAACTAAAATTTTGGTCGTTGACGACAGCCAGGAGGTGAGAGAGAAATTAAGCAACATACTTAAAGAGATGCCCGAAGTTGATCTTATAGGCACCGCTGCCAACGGAATGTGCGCCATTGATATGATTTCAAAGCAAAAACCCGACCTTGTACTTTTAGATATTATTATGCCTCAGCTTGATGGATTTGGAGTTATGGAATATTTAGTAGAACATAATATTATGCCCGAAGTGATTGTTATATCCGCTTTAACACAGGAAAACTTTATATTCCGCGCATTAAATTTAGGCGCTAAATATTACATAGCAAAACCTTTTGAATCTGAAAATATTAAAAATCGTATTCGCGATGTAATTTCACTTAAAAAAGGAACTACCCCTTTAAATTTAAAACAGGATAATCGAGCAAGCACCTCGCTTGATGAAAAAATTTCCAGCGTGTTTATTTCAATAGGCATACCTGCGCACATCAAAGGCTATCATTTTTTACGCGAAGCCGTTAAAATGGTAGTTGAAAATCCTGATTCCATTAATCGTATAACTAAGGAATTATATCCCGGTATTGCCCGCAAATTCACAACTTCATCAAGCAAGGTTGAAAGAGCTATCCGCCACGCAATCGAAGTTGCATGGACAAGGGGTAAAATTGAAAACATCAATGAACTTTTTGGTTTTAAAGTTTATGGTAAAAATGATAAACCAACTAATGGCGAATTTATAGCCTTAATTGCAGATAAACTTACTTTAGAAAATTTAGCGGCAAAATAAAAATTTTAACAAACGCAAAAAAAGGAAGGTAAAAACCTTCCTTTTTTATTATGTTGGTGCAGTTTGATTACCGCTATGATCAACTTTACAACTGTTCATATTAACAACAGGCGTTCCTGCAACAGATACAAAGTATTGATAATAATTATAGTAAACATAATTAAACATACCTTTTTCAGGAATAAGAACAACTGTTTGCTTTTTACGTTTTTCCGTTGGGCAATTTTCAGTTGCAAGTGCCCCTGAATCAGAACATATTTCTACTGTTTTATGCATATCACAAGTTTGCATACTTCCAGGTGCGCCATAATCAGAATGAACTTGTGTACAAGCCTCTGAAGCAAGTTTACCTGAAACTGAACAATAATTAACCATTTGTACTCCTATACTTTCAGGATCAACATCGCTGAATGCTTTATTTGGCAAACCTTTATGTATTGCATTCATAACTGCAGCAAATAACGGGCCTGCAAACTGGCTTCCCTGTGCGCTTGACTGCAAGGGTTTATATGCATCAGAACCTATCCAAGAACAACAAGTATAATATCCTGTAAAGCCCGCAAAGAACACACCGCGTGATTCAGAGTTTGTACCTGTTTTACCATAAACCGTCTGCCCGGAAACTGCTACCCTGTTGGCAATACCGCTTGTTGCAACATCACGCATCATTGAGGCAACCTGCCATGCGGTACTTTCAGAAAATACTTTGCGTTTATCCTGTCCACCAAGCATATCAACAATAGTATTGCCATTTTGGTCAACAACTTTGGTAAACGCTATAGGTTCAATATAAGTTCCAAGATTTGCTATGGCAGAAAAAGCGCCTGCCATTTCTAATGGTGTTATACCCGAACTGCCTAATGCAAGCCCTGAACCCGTTGCGCTTATATGTTCAGCATCAACGCCAAGATTTTTAAGGGTATTAACTGAATTTTCAATACCAACATCATATAAAAGCGCTTGTGCTGCCGAAGTATTAAGTGAGTTTACAAACGCCTTGCGCATAGTTACTTTACCTGAAAATGTACGGTTATTATTTAAAGGATAACCGTTAACTGAATCCCATCCGTTAATTTTGATTCCCTGATCATAATATACTGTACCTGTGCCTAATCCGTTTTCGATGGCAGGGGCATAAACGGCAATGGGTTTTATAGAAGAACCTACAGGCATTGTAGACTGATATGCCCTGTTAAACTGCAATGATCCTGTTGGTGCTTGCCTTCCGCCAACAAGTGCAACGATATATCCGTTATGATAATCAACTACCGCCACTGCCGCCTGCGGTTGTGTTAAACGAATAACCGTTCCATCAGGGTTTCTTCCTGCAACTGTATATGAATCTGATTCATATCTCATTTTAGGATAGTTTTTAAAATCATATACTGCCTTTTCTGCGGCTTTTTGTTTATCGCCATCAATGGTAGTATATATTTTGTAACCTGATGTGCGGATTTCTTTTCTTATTTCGCTGCGATTTTTTGAATTATCTTCTAAATTTCTGTCTTCCAATATTTCGGAAACAACACTGTCAATAACATAATCAGTAAAATATATCATTCCCGTTTCTGTAGAATACGGTGAACTCTCTAATACCGTTAATTTGTCATTTCTTGCTGCCTGATATTTTTCTTCATCTATTAAACCGTTATCGCGCATCTCATAAAGCACAAGATTTGTACGGTTATTTGTTCTTGCAGGATTGTTTCTTGAATAAAAATTAGTGCGTGGATTGTACCTTGACGGATTTTGTATCATACCGGCCAAACAAGCACATTCCCTTAATGTAAGCTGACTTAAATCTTTACCAAAATAGTCCTTTGCCGCTGTTTTTACGCCATAACAGGATCCGCCCATATAAATAGTGTTAAGATAGGCTTCTAAAATATCTTCTTTTGAATACTTGCGCTCAAGTTCAAGTGCCAAAGAAGCCTCCTGAATCTTGCGCTTATATGTTTGTTCAAACGAAAGAATCGTATTTTTTATAAGTTGCTGTGTTATGGTTGAACCACCTTGCATAGAACCGCTTGTAAGGTTTGATAGCGCAACTGAAAATAATCGTTTGAAATCAATGCCCATATGGCGTTTAAACCTTACATCTTCAATGGCAATAACAGCGTTTTCAAGTTCATCAGGAATTTCTTCCAATTTTGCCCATTCGCGATTTTCCATATTGTAGTAGTTTACCAACAAATCGCCGTTAACATCCATTAAAACTGTCGCCTGATCCTGATCTTTAACTACGCCAAAATCAAGTTCAGGAACTGTTTCAAGATAAGATTTGGACATTCCAAGTAAAAATCCTATACCTGAAATGCATATTATAAGCAAACAAACAAGGAACATTTTAAAAGTAACTATAAGCAAATTCACAAAATAATTGCTGTTACCTGTTTTTTCAGTAAAAAATCTTGATGTTTCTTCTATCTGCGCCCGTTTTTCATAGTAAATTCTTTGTTTTTGTTCATTTGTTTTTTCAACTTGCTGTTTTCTTACAGAAGAAACATTATCAGTTTTCTGTATTCTTTCACGGACTACTTGCTGTTGTGGCCTTTTATTTACGCTAACTTGAAGATTACTTTGCCTTTGTTCTCTACGGCGTTTAATTTCTTCAAGTTCTTCTTTTGTCCTTTGTGGTCTTTTTTGTGTTGCGGTATTATTTTGCCTTTCTTCCCTGTTTGCCTGAGATAAATCGCGTTCTTTTTCCTTTACCTGTCTTAAAGCACGATGGCGTTTTATTAACTCTTTTTCGCTTTCAGTCAGAGGTCCGCTTAACTGCTCGCCCCTTTGCGCGCGCTTCTTTTTAATTAATGCAATTTCTTCCTGTGTAAGTTGGCTTTTTTTCGTATTTTGCTTTTGTTCAGACGCGTTTTCAGGGGAACTTCCGCTTTGCGATGACCTTACAGGTGTTACCTGAAAGCCCGAAGCATGTGTCTGTCTTTTATCATCAGTATAATCTATGCGCTTCATAATTTTCCCCTTTCGTATTTTATTTAATCTATTATATCAAATATAAAAAAATTTTTCAACCATTTAATAATATTCAACCAAAAACAGTGCAAAATATTATAAAAGGAGTGATTTTATGACAAACGATAAAAATTATTTTATAATTGTTTGCATGCTTTTAGCGATTTCCTGTTTTGCATTAACCGTTTTATTTTAAATATATAAAACCCCCGATTTTACGGGGGTTTCTATTTTAAATTTTTTAAATTGTTTAATACATTCCGCCCATTCCGCCGGCGCCCTGAGGCATTGGTGGTTCCGGCTGAGGAATATCAGCAACAAGGCATTCTGTTGTAAGCATTGTTGAAACAACACTTGCTGCGTTTGTAAGCGCAGTACGGCTTACTTTTGTTGGGTCAATAATACCCTTTTCAACCATATCACAGTATTCATCAGTTGCAGCATCATAACCAAAACTTGCGCTTTCGTTTTCAAGAACTTTTGCAACGATAACTGAACCTTCAAGCCCTGCATTTGTTGCAATCTGGCGCATAGGTTCTTCTAAAGCACGAAGCACAATAGATGCACCTGTTCTTTCATCGCCTGTTAAGGTTTCCATATGAGCTTTTACTCTTGGTGCAACACTTAAAAGCGCAACTCCACCACCGGGAACAATGCCTTCTTCAACTGCTGCTTTTGTAGCGGCTAAAGCATCTTCAATGCGAAGTTTCTTTTCTTTCATTTCAACTTCAGTTGCGGCGCCAACCTGAACAACTGCAACACCGCCTGCAAGTTTAGCAAGGCGTTCTTGAAGTTTTTCCTTATCATATTCAGATGTTGTTTCAAGAATCTGTGTTTTAATTGACTGAACGCGTGCATTGATTTCATCTTTGCTGCCTGCGCCTTCAATAATAGTTGTATTTTCTTTATCAACTTTTACAAGACGGGCAGTACCAAGCATATCAATTGTTGCATCTTTAAGTTCATAGCCAAGTTCTTCAGAAATAACTGTACCGCCTGTTAAAATAGCAATATCCTGAAGCATAGCCTTTCTTCTATCGCCAAAGCCGGGGGCTTTAACTGCAACAACATTGAATGTGCCACGAAGTTTGTTAACAACAATGGTTGCCAAAGGTTCGCTTTCAATATCATCAGCAACAATTAAAAGTTTTTTACCCATCTGAACAATCTGTTCTAAAACAGGAAGGATTTCCTGAATATTTGTGATCTTCTTATCGGTAATGAAAATAAGAGGATTATCTAAAACTGCTTCCATCTTGTCCATATCTGTTGCCATATATGGTGAAGCATAACCGCGGTCAAACTGCATACCTTCAACAAGACCGAGTTCTGTTTTCATAGTTTTGGATTCTTCAACAGTAATAACGCCATCGTTGCCAACCTTTTCCATAGCATCAGCGATTAAACCGCCAATTTCCTGATCTCCTGCAGAAATAGACGCAACTTGTGCAATAGAATTTTTGCTTTCGATAGGTTTAGAAATATTTTTAAGTTCATCTACTGCTACTTCAACTGCAGAAAGAATACCCTTTCTTAAAACCATTGGGTTTGCGCCGGCTGCAACGTTCTTTGCGCCTTCGCGGAAAATAGCCTGTGCTAAAACTGCAGCTGTTGTGGTACCATCACCTGCAACATCGTTAGTTTTAACAGAAACTTCTTTTACAAGCTGTGCTCCCATATTTTCAAAAGGATCTTCAAGTTCGATTTCCTTTGCGATGGTTACACCATCATTATTTATAAGGGGTGCGCCATACTTTTTATCAAGCACTACGTTTCTGCCCTTTGGTCCTAACGTAATCTTTACTGTATCTGCCAACAAATCAACGCCTGTTTGTAATGCACGGCGAGCTTCTTCACCATATTTAAACTGCTTTGCCATTTTAATATTTCTCCTTAATCTTCAATAATACCCAGAATATCACTCTGGCTTATAACAATATATTCTGCGCCATCAAGTTTTACATTTGTTCCTGCATACTGGTTATATACCACTTTTTGACCAACAGAAACTGCCATCTTTACATCTTCTGTTCCGGGGCCTACTGCTTTAACTTCAGCAAAATGTGGTTTTTCCTTTGCAGTACCTGTAAGTACTATGCCGCTTTTTGTGGTTTCTTCTGCTTCACAATTTTTAATAACTACTTTGTCAAATAAGGGCTTTATTGTCATTGTTTACACATCCTTTCATGAATTAGCACTCTTGCCTTTAAAGTGCTAACGCTCATATCATACTTATTTTACCATTTATTTGCAATTCTTATTCTATGATGTTTATAGGTAAAATACTGTGTTTTTTAAAGTTTTTCTCTGTTTTTCTCTTGTTTTTGGCTGTTTTTACATTTTTTAAGATTTCATCTGTTTTTCACAAGAAATTTCTGCTCATCTTCAAGGCGTTTTACTCTAGCTTTCAAACTTTTAATTTCTGCCTGTAATGAAAACAAAGTTCTTTGTTGCATATAAACCTCTTGTTGAAGTCCTCCATTACCTGACCTTTGCGGTTCAAATGTTATATACGGAAAAGGTGAAGACAGCAATATTTTCTTATCTTGATTTCTTTTGCATAAAATGTATTCTACTGCCCCTTTAGGTATTAACGCTTGCCCTGAATATCTTATATCACCATCAATAATATATTCCCGCAGTGTTTCACCGCTTTTTATGGTTATGCGCTTTCCGTCAATGGCGTATATTCCCTGTCCGTTTGATATTTCTGTTTGATTATGGTAAACAGTTTCTCCTGCTTTAAATACTACGCCTTCAAATACGCCCTGCACATCCTTTATCTCTAAACTTGACACAAACAGTTCTTCTTCAGGCTTATATGCATTTATGAGCATATATAAATTATTAATTTTCTTTACTACATAGCAATCATTTTTATTCTTTTTAACATACAATATCGTCATATCTTCAGCGCAAGTATAAAGATTTTTACCCTGCCAGGAATCCCCTTGTTTAGTATACTCAATTATTGCTGTGCCATCTCTGCTTTTAACGCAGTAATTAAGCCGAAGTTGCTTTTCAACATTAATAATTACACTTGTGATGCTGAATTTTTCAGGAAGATGCATTAAATGTACGGTGCTTGTCTTTTTGTCACTATATTTAATATAAGTAAGTGTTTCTTTGATCACTGCCGCAATATGTATGTCTCCGTTTTCGTCAATATCAGCAGAAAACATATGGCACTTATGTTTAGTTAAAGGAACTGTTAATATTGTAACATCTCTTGATCCAACACACAACATTAAGCACCCTGAAGTATTGACCCCTATTTTATAAATCTGATCCTTATCAACAAGAATATAATCTTTCATAAAAACACACTTTCAATAACATATTTTCTATAAATTATATTGAATTAAATATAAAATTATGATATCATATATTAAATATTGCGAGGTTTATATGAAGATTTTTGCTGTTTCTGACCTTCACTTACCCGGCACGATGGATAAAACCATGGATATGTTTGGGGTTAAGTGGCAAGGTCATTTTGAAAAAATTAAAGATGACTGGCTTAATAAGGTTAGTGAAGATGATATTGTTTTAATTGCAGGTGATATTTCCTGGGCAATGCATTTAAGTCAGGCGGAACCTGATTTAAACTTAATAAGCGAGCTTCCCGGCAAAAAAATACTTATCCGCGGCAACCATGATTTTTGGTGGAGCAGTGTTTCCCGTGTCCGCGATAAGTTAAAGGAAAATATATTTGTTTTGCAAAACGACGCTATAAAAATCGGCGATTACGTTTTTGCAGGCACAAGGGGTTGGATGGACAGTGAAGGCGAAGACAACAAAAAAATCTTTGCCCGTGAAGAAATCCGCCTTGACCTTACCCTTAAATCCGCAAAAAAATTAATGGATGAAAGTTCCACGTTAATTACAATGCTTCATTATCCCCCCATAATAAACAAAACAAAAGCAACAGCTTTTTGCGATATTATGGAAAGCTACGGTGTTAAATATTGCGTTTACGGGCATCTTCACGGTGTTGACAAAAAGGAAGCCGAAATTTTTACCCGTAACGGTATAACATACATACTTTCTTCTTGCGATATGATTGATTTTACTTTACGGGAAATTGAAACAAAAAAGGACTAAAAAACAATGGTTAAAATTTACGAATCAGCTTACGGTGGTTGGCAGAAATGCCTTTTTATTGAAAACGAAATTGTTCAACTTGTTGTAACATTAGAAGTTGGACCAAGAATTATCCGTTATGCTTTACAAAAAGGCGAAAATATGTTTTGTGAAGTTAAAGATCAAATGGGCACAACAGGTGGAGATAATTGGAAAATCTACGGTGGTCACAGGCTTTGGCATTCGCCTGAAAACAAACCAAGAACTTATATTAACGATAATTTCCCCGTTAAATATACTGTTGATGGCAACTCTGTTACCGTTACCCCTGAAAACGAAGATTATTCCCGCACACAAAAGGAAATGGCTATTACTTTAAGTGAAAATTCAAGCAAGGTAATAATTGAACACCGTATAACAAACACAGGCGCTTGGGATATTGACCTTGCACTTTGGGCACTTACCGTTTGCGATAAAGGCGGACTTGAGGTTTTAGGTGAGCCTGAAAAATACAGGGCGCTTTTACCTAACCGCAGAGTTTCACTTTGGCCTTATTCAAAAATGAACGACCATAGGGTTTATTGGGGCGATAAATATATTACTCTTAATTCTGACCCTACGCTTAAAGAACCATTTAAAATGGGCATTGATAACCATTTAGGTTGGGCGGCAATATTTAATAAAGATTGTTTATTCTTAAAGCGCTACCCTGTTGAGCCTGAGGTTGAATACACAGATTTCGGCGTTTCCTTTGAAACTTATATCTGCGATTATATGACAGAGTGCGAAAGCCTTTCACCCCTGATGCGCCTTACCCCCGGTTCAATGGGTATCCATGTTGAAGAATGGGAACTTTTTAAAGAAGAACGCCCTGACGCAAAGGACGAAGAAGCCATTAAAAAGATTATGGATAAATACATGTAAAACAAAAAGCACCGCAAGGTGCTTTTTTAGTGAATAGTGAATAATGAATAGTAAATAACGAATAATGATGGTGTTGCTGCGCCACAAACTTTATATACGGTAAGAAAATTAACGTTTGTAGGTGCGACCATTGGTCGTCCGCATATAATATCCGTACCAACGGCACACCTTTCCTATTACTTCTTACCTTTTACTTCTTTCCTAAAAAAAGCACCTCACGGTGCTTTTTTATTTTATACTTTCTTTAATAACCTCCAAAACCTTATCCCTACCCTTATGGGCGCCGCTTTTTTGCATTGTTTCAATAAATTTATTACGGTTATCGTAAAGGTCTTTTATAGAGTTAACTAAAATATCTTGGGTAATATTTTCTTCTAAAAGCTTCATAGCGTAGCCTAAAGATTCAAATTCATCAGCATTAACTAATTGATCGCCCCTTGAATGAAGCGCGGGCAACGGTATTAAAAGCATTGGTTTATTAAGTGCTAAAAATTCGTTGATACTGTTTGAGCCTGCACGGGAAATTACAATATCAGCCAGTGCCATAATATCAGGCAGTTCTTCGTTTACGTATTCAAGCTGAATATATCCGTTTTTCTTAATGCTTTCATCCTGTTTACCTTTTCCGCAAATATGTACTATGTTAAAAATAGGCAGTAATCTATCTAAAACAAGACGGATATTATCATTTATTCCCTTTGCGCCTAAACTGCCGCCCATAATTAAAATTACGGGTTTATTATCTAATTTAAGTTTTTTGCGCGCAATATCTTTACTTCCAAAGAAAAGATTATCCCTTAAAGGCGTACCTGTGCAAACACCTTTTTTGCCTAAATTTCTGGCAGTTGTTTTAAAGGTGGTGCAAGCCTTTTTTGCATAAGGCAAACAAAGTTTTGTGGCAAGGCCGGGAGTCATATCAGATTCATGAATAACGATGGGCACTTTGTGTGCTTTTGCCGCCATTACAACAGGAACGGAAACAAATCCGCCTTTTGAAAATAACCCTTTTGGCTTAATTTCCTTAATTAAATTAAGCGCTTGAAAATAGCCCTTAATTACCCTGAAAGGATCGGTAAGGTTTTTAATATTATTATACCTTCTTAATTTACCGGCGCTGATACCGTGGTATATAACGCCTGGCATATTTTCAATTAAATCCTTTTCAATACCTTCGTATCTGCCGATATAAT
The DNA here is from genome assembly GCA_015069575.1 of Clostridiales bacterium. Classification (GTDB taxonomy): domain Bacteria; phylum Bacillota; class Clostridia; order Christensenellales; family QALW01; genus UMGS1322. The sequence goes on from SVIH01000005.1 coordinate 70,518, forward strand.
GAACGGTATATCCCATCTCTTGAATTTTAGGAATAAGCGCAATATTAGGTGTAACGTGCCCTGCGGTACCACCGCCGGTGAAAACAAAATTCATAAATTAAATCTCCAAAGTGATCTTTCTGCCGGTCATTTCATAGGGGGTAAGCTTTACGCCAACCATATTGAACATCTGCTTTGATGCAATTGTGCCTTCGGTACAAGCGTATTTATCAGAAAGATAAATAACCTCACTGATACCTGACTGAATTAAAGCCTTTGCGCATTCGTTACAAGGGAAAAGTGTTGTATAGCACTTTGCACCCTTTAAAGAAGCCCCTGCATTATTTAAAATAGCGTTAAGTTCAGCATGGCAAACAAAAGCGTATTTACTTTCTAACATTCCGCCTTCCCTGCCCCAAGGCATATCGTCATCACAGCAGCCTCTTGGCATTCCGTTATAGCCAACGGTTAAAATCTTATTATCCTGGCTTACGATACAAGCGCCAACCTGTGTGCCTGCATCCTTACTTCTTTCAGCGGATAAAAGAGCGATGCCCATAAAATATTCGTCCCACGAAATGTAATCGGTACGTTTCATAAATAAATCTCCTTTAAATATATTCGCAAATTATTTGTTCTATTATATAATACATTTAAAAATTTTGCAATAGCAGGTAAATTAAAATTGACTTTACGTTTATTTAGTGATATAATTTATCCATAAATATTGTTGGAGGTATTCTTAAATGGAACATATTAAGACTATTAAGACTCGTTCTTTATGCGAAAGCGCTAAAAACGGCGGTTGTGGTGAATGCCAGACATCCTGTCAGTCCGCTTGCAAAACAAGCTGCGGTATTGCAAATCAACAGTGCGAAAATAAAAAAGAGAACTAATAAAAATCGCCGCCTAAAAGGGCGGCTTTTTTTAAGGAGAAAATATGATACATCAGTATAAACTTAACGGTTATAATATCGTGCTTGACGTTTGCTCAGGCGCTGTTCACGCCGTTGATGAAATTGCCTACGATATAATTGCTTTGTTTGAAAACAATGATAAAAATTTTGTTGTAAGTGAAATCGCAAAAAAATATCCTGAACTTTCAAATAGCGAAATTGAAGAATGTTATAATCAGGTGCTTTCTTTAAAACAAAACGGTCAGCTTTTTACAGAAGACACCTTTGAAAATATGGCAGGCGAATTAAAGCAAAAGACTGCGGGTGTTATTAAGGCACTTTGCTTGCATATTGCCCACACCTGTAACCTTAATTGTTCGTATTGCTTTGCTTCGCAAGGTCATTACCAAGGCGAGCGCGCAGTTATGAGTTTTGAAGTTGGCAAGCGCGCCCTTGATTTTTTAATTGAAAATTCAGGCACCCGCCGTAATTTAGAGGTTGACTTTTTTGGTGGCGAACCGTTAATGAACTTTCAGGTGGTTAAGGATCTTGTTAAGTATGCAAGAAGCATTGAAAAGGAACATAACAAGAATTTTCGTTTTACCTTAACCACAAACGGCGTTTTAATTGATGATGATGTTATTGATTTCTGCAACAAGGAAATGAGCAACGTTGTTTTAAGCCTTGATGGCAGAAAAGAGGTCCACGACCGTTTTCGTGTGGATTACAATAACAAAGGTAGTTACGATAAGATTGTGCCCAAGTTCAAAAAACTTGTTCAGGCAAGGGGCAACAAAAACTATTATATGCGTGGTACTTTCACCCACCATAACCCTGACTTTTTAGAAGATATTAAGGCTATGCTTGATTTAGGTTTTACTGAATTAAGTATGGAGCCTGTTGTTACTAAAAAAGGCGAGCCTTCTGAATTAACTGATGAAGACCTTCCCGTTGTTTTAAAGCAGTACGAGGACCTTGCAAAGTTAATGCTTAAAAAAGATAAAGAAAACAAGCCTTTTACTTTCTATCACTATATGATTGATTTAACTGAAGGCCCCTGTATTTATAAAAGAATTTCAGGCTGCGGTTCAGGAACGGAATATATGGCGGTTACCCCTTGGGGCGACCTTTATCCCTGCCATCAGTTTGTTGGGGATGAAAAGTTTAAGTTAGGCGATATTTTTAATGGCGTAAACAATAAAAAAATCATTGACGAATTTTTATCCTGTAATGTTTATGCTAGGAAAGATTGTAAAGATTGTTGGGCAAAATTATACTGTTCAGGCGGTTGTGCCGCCAACGCTTACCACGCCACAGGAAAGATTACAGGCGTTTATGATTACGGTTGTAAACTTTTTAAAAAGCGTATGGAATGTGCAATTATGGTTCAGGTTACCCGTATTTTAGGTGATGAATAAATGAACACCCCTATCTGTGATTTTGTTAAAAATTACATATCTAAAAAACCGTTAAGGTTTCATATGCCCGGGCATAAAGGCAAAAACCTTTTAGGCTTTGAAAAATATGATATAACGGAAATTAACGGTGCCGATAGTTTATTTCAGGCTAAAAGTATTATTAAGGAAAGCGAAAATAACGCAAGCAAGATTTTTAATGCACATACTTTTTATTCTTGCGAAGGCTCTTCCCTTTCAATTAAAGCAATGGTTTATCTTGCGCTTTTGTGGGGCAGGGAAAACAACCGTGCGCCCTTAATCTTGGCAGGCAGGAACGCCCACAAAAGTTTTTTAAATGCATGTGCATTAAACGATACAGATGTTTTATGGCTTAAATCCAAAGAAGAATCATATCTTTCCTGTAATATTGATATTGATTTTTTAGAAGATTATTTAAAATCAGCCAAAGTGTTACCTTGCGCGGTTTATATTACAAGCCCTGATTATTTAGGCAATATTACTGATTTATGCACGATTGCTCAAATATGCAAAAAATATAAAGTGCTATTTTTGGTTGATAACGCACACGGTGCTTACCTTAATTTTTTAAATATGCATCCATTAAATTTTGGCGCAGATTTAGTCTGCGATTCAGCACATAAAACCTTGCCTGTTTTAACAGGTGGCGGATACTTGCATATTTCAAAAAAAGCACCTAAAACAATAAAAAACAATGTTAAAGATGCATTAAGTTTATTTGCTTCAACTTCTCCATCTTATTTAATTTTACAATCCCTGGATAAGTTTAACGGGCAAACTGAAAAGTTTAAAAAAGAACTTAATTCCATTTTACCCCATATTGAAAATGCAAAAAATGTTTTAACAAAAAGCGGCTATACTCTTTATGGAAATGAGCCTTTAAAATTAACCATTAAAACCAAACTTTATGGATATTTGGGCACAGAGTTTTCGTCAATTTTAGAAAAGCAAAATATCTTTTGCGAATTTTCCGATCCCGATTTTTGCGTATTTATGCTAACCTTAAACAAAAGAGAATTGCAAAAACTAGTTAAAACGCTTTTAAAAATCAAACAGAAATCACCCATTGAAAAAACACCCCCCGTTTTAGCGGAAACTGAAAAAGTTTTAAGTCCAAGAGAAGCATTATTTTCACCTTGTGAAACCGTAAAAATTAAAAATGCGCTAAACAGAATTCTGGCTATGCCATCAGTTTCTTGCCCCCCTGCAGTGCCGATAATTTCTTTAGGCGAAAAGATTAACGAAAGCGCAATAGAAGCATTTAAGTATTATGGCATTAAGGAAGTTAAAGTAACAAAAGAAGGTTAAAAACCTTCTTTTTTATTTTTCATTTGTGTTTTATGATTAATTGTGCTAAAATCAATATATACTTAATTTTAAGGAGACCTTTATGGATTATTATTTCACACCCCAGGCAGATAAATTAAAACCTTCTGCAATAAGAGAAATTTTAAAACTTTCTTCCGCCCCTGATATTATTCCTTTTTCAGCAGGCAACCCTTCGCCCGAAGCATTTCCTACTGAAATTGTTGAAAAAATTACTACTGATATTTTAAAGGAAAATCCTATCGGTGCCCTTCAATATTCAGTTACCGAAGGATATATGCCTTTAAGAGATTATTTAAAAAAATATATGCAGGAAAAATATCAAACAGGCACCAATGACGATGATATTTTAATTACATGTGGCGCACAACAGGTTATGAGCCTTAGCGCAAACGCTTTAGCCGGTGTTGGCGATACTATTTTGTGCGAAAGCCCAAGTTTTGTTGGTTCACTTAACGCTTTAAAACTTTCAGGCGCTAATTTAGTTGGTATTCCCATGGAAGAAGACGGTATGGATATTTCCGCTTTGGAAAAAGCAATAAAAGAAAATAAAAACATTCGTCTTTTATATATTATTCCTAATTTTCAGAACCCAACAGGGATTACAACTTCTTTAGAAAAGCGCCAAAAAATTTATGATTTAGCTAAAAAGCACGGCTTTTTAATTGTTGAAGACAACCCGTATGGTGACCTTTACTTTGATGAAGCGCCACCTGCAACAATTAAGAGTATGGATAAAGATGGCATTGTTATTTATGCAGGCTCATTTTCTAAAGTACTTGCGCCCGGTCTTCGTGTTGGTTGGTGTATCGCACCTAAAAACTTAATTGCAAAATTTACTGCAATTAAACAAACACAAGATGTTCATTCAAATATTTTGGCGCAGATGATTGCATACAAATTCATTACTGAATATGATTTTGAAAGCCACCTTGAAAAATTACGCGCTTTGTATGTAAAAAAAGCAAAACTCTGCTTTGATTTAATGGATAAACATCTTGCCCCTGAAATTGAGTTTCAAAAGGCAAAAGGCGGTTTGTTTGCCTGGTGTAAGTTACCCGAAAATGTTGATATGCCAGAATTCTGCACAACTGCAGTTAAGGAATATAAAACTGCTATTGTACCGGGTTCAGCCTTTGATATTGCGCCATGCAAAAATCAGTATTTCCGCATAAACTATTCTACCCCAACAGACGAACAAATAATTAAGGGTATGGCTAATTTAGAACAACTTAAATTACAGATCTTAAAGTGAGGAAAATCATTGATAACTTTTGAAGATATACAAAACGATAAAAATATTAAAGTTTATATTACTGAGGCCGATAGCGCATTAAAGGCTTTAGGTTATACTGAACATAGTTTTGCCCATGTTACAAAGGTAGCGCTTTTAGCGGGTGAGATACTTGAAACCCTTAGCTTTGATAAACGCCATATTGAACTTGCAAAAATTGCAGGATTTCTTCATGACATAGGAAATCTTATTAACCGCCACAACCACGCGTTAAGCGGTGCGCAAATGGCTTTTCGAATACTTGATCACCTGGATATGCCCCCTGAAGATGTTGCAATGATAGTTTCTGCAACAGGCAACCACGATGAAGATACAGGTTTCCCTGTAAACAGTATTGCTGCAGCTTTAATTCTTGCTGATAAATCAGATGTAAGAAGATCCCGTGTGCGCAACACGGATATTCCGTCATTTGATATACACGACCGTGTTAATTATTCTGTTGAAAAATCCCAACTGATTATTAACAAAGATAAAACTGAAATAACTTTGTTTCTTGATATTGATACTTCTTTAAGCAGCATTATGGATTATTTTGAAATTTTTCTTGATAGAATGGTGCTGTGCCGCAAAGCTGCGGAAGTTTTAAACCTAAAATTTAATCTTATTATCAACGGGCAGACGATAATGTAAAAAAAGAACTATGATGTTTCGGTTCATCATAGTTCTTTTGTTTTTAATAGGCCTCTGATAATTTAGCAATTATCCTTAACAATTCCTTTGAATATTCCAATGCTTCATTGGTATCTTCTATTTCTAATTCAATTTCATCAGCGCGTTCAGCCCACTCTGTCATTTCGGTAACTAACTCCATATATTCATTAAGCAACGCCATATCGGTGGGATTATTTTGATATTTTTTACTGATATCTATATATTTATTAACCAGTCTTCGTAATCTTTTAAAAACTGCCGCCAATCACTTTTTTCTGTTGTGTTAACATTGTTGTTTATTGGCTGTGAAGTAGCTTGTGCTGTTGCCGTAGCTTGTGCTGTTGCCGTAGCTTGTGCTGTTGCCGTAGCCTGTGCTGTTGCGGCAGGCTCTTCTGTTTTTTTAGGTATTTCCTGACTATCAGATGTTTTTATAAGATATAACTTTAATCTATATCCATCATCAAGACAAAGTTTCTCATCAACAAAAGTGAGTTGCTCACCATCTAACACAATACAGTCTTCTGTTTTAAACCAATCAACCAGGTCATCATATTCCCCATCAAATATGTAAGCCTTACCACCTTCTTTAAAAATAATATAAAAATTGGTAAAATCTTCATCTTCCATATTGTTCCACTCAGTAATAGTAAATTTTGAACCTTCGTATTCAATAAATTCTACTTTCCAAGTTCCTTCAATACTGTCTTTCTTTTCTCCGCAAGCTGCAAATGATATTGCAAGTATAGCTACAAGCAACATGGTTAAAATTTTTTTCATCGTGGTTTCCTCCAAAAAAATAAAAAAGTGCGCAAGCAGAGCCCACGCACCGAAAAACGCACGCCCTACTGTTGCGACACAATTTCCACGTACTACAAGTATGCGAAAAAGAGCATATGCATTTTTACCATTAGTTAAAATGCACATACTTGCAAAAAAATATACGTGGTTATTTAATTGTGTCGCAAAATCATTATAACATGTTTTTTGCAGTGTTGTAAACATATTTTTATTACAAAATTTCATCATACAAACAACCCCAAAAAAGACAGTTCTTTTGGGGGGTTGTTTTTTTAATATTCTTTATTTTATTAACATAAGCAAATCAATGCACTTTTTGGGGCAGGCATCTTTACATATGCCACAACCTGTACATTTTAAAGGATCAACTGTTGCTAAAAAGTTTTCTACTGTTATTGCGCTTTCAGGACATTCTTTTTGACATTTTCCACAACCAATACAACTTACTTTGCAACTTTTTTGTGCAGCAGCACCTTTTTCTTTGTTTTTGCACATTACATATGCTTGTTTTTTATTGGCTTCAATTAAAGAAATAAGTCCTTTAGGGCAAGCATTTATGCATTTTGTACAAGCACCGCATTTTGAAATATCTATTTTTGCAATGCCATCACAAATAAAAATAGCACCATTATCGCATGCCGAAATACAATCACCATAACCAAGGCAACCATAAACGCATGTTTTTTGACCGCCCATCATTAAATGGGCTGCTTTACAAGATTTTATTCCTGAATATTCTACCTTTTGCGGCGCAACATTACAATTACCTTTACAGGCAACAACAGCAACTAAAGGTTTGATTTCTTCTGCTTTTTTGCCTGTAATTTCAGCAATTTCATTAGCAACATCATTTCCGCCCGGAGTACAAAGTGATATATTCTGTGTTTCGCCTTTTGATATTGCCTGTGCATATCCATCACAACCTGAATACCCACACGCACCGCAGTTAGCGCCGGGCAAACATTCCCTTACTTTTTCTTCAATTTCGTCTTTTTTAACACCAAAAACGCTTGAAGCAAAAGATAATCCAACGCCTATTATTAACCCAATAAGAGAGACAATAACAACTGCTAATATGATTTCTTCCATTTATCTGTCCCCCCTTACAAAAAGATACCTTCCACAATGCCTGAAAATCCCATAAATGAAACTGAAACAAGGCTTGCGGCAATTAATGTTATAGGAAGTCCTTTTAAAAATTCAGGAACATCACTGCTTTCTATTTTACTGCGCACCCCTGAAAACATAATCATTGCAACCATAAATCCTACGCCTGCGCCAAGGGAAGAAAACATTGATTCCATAAAATTATAGCCTTGTGAAACATTTAAAAGAACCACGCCAAGCACTGCGCAGTTAGTTGTAATTAACGGAAGATATATCCCAAGCGCATTATATAATGATGGAATATATTTTTTTAAAAGTATTTCAACAAGCTGAACAAGTGCAGCAATAACAAGAATAAATACTATGGTTTGTAAGTAAGCATACTTTTGGCCTAAAACAAACTGATTTATAGGATAACATACCGCTGTTGAAACTGCCATAACAAATATAACAGCAACACTCATACCCATAGCAGTATTAAGTTTTTTTGAAACACCTAAAAACGGACAGATACCTAAAAACTGCGCTAAAACAAAGTTTTCAGTTAATATGCCTGTTAAAAGAATTGAAAATAATATTTTCATTAAATTTCACTCTCCTTTTCAGCGCATACTTTATTGCAATTATCTTTCATGGGGCATCCTGTACAGGCAAGCTCTGCCTTTGGTTTTCCCTTTTTTTGTGCAAAAGCATTAACCACAGCCATGAGAATACCAAACACAAAAAAGCCACCTGGCGGAAGAATAAATATAAGCAACGGATTTTCCTTTAAAAAAGGAATTTCAAATTTTAATCCTTCAACATAACTTGTTAAATCTATTACCCCTGCGCCAAGCACTTCGCGAATAATTCCCATACACATTAATGCTGCAGTAAATCCAATTCCCATACCTAAGCCATCAAAAAGAGATGCTAAAACAGGATTTTTGCCTGCAAATGCTTCTGCCCTGCCTAAAATTATACAGTTTACAACTATCAAAGGCAAATACACCCCCAGTTGCGCATCAAGGAACGGAACAAAAGCCTTAACAAGCATCTGTATTATTGTAACAAACGAAGCGATAACAACTATGTACGCAGGTATTCTTACTTTTTGCGGAATCACTTTTCTTAACATCGATATAACAACATTCGAGCATGCAAGTACCAATGTTGCCGCAATTCCCATGCCTATCGCGGAAGAAAGACTTGTTGTAACTGCAAGTGTTGGGCAAGTACCTAAAACAAGCCTTAAAACAGGGTTTTCTTTTATTATGCCTTTAGAAAACTCTTTGGCTAACGATTTTTCTGCCATTAGCTGTTACCCCCTAACACATTATAGGCTTCTATTGAATAGTTTACGCTTGTTATAACTGCCTGTGATGTAAAAGTGGCGCTTGTTACACCTGTAATATCATCACCTTCGCCGTTTGCCTTTACCCAGTTAAAAGGTCCTTTTTTATTATTAAACTGATTTAAAAATTCACCTTTTGCGGCATTTTGTCCAAGACCGGGTGTTTCATCGTCCATAGAAAGTATTGCCGTTTTTAAAACATTACCGTTAATGTCAATACCCGTCATAACAGAAACCAATCCGCCATAACCTTTTGTTCCGCAAGTAAAAATATACCCTATTTTTTTGCCTGCGCCATCAAAAGCGGTGCAATATGATACCTGAACATCTTCAACCTGAACTTGTCCGAATTCACCAAAGGCACTTGCAGAAGAAAACACAATCTTTCTTGTTGCAATTTCTTCTTCCTGTAAATTTTGTTTAATTCTTTCCTTTGTTAAAAAGTTTGTGCCTGCCAATAATCCGGCAGAAACAAGACATATTATAAAAATTTTCAACGCCGGTGAAAAAATTTCTTTAAATTTAATTTTTGCCATTTTTAACCTCCTTCACCTTGCCAAAGTATTTAGGTAAAGTTAAATTATCTATATGAGGCGTTAAAATGTTCATTAAAAGAATTGAATAAGAAACTCCTTCGGGCAAAGAGCCAAACAGCCTGATTGCAACTGTTATAGCGCCGCAACCAATGCCAAATATCACTTTACCCCATTTTGTTATTGGGCTTGTTACATAGTCCGTTGCCATAAAAATTGCGCCGAGGAATAATCCGCCTGAAAGAATATGATATAATGCAAAATTCACATCAAAGCCTTTTAAAAAGGTTAAAACAAACACTGTGCCTATAAATGTTACAGGAATAATCGGTGAAATTACTTTTTTAATAATAAGATATATTCCGCCTAGCAACAATGCAATTACGCTTGTTTCACCGATACTGCCTGCGCGAACGCCAAGAAGCATTTCTAAAAATGTTGGCATTTCACCAACGCCTGTTGATAAAATTCCTAAAGGCGTTGCACCTGTTAAACCGTCAATATGTTCTTTATAGTTGGGGGTTACCCACGAAGTCATCGCGCCGGCAAAACAAAGCATTAAAATAATTCTTGCTGTAATTGCAGGGTTTACAAAATTCTGTCCTAAACCGCCAAAGAACTGTTTAACTACAACTATAGCAACTATACTGCCAAAGACAGCCATCCATAAAGGAATATTTACAGGCAAATTAAGTGCAAGCAACACTCCTGTTACCACTGCGCTTAAATCACCGATAGTGTTATTTCTTTTCATTACCTTACGGCATATAAATTCACAAAGCACGGAAGAAATACTACAGGTTAATACAACTAAAAGTGCCCTGAAGCCAAAGAAGATTACTGAAGCAATTATTGCAGGAATCAAAGCAATAATTACATCAAGCATTATTTTTGTAGTAGTATCTTTGCCCAAAATATGTGGCGAAGACGAAATAGTGCGTTTTGCCATATTACTTCTTTTCCTCTCTTAAAATTTGTTTTGAAAGACGCATATATTGCACAAGGGGTATTCCTGAAGGGCAAGAATATGCACAGCATCCACACTCCATGCAAACCATAAGCCCAAGTTTTTTAAGTCTTGCCGCGTCTTTTTGCTCGCACGCCTTTTTAATAAACGAAGGCACCAGATTCATTGGGCAGGCTTCAACACACTTACCGCATTTAATGCATGGGCGCTCTTTTTTTATATCCGATTTATCAAAAGCAAGAATGGCATTGTTTTGTTTACAAACAGGTGCATCCAAATCATATATCGCACCACCCATCATAGGTCCGCCAAGAATCAATTTTTCAGCATCATATTTAAATCCGCCGCAAAAATCAATTACATCTCCTATTCTTGTACCAATAGGAACACGAACGTTTTTAGGCTCTTTTACTGCGGAGCCATCAACAGTTAATGAACGGCTTACAAGTGGCTTTCCTGTTTTAAGATACCTTGAAATAAAAGCAACTGTTGCTATGTTTATTACAATACAACCAACATCGCTTGGAAGTTTGCCTTCAGGCACTGTTCTGCCTGTAGCAGAGAGCACCATCATTTTTTCTGCACCTTGAGGATACTTGCTTTTAAGCGCCATCACAGAAGTTTTACGGGCTTGTGTATCGCTTTTTTTCGCAATGGTTTTTAATATTTTTATTGCCTGTGGTTTATTATCTTCAACAGCAATAACAACATTTTCAATATTTAAAATTTCGCTTATTGTATAAACGCCTGAAAGTACATCCCACGAATTATCTATAGCCTCGCGATAATCAACAGTTATGTAAGGTTCACATTCGGCGGCATTTATAATCAGCGTATCAATTTTTTTATCTTCAGGAATGTTAAACTTCACATGCGTGGGAAACCCTGCGCCGCCTAAGCCAACAACACCCGATTCCCTTACAGCCTTACAAAGATCCTGAACTGTTTCAACTACAGGTGGATGTATATCATTAAAAAGAGTCATATTACCATCTGATTCAATGGCAATTGCCTTTGTGATTAACCCGCTTGCAGTTTTAATTTCACCAATAGATTTAACCGTTCCTGAAACGGAAGAATGAACAGGCGCGCTGATATACTTATCACTATCACCTATTTTTTGCCCAACAAAAACCTGATCGCCTACTTTAACAATAGGTTCACAGGGCGCACCGATATTCTGCAATAAAGGAATAACTACCGTTTTAGGCGTTGGTATCCTTTGGGCGCTTAAATCTTTTGTGTTTTTGTGGTGGGGCACCATTACGCCCCCCGAAGCTTGCTTTTTTGCTTTTAAAATCATAAATCTTGCTCCCTTATTCTCTGAATATATGGTTTTAAAATTTTTATAATCACGCCTGTTACTGTTCCTGAAAAAAGTGAGAACACTACTAAAACAGGCAGATAATATATTAATGCAGGCGTTCCTGTTAAAAACATTGAAACACCTAACTGCGCTATATTATGTATTATTGCGCCGATTATTGATATGCCGATTATTGAAAAGGGGCATTTTTTCATTTTTAATAATACTGCCATTACAAGAAATGAAAGCAAACCGCCTGAAAAACTTAATAAAAATGCGCTTACACCTCTTGTTAAAAGCGCAAAAACCGCTTTAACAGTTACAACGTATATTCCGCCCCAGAGATTTAAAACATTCAACGCAAAAAGCGTTATTACATTTGATAATCCTATCTTTGCACCAGGTGGTAAAAACGGCAGTGCAAAAAGACCATCAATAAACGAAACGGTAATGGCTAACGCGCCCAATATACCAAACAACGCTATCTTCTTTGCTTTCATCCTGTTACCCCGTCAACATAATCGTTGCCTTCAACAATTAAAATCACTATTTTATTGGGAACGCAGGCAATAACCTGTCCGTTTTTATTTATTGCCCCTGTTTTGATGCAAACTTTATCAGGGCAATCAGAAGAATTCATCTGTATTTTACCGTTTTTTATAAGTATTTTTACCGTATCAATAATGATTTCTTTATCTTCACTAAGATTTATTCGTGTATATTCTTCGCCGTTTAAATATATTACCGCCTGCGCTTTTTCAGGGTTTTGAAACGAAAAAAAGCACAAAACCGCAGTTACAAGTATAACTGCAACAAGAATTATATCCCCTGTTTTAATTAACGGTTTTTTCAAAATCAATATCTCCTACAACGGTTATTTCACCGTTTTTCGTAACAAAAATTCCCTGCGCGTTATATTCAGTTAATATACCCTTGCTTTTTTCTGAACCAACCATAAAGCACACAGTAGAAAGCGCATCAGACATAAGCCCATCGGGACAAACTACCGTCACGGAAACTAAATCCGTATTTACAGGATATCCTGTAGTAGCATCAATAATATGATGATATTTTGTTCCGTTTTCTTCAAAAAAGCGCTCGTAACTGCCAGAGGTTGAAACAAAGCCTTCTTTAATATTAAAAGTACCAAGATATTTATTTGTATTAAATGGGTCTTTTACCGCGCACACCCAATCTTTTTTTGAAGGATTTTGCCCGTAAAACAGAACACTTCCGCCAACGGTTATTACCGCGCCCTGAACTTTGTTTAAATCTAAAATTTCCTTTGCTTTATCTAATGCGTAGCCTTTTGCAGTTGCTCCTAAATCTACCTTTTGCCCTTTTAAAAGAGTTAAAGTGCCGTCTTTTAGCATAGTTTTTGAACCATCAACAAACTTAACGGCATCTTCAATTTCATTGTGTTCAGGCTTTTTTGCGTTTAGAAATCCTATGTTCCACAAAGTTGTAAGTGCACCAACGGTATAATCAAATTTACCTTCTGATTTTTCTAACAACGGTGTTATTTTTTCAACCTGTTCTGTTATATATTTATTATCCGTTGTGCCTGTTTCATTTAAAAGATTGATTTTGGAACCTTCTTTTGTTAATGAGCAGGCGTTTTCAATTTCATCAAACATATGAGAAATCTGAGTATAAACCACATCCGGGTTTTTACCGTATATTTTATATGAAATAACCGTGCCCATACCAGTAACTGTTCCGGAAAAACTTTCTTTAGATGCACACCCTGTAAAAATCAGCATAAAAAGACATAATATCGATATAATTTTAACAAAAACCCATTTTTTCATAATATAATTATATCTTAAATAAAGCCATTTTTCAATCTATTTATAAGCGAATATTGTAAAAAAAATAAAAAGTCCTTTTAAAACAAGGACTTTTTTAGTTAAACATTAAACCTGAAAAGTGTTATATCGCCATCTTGCATAACGTATTCTTTGCCTTCTGAACGAACTAGTCCTTTTTCTTTAGCCTGGGTCATTGATTTATATTTCATAAATTCATCATAGGCAATAATCTCTGCACGGATAAAGCCGCGTTCAAAATCTGAATGAATTTTACCTGCTGCCTGAGGCGCTTTTGTACCGTTTGTAATTGTCCAGGCGCGAACCTCACTTTCCCCTGCGGTTAAGAAGGAAATTAAACCTAAAAGCTTATAACTTGCTTTAACAAGCCTGTTAAGACCGCTTTCTTCTAAACCGTATTCAGATAAAAACATTTCCTTTTCATCTGCTTCAAGCTGTGAAAGTTCTTCTTCAATTTTTGCAGAGATCACCATAACCTGATCCCCGTCTTTTTCAGCCATTTGCTTTAACGCTTTAACCCCATCATTTTCTGTGCCAATTTCGCTTTCAGAAATATTTGCAGCATAGATAATAGGCTTGGTTGTTAAAAGGAAAAAGGTTTTTGCAAGTTCTTTTTCTTCCTTTGTCATATTCATTGAGCGCACAGGTTTTTCGCTTTCAAGCCAAGGAATCATTCTATTTAAAAGGTCAACTTCTTCCTGTGCCTGTTTATCGTTACCCCTTGCGGCTTTTACAGCCTTGTCCAAGCGTTTCTGCGCAGTTTCCATATCAGCTAAAATAAGTTCTAAATTGATAGTTTCAACATCACGAACAGGGTCAATAGTGCCGTCAACGTGAATAATATCTGCATTTTCAAAACATCTTACCACGTGAACGATAGCGTCAACCTCACGGATATGGGAAAGGAATTTATTGCCTAAACCTTCACCCCGTGATGCACCGCGAACAAGACCTGCTATATCAACAAACTCAATAAAAGCCGGTGTATATTTTTTAGGATTATATATTTTTGCAAGTTCATCAAGCCTTGCATCAGGAACGGACACTACCCCAACATTTGGTTCGATAGTGCAAAACGGGTAGTTTGCAGCCTCAGCCCCTGCATTAGTAATTGCATTAAAAAGTGTGCTTTTACCAACGTTTGGTAAGCCAACAACACCTAATTTCATAAAACAACCTCCGTTAAAGCAAACTAACTTTTGTATATTATAGTACAAATTTGTAAAATTGGCAAAGAAATATTTGACTTATGTATACTTCAGGTGTACAATAAAATAAATAAATGCAGAGTAGATGGTATGCGCTGAAGCAATACGCTTCTGAAGTGTTAAGGGATGGGAAGTTGCCTTTAAACGAATAACCCTATCGGGTTAGCGATATACTGTTGCATCCGCTGCAGGATGTATCACACTACTCTCCTAATTTAAAATAGGAGATTTTTTTATGCAAAAAATAAAATCAGTAAAAACTCTTGTTATCTGCGCTTTTTTATCGGCGTTAAGCATTATTTTTGGTAAATTTTTAAATATCCCCATTGGTGAAACAATTCGTTTTTCTTTTGAAAACACACCTCTTTTTCTTTCAGGAATAATGTTTGGCCCCATTATTAGCGGAATCGTTGCTTTTGTTAGTGATATTTTAGGAAGTATTTTAAGGGGCTATGCCATAAATCCTATAATTACCTTAGGTGCAGTTTTCACATCAGTAACAGGCGCATTCTTATTCAAAATTTTTAAAAAACTGCCCGTTTTTATAAGATTGATTTTAAGCGTGAGTATTGCACATATTGTAGGCTCAGTTATAATTAAAACATGTGGGCTTAGTATTTATGCAGGCACAAGTTTTATATCGCTTTTACCTATGCGCTCGGTAAATTATCTTATAATGATTGTTATTGATACTCTTGTTTTATTTTTCTTATTAAAAAACCGTTCTTTTAAAAAAATATTGGAGTTAAATTTATGAATTATTCAGAGGCCATTGAATATATACATTCAATAAACTGGACTTTTTGCAAGCCCGGGCTTGAACGCATAAAAATTTTGCTTGATAAATTAAATAATCCGCAGGATTCACTTAAATTTGTTCATGTTGCAGGCACAAACGGAAAAGGTTCTTTTTGCAAAATGCTTCAACAGGCTTTAACTCTTTCAGGGTATAAAACAGGTCTTTTTACCTCACCATATATTAAAGTTTTTAATGAACGGATGCAGATTTCAGGGCAGATGATAGATAATGATGAACTTGCCCTTATAACCGAATATGTACGTCCTTTTGCCGATGAGATGGATGACAAGCCAACAGAATTTGAACTTATAACTGCCATTGCTATGGAATATTTCAACAGGCATAATTGCGATATTGTTGTTCTTGAAACAGGTATGGGCGGAAGGCTTGATTCAACGAACATAATTACCACTTCTGTTTTATCAGTTATAACAGGTGTTGCCCTTGACCATACCCAATTTTTAGGCAACACAGTTGAAGAAATTGCAAAAGAAAAAGCAGGAATAATAAAACCTTTTGTACCTGTTTTATTTGGTGGAAAAGATAAAAGCGCCGAAAAAATCATATCAGATGTTGCAAAAGAACATTCATCACCATTTTATTCAATAGATTATAGTAACCTTCTTATTAAAAAAATGACTATTGAAGGCACTGTATTTGATTACAACAACTATTCAGATATTAAGTTATGCCTTTTAGGTGAATATCAACCTGAAAATGCATCTTTGGTGCTTAAAGCATCAGAAATTTTAGTTAAGCAGGGTTTTGAAATTTCTGAAAATGCTCTAAGAAAGGCTTTTTTAACTGTTTATTGGCCCGCAAGGTTTGAAGTTTTAAAAACTTCGCCCCTTGTTATTTTTGATGGTGCCCACAATCCGCAGGGCATTGAAGTTTGCATAAAGAGTATTAAAACATATTTTAATAGGCAGAAAGTACTTGTGATGACAGGAGTTTTAAAGGATAAGGACTATTTTTATATTGCAAAAAAACTTGCAGAAATAACTGACACTGCACTCATCTTTACACCGGAAAATCCCCGTGCTCTTAAAAAAGAAGATTATGCCGTAGTATTAAAAGAAAACGGCATTAATGCCATAACTTTTGAAACTATAAAAGATGCTTACTCCTTTGGGCTGAAAGAGGCTAATGAAAAAAATATGCCTTTAATAATTTTAGGTTCACTTTATACTTACTCTTTTATTTAATTTTGTTGACATCTGTTTTTTACTGTTATATAATATATTTGTTTCGGGGCAGGGCGCAATTCCCTGACCGGTGGTACAGTCCACGAGCCATTTTGGTTGATGCGGCGAAATTCCGCAACCGACGGTATAGTCCGGATGATAGAAATAATATTTTATTGTTTCATAATCCCCCGATTTTTTGGGGGATTTTTGTTTTTTAAAGGAGACTTATTATGAAAAACACACGCAAATTAATCGTTACTGCTCTTTTTTCTGCATTAAGTTACATCTTAATGTTGCTTGAATTTCCCTTACCGTTTATACCAAGTTTTATACAGTTTGATTTTTCTGAACTTCCCGCACTTATTTGTTGTTTCAGCGCAGGTCCACTTTGGGGCGGTGCGGTTTGTGTAATAAAGAACATTCTTCACGGTTTTTCTTCTTCAACAATGTGGGCGGGTGAACTTTCAAATATGCTTTTAGGCTTATGTTTTGTTTTACCTGCAGGCTTTATTTACAAAAAACATAAAAGCCGCAAAAGCGCACTTTTAGGTTGTGTTGTTGGCGCATTTTTAACTGCAATTTTAAGCATATTTATAAATTACTTTGTAACTTATCCCGTTTATATGAAACTATTTATGCCAAAAAGTGTAATTTTAGGTATGTATCAGGCATTACTTCCTAGTGTTGACAGCATTTTAGAAGCCCTTTTAATATTTAACACACCCTTTAACTTTGGCAAATATATGATTGTTGCACTAATTACCTTTTTAGTTTATAAACGCCTTTCACCCATAATTAAAGGAATAAAAAATTAATATATTAATACAAAAAGCCTTGATGAAAATTCATCAAGGCTTTTTTATGTTTTAAATTAGCATTTTGCATCGGGTTTTCTTTTAACAGGGGTTTTTGTTCCGTCAGGATACTGAATAACAGTGTTATCAAGTATGCCTGAAAGCCCAAGTTTAAAGGACGCCCTATATTCATTGCGCAAAACTTCTCTTTCTTTTAATTCTTCTTCAGTTAATCCTTCGTTTTTAGCTTTTTTTGCTAAAAAGTTAATTCTATCAATTTTCTTCTGATCCATAATTTTTTACCAAAGTTTTTTATAAATTGCAATAACTTCTTCCTTTGTAGGAATTCTTGGGTTAGTTTGGGTACATGCATCATTCATAGCAGCAACTGCCATTTCTTCAATATGGCTTTCATATTCTTCTTTTGTGCAAGAAAGAACTTCATTAAGGTGCATAGGAATTGACATTTCTTCTGCCATAAAACGCAAATAGTTGGCTAAAGAATGAATCGTCATAACTTCATTTGTACCATGGAGCCCTAAAAGATGCGCAATATTACAATATTTTCTTACACAGGGGTCATAATTCTGCCTTGAGCGTGAGCCCTGATTTATATTTGAATTATATTCAATAATCAAAGGTAAAAGCATAGCGTTTGCTCTGCCATGGGGAATATGAAAAGCAGCCCCAAGCTGATGCGCCATACCATGATTCAAACCTAATGATGCAGAGTTAAATGCAAGCCCGGCCAAGCATGCGGCAATATGCACCTTTCTTCTTGCGTGGGCATCATTATTATCCATATAGGACCTGTAAAGGAACTGACCGCAAATTTCAATAGATTTTTCAGCCAATGCACCTGAAAATTCGTTGTTATTTATACTTACATATGCTTCTATAGCATGGGTAAGAACATCCATACCCGTATCAGCCGTTACGCTTGCAGGCACACTTTTAACTAAAACTTCATCTAAAATCGCTTCATCAGGAGTCATATCAGGTGATGCAAGAGGAATTTTTGAATGTGTTTCATTATCAGTTATAACTGAAAATGATGTTACTTCACTGCCTGTACCGCTTGTTGTGGGTATAGCAATTAAACGCGGGTTAAAGTTTTTATCCATTTGCTGTGCTATTTTACGAATAGATTTAGCAAGATCCATAGCACTGCCGCCGCCAACTGCAATAATACATTCCGGGTTAACTTTTACTGCTGCCGCAATACCTGAAATAACTTTTTCTGTAGTAGGATCAGCGCACACATCTGTATAAAGTTCATAATCAATGTTCGCCCTATCAAGAGGTCTTGTTATATGGCGGATTAATCCACTTTCAACAACAAACGGATCTGATATAATAAATGCATTTTTATATTCAAGTTGGCTAAGCCTGTCTAAAGCATTTTCACCAAAGTAGATATCGGTAATAACTTTGAATTTTTTCATAAAACGCACCCCATAAAAAGCATTATAAACTATATCAAATTAATTATACCACTTAATAAAAAAAAGTCAACACAAAACAACACAAAACAAAAATATTTTATTATATTTTTTTGATGTTTTTTAAAAATAATACCCCAACCTTTTATATTGATTGGAGTATTAATGATTTATTAAATTTTATTCTTTCCACTTGGGTTTTGAAAGTATTTCTGCCATAACTATACCTTTAACAAGGTTTTCCCTATTAAAATCAACAACTGTTTCATCTTTTATTTCAGTATCATAAACAGTATCTTCCATATGTTCTACTGCACAATGGTTTGCATTAGGCTCAATACATTCGCCTTCCTGACTTCCGTAACCTTCACTGCTTATAAAGTCAGGACGAATATTTGATTCATTTTTTATTTTTGCGCCAAGTTTATCCCTGTTATATTCAGTAGAACGGGTGGTTCTTTCAAAATCAACCTTAGCCGTTGGTTCAGCTTTGGGTTCAGAATAAGTGTTTACCTTTATTTCTTCAGGTTCAGTACTGTTTTGCGCTGCGTTTTTTTGTGTTTTTTTAATAAGACGAATTATTACTATAGCAATTGTTGCTAAAGCTAGCAAAGTATCCATTATTCTGTTTTACCTTTTACATTAGGTTCTGCAATCGAAGCACGCATACGTGTATCTGCGATCACATTTTCCATCTTATAATAATCCATAACGCTTAAATTACCGCTTTTTAATGCTTCAGCCATTGCTTTTGGAACTTCAGCCTCTGCCTCAACAACTTTTGCTCTCATTTCCTGAACCTGAGCCTTCATTTCCTGTTCTTTTGCAACAGCCATAGCGCGTCTTTCTTCTGCTTTTGCCTGTGCTATTTTCTTATCTGCTTCAGCCTGATCCATCTGAAGCTGTGCGCCGATATTTCTTCCAACGTCAACATCAGCAATATCAATAGAAAGAATTTCAAATGCTGTACCTGCATCAAGGCCTTTATCAAGAACTGTTCTTGAAATAAGATCAGGGTTTTCTAAAACTGCCTTATGGCTTTCAGCACTACCTGCAGTTGTAACTATACCTTCACCAACACGGGCAATAATAGTTTCTTCACCTGCGCCACCAACAAGACGGTCAATATTAGCCCTAACTGTTACCCTTGCTTTTGCCCTTAATTCAATACCATCTTTTGCAATAGCGGCAATGATGGGAGTTTCAATAACCTTAGGATTAACTGACATCTGTACTGCAGTTAAAACATCTCTACCTGCAAGGTCAATTGCTGCAGCGCGTTCAAAGTTAAGAGGAATTTCTGCGCGTTGTGCTGCAATCAAAGCATTAACTACCTTTTCAACATTACCTTTAGCAAGCAAATGTGCTTCAAGTTTGCTCATACTTAAATCAAGGCCAGCCTTGGTTGCCTGAATCATAGGATAAACTATCCTTTGAGGATTAACCCTTCTTAAACGCATTGTTGCAAGTTGGAAGATACCAACACGCACGCCTGAAAAAACTGCAGTCATCCAAAGCCCTACAGGGAAAAGGCGCAAGAATAAAACAAGAAAAATAAAAGCGACAATCAAAATAACAATAACAGGTATCATAAATACCCCTTCGCCACTTAATGCGGCAACAGCTAAACCGTTTAACATAATTTTTTACTCTCCTTTAAATTCATTTACTATAACTCGGCGCCCCTGAATACCTGAAACAAAAATTTTCGTTTCTTTTTTAATAAAGGCGCCATCAGTAACAACATCAACACGCTTGCCATCAATTTCGGCTATGCCTGAAGGTCTTAAATCAGTAATGGCTACACCTGATTTATTCATTAAATCATTGTTATCATCATTTGCTGAAAAGCCTTCTTCTTTACTTGTTTTTGCAGAAAGCACAAAGGGATTGATACCTTTATCGGCGCTGTTTGCAAAGAAATATATTACAAGCATTATCATAACTATTATTGCCATAATAACAAAAACTACATACCAGCCGATATATGGAATCAGGCAAACTATACCAAATATAGAAAGCGCAGCGCCGCTGATACCGGCAATGCCAATTCCGGGAATAAAACATTCAAGGCATAAAAGCGCGCAGCCGGCTATCAACGCCGCAATTATCAACCCTAAAGGAATAAACATATACTAAACCTCCTGAACAAATTTTTTAATTTTTAAAGATGCATTCAAAATGCCCCAAGGAGTTGCAATATGCAATGTTTTATCATCATATTTTGCAACTGCAACGGTATCATCATAAGCAATAAATCCTATTTGTTTATCAACATTACTTATAAACGCCGTCACCTTTCCATTGGCATCAGACATACAAAGATCGTTGTTTTCACCTATATAATAATACAAATTACTATAGTTGTAAAGAACATTGTTGCTTTGAATATTTCCAACTGTTTGCACATTCATTTTATCTTTGAAAATCAACACTTCATAAGGGGGAGTTTTTCTTTTAAACAAAATCAGCGCTGTATCTGCATTTTGCACTGCATCAATATCCGTTAACAAAACATCACTGACTTTTCCGTTTTCAAGAGCCCTGAATTTATTACCCTCCAGAATATATATATTTCCTTTGCAATAATAAATATTCTCAAGCGAACAACTTTCGCCCAATAAAAATGCCATTAAATTATCAGTGTAATCAATAATATTTGTTTTTACAATATTATTTTCCATTGTTTCGTAGGCAAAAACATCTCTGTTTATTGAAATATATTTGCCCCATATAATATTTTTTGCTTTTAAAACTGCTTCACTTGAATCTATTCTGTAAAGATCATATGTTAATGTAGGTTCGTTTTCATTACAGGTAAGAACAAAAATATGCTTGTTTTGTTCAAACTGCGATAACACTACAGAAGGAAGTTCAAATAAAATCTCACCGTCTGCATAAACAAACAGCGTAGCCACCTGACATGAAGCCGTTCTTTTTTGTACAGTGTGCTTGTTTTTTATTATATAAGCCTTTCCATTAACGCTATCCGTTGCCAAAATATCAAGGCCATCCATCATATAATTACGGTAATCTCCTGTAGCGGAATAAATAGGATATAAATATTCCCCATCAACTTCCTTACCCTTTTTTAACCTGAACAAAAAAGTTTCTTCGTTTACAAACTCACTTTGTGCAACGCCTTCTTCAATTTTAATCACGATACCGTCACGGCGAAAAAATAAAGTGTCTTTTTCATCAACAAAAAGCATATCACCGTTATTCTGAAGCCGTAAACTTTCCAGTTTTATTTTTTCAGCAATAGTTTTTACTTGTTCCTGCCCGTTTTTTTGGCAGATATCAGCAATAGTCTGACCATTTTCAACTAAAATGTTTGTTGCAAAAATTACGGTGTCTTTTTCCTTTAAGTATCTTACAAAATTAAGTTCATTACTGCCTGAAACATAGTTTACCTTCTTTTTTAATGAATATGCACCGTGCCTTTCAATGCGCCAGAGCATATCATCTTCACCAATACAATAAAAAGGAAAAATATTGCTTTGTTCTGCAGTAAAAGAGTAAACTTGTGCCTGTTGAGTTTGATTATCATTTCTACAACCTGAAAATAACAACAAAAATATCAACAATAATGCAAAAATTTTATAAACTTTCATAAAGCACCTGATATTCTTTTGCGGAATTTTTCCAGGAATAATCCACGCTCATTGCCCGTTTAGCCATGGAATTCCACTGTTTTTTATCTTCATAAACTTTTAAGGCATAACTAATTGTATTAAGCATATCGTGGGCATTATAATTACAAAAACTGAATCCTGTGCCTGTTTGTTCAAACTCATTAAAACTGATAACAGTATCCTTTAAACCGCCTGTTTCCCTTACGATAGGTAATGTACCGTAACGAAGGCTCATAAGTTGCGAAAGCCCGCAAGGCTCAAATAATGACGGCATTAAAAACGCGTCGCAACCTGCGTATATTTTATGGGAAAGTTCTTCACTGTAAAAAATATTTGCCTTTAATTTTTGCGGATATTTCTGCTGATAAAACTTAAACATATCCTCGTAACGCTTTTCCCCTGTACCAAGCACCACAAGTTGAATATCCTTTTGTAAAATTTCATCAAGCACACAGTCAATAAGATCAAAGCCTTTTTGATCGGTAAGGCGTGAAACAATACCTAGAAGCATTGTGTCTTCATTTTGAGGTAATCCCATTTCTTTTTGAAGTTCTTTTTTATTAATTTTTTTATTTAAAAAATTAACCTTGTTATAACAAGCATAAATTAACGGATCGCATTTAGGATCAAAAGTTTTATAATCTATCCCGTTAACGATTCCTATAAGGTCGTTTTGCCTTTTTACAATATAATCATTAAGACCTTCACCGTAAAAATCTGTTTTAATTTCCTGTGCATAACTTGCGCTTACAGTTGTTATCTTATCGCTTAAACAAAGAGCACCTTTTAAAAGATTTGCGTTGCCGTGTTGTTGAAGCGTTCCGTTATCAAAATAACTGTTTGAAACGCCTAAAACATCTTCAATAATTTCTTTAGAATATATACCTTGAAATTTAAGGTTATGTATAGTAAATATAGTTTTTGTGTTTTTATAAAATTCAGTGTTTTTAAACTCGTCAAAAAGATACACAGGAATCATTGATGCCTGCCAATCATGGCAATGAATTATATCAGGTTTAAAATCAATAATGGGCATAACCGATAAAACTGCACGGCAGAAAAAAGCGAACTTTTCAATATCCCCTCTTGCTTCACCATAAGGCGTTTCAGTTTTAAAATAGAACTCATTATCAATAAAATAATAAGTAATACCGTTATTTTGCGCCCTGAAAACACCTGCATATTGCATGCGCCAAGAAAGACGCACATCTATATGAAATAAAAATTCTAAATTTTCCTGGTTTTTTAAGCAAGCATACTTAGGCAAAATTACACGAACATCGTATTTCCTTTTATCAAAATATTCAGGCAACGTGCCTGCAACATCTGCCAAGCCCCCTGTTTTTACAAAAGGAACTGCCTCAGAAGAAACAAAAAGAATTTTTTTCTTTGCCATAGTATCAAGCCTTTCATATAAGTTAAAATTATTATATCATAAGTAAAAATACTTGCTTGCAAGGGCATTTTTACGCCTTTATTCAATAAACTGCTGTGCAAAGCACAGTGTGCACGAAGTGTAAATTCTTGCCTTTTGCAATAATTTATATGTTTATTATATCATATTTACTGCTGTTTTTCAACTTTTCATATTAAAAAGCGCACTAAAAAATAATCACCTTGCCCATAAAGACAAGGTGATAAAACAAATTAAACAGCCATCTTACCTGTTTCTGTACTTAAAATACGGAAAGAGGTTTTTTCTTTTCCGTCTATTGCAGAAAAATATACGGCAAAATCAAGGTCGTTATATTTGCCGAAAAACTCATAGCAAAGTTGCTCTTTTTCATTTATGCTTATTAATGCAACACGGGAAGTTTCAACCATAAATCCTTCTTTTAAATTCTTTTGTGCCTGCTGTTTTGTTATTTTTATTTCATCTATTGTGCGATTATGATTATTCATTATATAACTTTTTCCTTCAAAAGCCACAACACTTCCATCATCAAGGGCGATTTTAACTTTAAATATATCCGGATAAATTACCACATCATCAACAACAGGAACAAAATTAAACACAATAAAGTTGCCATAATATTCCTGCCACACATTTTTTACTTTGCCAAACCCAAGTTTTTTTACAAATTCATTTGCTTTTTGCTCGGCTTGTTCATTAGTTAAAACCGCATCTGATATTTCACGGTCAGAAAGCGCAAGATAAAGTAATCCGCCTTTTTTTGTAACCTGTAAAGTTAATGCATCACTTTCAAAAAGATATAGCGGTTGCTCACCTGTAATTTCATTTTTAAATGAACAATCAAAACCTAATTTTTTAACATATTCCTGCGCCTGTTCTACCGTTACTTCATTTCTATCCTGTTTAGGTGTATTTCTTTCTTGCCCATCAGAAAAAGGTCCATCAAAAATAACCGAAGGATATTCTATAAGATTCTCACCAATACTTCCAAACATTCCGCTTGTTTCTGTTTTGCCGTCATTAACATTTAAAAGAGATATTTTTCTGCTTAATATATCTGCTTCAACCATATTAAGTTCTGCATTAACCTGTTTGCAGGTATCAAAAAATTCCTGAATTTGTTTATCAAAATTATCCGGAAGTTTAAATCCCTCAGAATAATTTTTAATAACGGTAGTGCAATAAGAAGAAAGTTGATTAGTAAATTTTAAGGTATTCTGCACTCCCGTAGCAACAATAGGAAGGCGTGAAAGTTCCTGCCCGCAAGAAGCACTTTTTAACGCAACCACAGATAAAAGTTGATTAATAACCTTTTCATCTACTGAAATCATAAGTTTTGAAAGATCCGATTCAATGGTACGCATACTGCTTATGGCTTCCTGCGTTGATGAAATTAAAGAGTTTTCATATTTTAATTTCACTTCGCTTAACTCGTTTGATTTAAATATGGTTACAACACTTAACGCAAGTATAGTTAAAGTTAAAACGCCTGTAATAATATAATATAAAAATTTTCTCATTTTTTCTCCTTACCTGCAAAAAGAATGATTGCCAACTGACAAGGTAACTTCTTTAGAGAGCATCCATTTATTTGTGGCGGTTTTAGGATTATAGTAATATAGGCACCCATTTGTTGGATCCCATCCGCCAAAGGCATCACGGGCGGCACGAATACATTCTTCATCGGGGGTAAGATTTATTTGCCCATCGCTAACTGCATCAAAAGCGCCCGGCTGATATATTACCCCTGCAACAGAATTAGGAAAATTTGCATCCTTTACCCTGTTTAAAATTACTGCGCCAACTGCAACTTTGCCTAAATACACTTCACCACGCGCCTCACCATAAATACACCGCGCAAGTAAGTATACATCGCTTGATGAATTTGTGCTTTCCGTATTTATTTTAAGGGCATCAAGAGTTTTTACACCTGCAATACCATCAGGAACAAGCCCGTTATCTTTTTGAAACTGTATAACTGCATTTCTTGTTTTTGAACCATAAATACCATCAACTGTAACACTGTATCCCCTGTCGTTTAACGCCTGCTGAAGTTTAATTACTTCCTGTCCCCTTGTACCCTGGCTTAAGGTTGCCGCCGAAACAGAAACCGTTATAATTAGAAAAATCAGAATCAGCGATAAAGTTTTTTTCATAAAACACCTAACCTTTCAAGAATTTCAACAAAAAATGATTTATATTCAACCTTTTTTTCACTTGTTGTATAACACATATTAGGGAAAGCAACGCACCACCAATTTCTGCCTGCGCCTTCGCCAATTTCAATTATTAAAGCAGTGTATTCCCCTTCAGGATAAACAGTACCGTTATAATTTTTTCTAGGAAAATACTCTTGCCCCAATGTTACATTACAGTCCGTTTTTGAAACATCCTGCGCAATTTTCTGAAGCTCGGGCAACTGCTGTGTTAAAACTTCAACAGCCTGTTCTTTTGTTTCTAACTGTTCTAAAACAGGCGCAAGATATTCGTTTACTTTATCCCTTACAAGCAGTTTGGTTGCCTGGTCCGATTCAGAATCAGAATTTGCCCTGATATGTATCCTTACAATATCTTGTTTTAAATTTAAATTAAAAATTCCCACAACAGCAACTATTACGATAAGCATAAAAATTATAATTTTTTTCATTATTATCTCTCCTTTTCGCATCAAGTATTAACTGATATTTTTTGATTTATACCGTTTTTTTACAATCAAAAAAGTTTGTTTTTTTGCTTGACATAATAAAACATTAAGTATATAATACTTTTGTTTTCTGGGTGTGGCGCAGTTTGGTAGCGTGCATGAATGGGGTTCATGAGGCCGGAAGTTCAAGTCTTCTCACCCAGACCATAAAAACCGCATTTCATATAAAGAAATGCGGTTTTTTATTTTATAAAAAAAGCGTCCTGTAGGACGCTTTTTTAAATTTCATATGCCTGGCTGTGCGCATGATTGTTAAATTCATCAATTACGGTTATTCTAAAATACCCATCACTTTCCTTTAATTTAAAGGTTGCTTTTGTTAAATCTTTGCCTGTTTTCGCATCACATCTTCTGCCTTTTGTTGAAATGCTTATGCGCTTTGCACTTGAACATTCAACCGTTACTTCATTACCTTTTTTAATTAAAGAATAAATTAACGGTCCTTGGCTTGAATAAAATTCACCGTTTTTAAGGGCAGTCATTATTGTATCGTAATTAAGTTCCGGGGCGTTTATCATAATAAAAGCGCCGAACATACTTTCTTTTTTGTGGCTATCGTCTGCCATAGTAGCAAAAACTTTTTTGCCACTTCTTAAAATATCATCAAAAACTTTAATCTGATAGCCTTCACCGCCCTCGCAAGAACAGGTGTGATTATAAATTTCAACAAAATCAAAGTTTTCGTATTGTAAATAATCCGTTGCATCTTCTAATGACCAATCGGGGTGATTATACGAAACTAAAAAGCCCTGTGATTTTGCTTCTTTTATAATTGCGTTTATTCCATCTTTTGAATAAATACGGTTGTATTCACCGTTAAATTTGATTTTATCTTCAATGTTTGGGTTTTTAAAATGGTCGTAAACTGAATTATAACAGGGCGTTACCACGTTGTGCTGATTTTGCGCATATAAATTAAGATGTGTAACGCGCATTAACGTGTTTTTTAAAGTGGATTGTTTAGGGAATTCCTTAATTGCAATCTCACAGGAAGTAATTGTTAAAAAATCCTTATCATCTAAAAAAGAATTATCAATTAAATGCTCGTGATCGGTAAAAGCAACAACGGAATAGCCTTGCTTTTTAAACAGTTCCTTTTGTTCCTGAACAGATAATTTACCGTCAGAGTTAGTGCTGTGACAGTGCATCGCAGCCTTAAAAAAAGGCATATTTTTGTTAAGTAGAATTTGCATAAATTGGGATCCTTTTGAATAATACTGATGATTTCATTATATATCATCTAATAATGAAAGTCAATCAATAGAATACCCACTTTGGTTTCAAAACTCCCCTATTACTATTGAACAACAAAAGACACCACATTTGTGATGTCTTTTATTATTGGCGGAGAAGGGGGGATACGCCTGTTTCACAGGCTTCCTGCTCGTTGACCGTTGCTTCGCAACAGTTCCCAACTCACAGTGCTTGGCTAAAAACAGTTTACTAAACTGTTTTTTATCGCCTGCGCACCCACTTTGGCTTCAAATCCCCCTGTTACTACTGAACAACAAAAGACACCACATTTGTGATGTCTTTTATTATTGGCGGAGAAGGGGGGATTTGAACCCCCGCACGGTAATTAGCCGCCTACTGGTGTTCGAAGCCAGACCCTTCAGCCTCTTGGGTACTTCTCCGTACGCAAAAATTATTATACATAAAACTTAATATTTGTCAAGTTGACCTTTATAAAAGTCTGTTTAGCATATTTTCTTTTTTCTTTGATAAAATCTCATCGTCAAATTCAACATAAATACATTGAGTGCACATTCCTGAATTATCAATACTTATATTTTCTAACTTGCAGTTTCCGTTTTCCTGATAAATGCAAAAAACGTTATCACATTCCATATTTATTTCCCCTTTTTACAATTCAAGTAAATTATAACATTATTTTTAAAATTACGCAAGCGCGTATACGCGGAAATGTAAATGGGCATACAATATTTTTGAGGTGAATATAATGAGCGTTAAAGATATTGTAGTAAAAAGATTTCAGGAAATCTTAAAAGAAAGAAACGTAAAAATAAACGAACTTGCCAATATTTCAGGCGTAACACCGTCAACTGCTTACAGTATGATGGACAAAACAAGGCGAGACGTTTCAATTGTAACAATTAAAAAGTTTTGTGATGGGCTTGATATAACGTTGGGCGAGTTCTTTTCAACCAAAGAGTTTGATGAATTAGAACAAGAAATAAAATAATTCAATTTTAATTAATTTCCATCTTGCTCTTTTATTAAAGGCGTGTTAAAATGCATTTTAAGAGGTGAACGATAATGAAAAAATATGATATTGCTGCATACGTTTGGCCTGCATATACAGGCGATGAAGAAAAAACAAGGATTTTCTGGGAAGAAGGCTATGGCGAATGGCAGACGGTTAAAAATTCTAAACCCAAGGCAAACGGATATAATTGGGGCAGAAAGCCACTTTGGGGCTTTGTAAACGAGGCTGACCCATATGTTATGCAAATGGAAATTGAATCCGCGTTAGAGCACGGCGTAAATGTTTTTATTTACGATTGGTATTGGTATGATAACAGTCCTTTTTTAGAAAACTGCCTTAACGAAGGCTTTTTAAAAGCGCCTAACACCAACAAAATGAAGTTTTACATTATGTGGGCAAACCACGATGTAAACTATACCTGGGATATTCGCAATTCAAAGATGATTGATAAAACAACGCTTTATAAAGGGACAGTAACCTTTGAACAGTTTAAGGATATCGGCAAACGTTGGATTGAAATGTACTTTAATAAGGAAAACTACTATACAATAGACGGTAAACCCGTTGTAAGTATTTATGACCTTAATAATTTTATTAAGGGATTAGGTGGTATGTTAAAGGCTAAAGAAGCGATTTCCTGGCTTCAGGAAGAAGCAACAAAAGCAGGGTTAAAGGGCGTGCATTTACAGTTTATCCGTTGGAATGGCAAAGCACAAAAGATTACAGGTGTTGATGGCGAAGTTATGGAAACCACCGCGGAAATCGTTGAAGATTTAGGGTTTAATTCACTTACCCATTATCAGTACTGTCACTTTACCAACATTAACAGAGATTATAACGTGATAATGGAAGACGTTAGAAATCAATGGAAAGAAATTGAAGCAGAATATAATATTCCGTATTATCCGCATATTTCTCTTGGTTGGGATAATAACCCAAGATTTAAGGATTTTATTCCACATATTACCACAAATAACACTCCTGAAAACATTGAAACAGCATTAAGGCAAGCTAAAGAATTTGCAGATAAAAACAATGTAAACCTTATTACCGTAAACAGCTGGAACGAATGGACTGAAACAAGTTATCTTCAGCCTGATAATATTTACGGTTACGGGTATCTTCAGGCAATTAAAAAAGTTTTTAAAGATGAAGATTAATTTTTAAAGCACCGGCAAGGTGCTTTATTTTTTTTAATTTTTATTGACAAAACTAAAAAAGTGTTGTATCATTATATTAGTCAAGTAATACAGCGCAAAAAAAGGAGAGGTTATGTCTTTTACACTGGATAACAAATTACCTATATACTTGCAACTTGTAAACGAAATCAAAATAAATATAATTTCGGGCAAACTAAAAGCAGGAGAAAGAATACCTTCTGTGCGCGAACTTGCCTTGCAAAATCAGGTAAACCCAAACACCATGCAAAAAGCGCTAGCGGAATTAGAAGAACTTGGGCTTATTTATACCGAACGCACCAACGGTAAGTTTGTAACCACAGATAACGATTTAATAAAAAAATACAAAAAGGAATATGCATCTCTTTTAGCCCAGAACTTTTTTAAAGATATGGAAAATTTGGGATTCAATAAAGAAAAAGCCATAGACTATTTGAAAGGAGAAAACAAATAATGGCATTATTGCAAGTTAAAAATGTTTACAAATCTTTCAGCGATAAAAACGTTTTAAAAGATGTAAGTTTTTCTGTTGAAAGTGGCAGAATCGTAGGATTATTAGGCAAAAACGGAACAGGCAAATCAACTTTAATTAAGTTAATTAATGACCTTTTAACCATAGATAAAGGGGAAATTTTAATTAACGGTGAAAAAGTTGGTGTAAAAACAAAAAATATAGTTTCATATTTGCCCGAAAGAACTTATCTTGATAAATCAATGACGGTAAAAAAAGCCATAGATTATTTCTCGGATTTTTACGAGGATTTTGATAAAGTTCTGGCAGAAAAATTACTTAATGACCTTAAATTAGATATTAATCAAAAACTTTCAAAAATGAGCAAAGGTATGCAGGAAAAAGTTCAACTTGTGCTTGTTTTATCCCGCAAGGCAGAACTTTATATTTTAGATGAACCTTTAGGTGGCGTTGATCCTGCAACAAGAGATTATATTTTAGATACAATTTTAAAAAACTTCAATATTGGGGCAAGCGTTTTAATTTCAACCCACCTTATAAGCGATATTGAACGGATTTTAGATGATGTTATTTTTATAGACGATGGAAAAATAGTTTTAACCTGTCCAAGCGACGAATTAAGGAAAAAGGAAAACGCTTCCATTGACGAAATTTTCAGGAGGATGTTCAGATGTTAGCAAAACTTTTAAAACACGAACTAAAGTATATGCTTAAATTCTTAAGCATCTTTTACAGCCTTGCTATTGTGTTCGCGCTGTTAACGCGCATATTCTTAAGTATTGAAAACTCTTTTGTTTTTAACATTATTGGTGAGATTTGTTCAGGCGCCACAATTGCGATGATAGCAAACACCATAATAAATAACATTGTTCGTTATTGGGTGCGGTTCAGGCAGACAATGTACGGCGACGAAAGTTATTTAACCCACACCTTGCCTATTACAAAAGGCACGCTGTATTCTTCAAAAATGCTTGCAGGCTTAATTACAATGCTTATAAGTGTTATAGTTATTGCCATATCTGTGTTTATTGCTTATTATTCACAAGCAAATATGGAAATGCTTAAAACTATATTTAATACCGTTGGCGTTGCCTTAGATGTTTCAGTTTCTACCTTAATTATTGTTATGGCGCTTACACTGTTCTTACAGTATTCTTGCCTGTTACAAAACGGTTTTACAGGAATCATATTAGGCCATAAAATGCACGGCGGGAAAATCGGATTTTCATTTTTGTTTGGTTGCATAGTTTATTCTCTGTGGCAGATGCTTGGATTACTTTCACTTTTTATTACAGGCTTATTTAATAAAGATATACTGGATATGTTTACAACAAACAATATAGCGTCTATAGACGGATTAAAAACAATCTTTACTGTTATATGTGTTTATTACGCATTAGCTGTTATTATTAACTTTATCCTAAATATAAAACTAATTAAAAAAGGAATTAATGTTGAATAAAAAATAAAGCACCATAAGGTGCTTTATTTTTATCTTTATTTTCGTTTTTTAAATATTTTACTTCTGAACAGAATAATGTTCATAATTATAAAGAACGGTATTAAAAGCGCCATTGTAAGCGGCGGATTTTCAGGCGCAAGATTAGCAAGTAACATCATAGGAAATCCAAATACGATGGCAGGAAAATTCTGATACACCATATTATCAGAAGCGGGAGTTTTAAATTCACCATCAATTTCCCTTAAAAGAATTGTGCCGGTACTTGCAGTACCTGTAAGCATACCGTACATCATCAAAAACTGTTCCTGCGGATAATCCTTAAACAAAGTTTTGGCAACAACAAGATTATAAATATATGTGCTCACAAGGCCAACAACACCTAAAATAAGCATTATTCCCCAGTACTTTTCCAACACACCAAGCCTGATGGCAGCAACACCTGCAACAACCATAATATCAAAAAAGAAATTGCTGATTCGCGTCATCAAAAAATCATTAACATAACCATGGTTTATAATCTTTTTCTTGCGCATTAAATTAATTACAGTTTTAAATAAAGTTGCACTTAACACACCTAAAATAAAGTTAAAACCAAATATTACCGACTTCATACCCGGCAAAACAAGCCCTAACAAAACCATCAGAAGATATGCAACAAAATACGCTGCAATAACAAAAGCTACCTGAATGGTCATTTTATCCATACTGTCCTGCATGGGAATTTCGTTGGCAGGCTGAATTTCCTGCAAAAACATAGTACCTTCATCTTTATCAGAAACAGTAATTTTGTTTTTCTTTCTTAAAATATTAAGGTGAATAACACCGCCTACGCTTGCAGAAATAAATCCAAGCGCCGCAATAGTTAAGCCAAATGTTTTACCGCCTGTAAAACCGTATTCGGTTTCATAAATAGTACCGTAATTAAGCGCTTGCCCTGTACCCTGACCGTATCCAAAGGGCAAAAGAATGCCTGCTGAAGAAAAGAAACCTTCTATAAAATAAACGGCAACCATTGTTATTCCAAAGCCAAGTATTGCCTGTAAAAGATATGTTGAAACAGTTGTAACGCCTGTATTAAAAATTTCAACTGTGCGCTTTTTTGTTAACGTTCCTTTTGAAGCCTTGAATGTTGAAGCAATAAAGCCTAAAGCAAGAGCGTGATATGTTATAATTTCTAACTTTTCGTAACCGTTACCGCCAAAAAATTTCGTTTCAAACATAGGTGTTTTTGCAACAGCATCGTAGATGCCCACAATTATTAATAAAAGCACTCCACCTAAAACAGATGTTGGAATTAACGAATTCCTGAAGAATTTTATTCTTCTTTTCATCATATTGGCAACAAGCAAACTTAATAAAAGCATAGCAATTAAACTGATTGTACCCCAAACATTATAATCCCAAAAATTTGACATCCGCTTCACCTCTCTTTATGTTTTTATATCTGTTAAACAAGTGCACATATTTTAATGCATTGAACCCTTTAAAAAGACCTTGTACCTGATAAACATTATCTTCAAAGTATACGTTTAAAATATTTTTACCTAAAACGGTTATAGCATCGGTGTTATCAAAATCAAATGCAAACTGAAGTACATCGTTTTCAAATATTTCTGCCTTAAAGCCATAAAGTTTTATTGTGCCGTCTTTTATTACTTCTTCTTTGTTTTTGTTAAGATTCACCTTTGAAAGTTTGATTTTTTCTTCATATAAAACATTATTTTCATTTGTAAAATCACACGAATTTATAAAATCCTTCTGATATTCATACCAATCGTTTACAAAATTAAATTCCGATTTAAAACCAACGCCCTCAATATGAGTATCTTCACAATATTTATATGTTTTTCCACATTGTGCGCATTTAAAAGTATCTTTATCACTTTTAAAAGTTGAAAGCCCGCAATCCTTACAAACATAAATTGCCCGTTCAAGATACTGCGCAAGTTCTTTATGTTTATAAATTTTTTCTCTGTTATTTTCTTCTACGGTAAGCCCTTGTTTTATAATTGCAAAAAGTTCTTCTGTTGATAAATTCTTATATTCTTGGGGTTCAACTACTTTATAAACATACGCTTTCATTTTACCCTTGCGAACTTTATCACTCCATCTTGGGTGAACGCCATATCCGCCTTCAATCCTGAAAAGCATTATAGGAAGCCCCATCTTTTTTGCTAACGATGCAATAGCAGGATTCATATATTCTGTTTTACCGCTGTAAGTTCTGTTTCCTTCAGTGGCAATAGCAATAGTTCCGCCTTCTTTGGCAACAAGAATACAGTTTTTTACTGCAGAAATATCAACAGTTTGTTTTTTTATAGGAATAGGCGCAACTGCAAACCTTAAAAGATCTGATATAAAACCCTTGGAGAACAGGTCTTCCGAAGCAAGATAATACACAGGCTTTTTTAATGCCATTCCAACAAAAAACTGATCAAAGGCAGTTTGATGATTATATAAAACAAGATACTGTTTTTGTTGATTTTCTTTATACCTTGTAATATCAACATTATATTTTAATTTTACATACGGATACAAAATGTAATAAGCAATTTTAGTTATAATTTCGTGCCTTTTCTTTATCCACTTTTTCTTTTTCATAATATTTTAATCCTGCAAAATCCAATATATAATCAAATTATAACATATTTTATTAAAAAAATCACTACTTGTTTTTAAAAACTTTTGTGGTTTTTTTAAAGTTCCTTGCGTGTTTGTGCAATTTATGTTAGAATAATATTGATCTTTACGCTAGGAGGTTTTTCTATGCAAGCATTACAGGATAAACTTGGTTTTATTTGTGATATGGACGGTGTTATCTATCATGGTAACAAGGTGCTTGAGGGTGTTAAGGAATTTATAGAATGGATGATTGCCAATAATAAAAAATTTGTGTTTTTAACCAACAGCCCGGAAAAAACTCCTCACGAATTAAGCATGAAACTTTCCCGTATGGGTTTAGATGTTTCTGCAGACCACTTTTACACAAGCGCTATGGCAACTGCAGAATTTTTACATTCACAAAAACCTGACAGCACTGCCTACGTTATAGGTGAAGCCGCACTTACAAAAGCCCTTTACGATCGTCATATATACATGAACGATGTTACACCTGATTATGTTGTTGTTGGTGAAACAAGAACTTATAATTTTGAAAAAATCGAAAAAGCCATCGAACTTGTTAATAAAGGCGCAAAACTTATTGGCACAAACCCCGATATTACAGGCCCGACAGAAAGGGGAATTATGCCGGCAACAGGCTCATTAATTGCTCCTATTGAAATTGCAACAGGCAAAAAAGCGTACTTTGTTGGCAAACCCAACCCACTTATGTTGCGGCACGGATTAAAAAAATTAGATTGTCATTCACAGGATATCGCTTTTATTGGCGACAGAATGGATACTGATATTATCGCAGGTATTGAATCCAACGTTGATACAGTTTTGGTTCTTTCAGGCGTAACAGCACTTGATGATATTGAAAAATTCCCCTATCGCCCCAAATACATATTAAACGGTGTAGGTGAAGTAGTGAAATAAAATTAAAGCGTCTTTTAAAGGCGCTTTTTTTATATTTAAGATGTTGAATTTTAAACTTTTTTATGGTATACTTTTTTCACAAACAACTTGGAGGATTCTTTAATGTTAGAAGTAAAAAATCTTAAAAAAATCTACAAAACAAAAAAAGGCGCTGATGTTTTTGCTTTAAACGGCGTATCTCTTAAATTTAACGAAACAGGTATGGTGTTTTTGCTTGGTAAATCAGGCAGCGGTAAATCTACTCTTTTAAATCTTTGCGGTGGTCTTGATGCCCCTACTGAAGGCGAAATAATCGTTAAGGGCAGAAGCAGCAAAGATTTTTCACAAAGTGATTTTGATTCATACCGCAACACCTTTGTTGGTTTTATTTTTCAGGAATATAATATATTAAATGAGTTTTCTGTTGAAGATAATATTGCCCTTGCCCTTGAACTACAAGGCAAGCCAAAGGATAAAGCAAGTATTCAGACATTGCTTGACGAGGTTGACCTTGCAGGCCTTGCAAAACGCAAACCCAACACTCTTTCAGGCGGGCAAAAACAACGTATTGCCATTGCCCGCGCGTTAATTAAATCCCCAGAAATTATTATGGCTGATGAACCAACGGGTGCATTGGATTCAAAAACGGGAAAACAGGTTTTTGATACTCTTAAAAAATTATCAGAAAAAAAGCTTGTTATCGTTGTTTCCCATGACCGTGATTTTGCACAGCAGTACGGTGACCGTATTATTGAATTAAAAGACGGTAAAGTGCTTTCTGATATTACAAAAACGCAAATTTCAAATAAACAGATTTCCGAAAACCTTAATTCTATCGGTGATGTACTTCACATAAAAAAAGGTGTTGAGCTAAGTGCTGAAGATATTAAAAAAATCAACTCTTTTATAAAAGCAACAAGTGAAGACATTATTATCGCCACCAACAAAGATGATATTTTAAACTTTAAAAAAGCAAGCAGAATTAATGAAAACAACGAAAAAGAAATTTTTGTTGAAACTGATGAAAGTAAGCAAAAAGCCAAAACTTACACAAAAGAAGAAAGCCGTTTTATTCGTTCTAAACTCCCCTTAAAACACGCTTTTAAAATCGGCGTTTCAGGTCTTAAAACAAAGCCTTTCAGGTTGTTTTTTACAGTTTTGCTTTGCACTGTTTCGTTTATCTTTTTCTCGTTGCTTTCAACATTAAGTTTTTATGATAGTGAAGCAACCTTCAGGCAAACACTTAACGACGCAAGTGTTCCTTTAATACAACTAGAAAAGCAATACCAAGCCCGTTCACTTTGGTATGAATTTGGTGAGTTGTTAGGTGATAACGAAACTTATTATGATGGCGCATTCAACCAACAGGAATTAGAAAACTTTATTGCAACCCTTTCACCTTCTGCCTTTGGCGGATATAAATATTATTGTTCGTTTAACATACGCCAGACAAACAACCGTTATTGGCAAAATGAAATCCGCGCTTTTGCATTTTTGCCTGAAAATAATTCTTTAAGGAACACTATTGAGGGCGAATATCCAAAAACTGATAGCGAAATCGTTATTTCTTCTTATTTTGCCAATCTTTTAAAGGAATGTACTGTTTATGATAATAACGGCAACGCCATTGAGGTTTCTTCTTTAGGCGAACTTATCGGTAAAACCATTACCTTACAGGATAATTCTTATACGATTACAGGCATTATCGAGAGCGGGGAAATTCCTGAAAAGTTTGAGCCCCTTAAAACTGCCGATGGCGCAACTAATTACAACTTGCAGAATGACTTTTATTCTTACCTTACCGATAGCCTTCATCAAATTGTTTTTGTAACAGAAAACAGGTTAGCCACCATTAAAGCCGATAATCCACAGTATATTGAAAAGATTTCACAGTACACATCAATTGTTATTGGTATTAAACGCGGGGATGAAACTGTTTATAATGATTGGACCTCAACCACATATGATAAGGCTTCAACCATTACAGGAAAAATAATTCCTATAACATCAGAAACTATTAAAGACGGTCAACTTTTAATGCCTTCTAACGCTTTTGCTTCTTACATTCGTGATATGGCTAATATTTTGGCAGAAAATGTTCCCCAAGACAAGTGGGAACAAAGGGAAAAATATTATTCTATCAGCACAATCTGTGATGAATTATTAGTAGGCGGTAATTATATTTATAGTGAAGATCCTGATAAAAAAGACGAAAAGCCTGAATTTATTGCGTTTACAAAGACTGAAATTGAACAAAAAATTGCTTCGCTTATTACCTTTGCAAAAGAAAATAAAATTCCGTTAACCGTTTCATACAAACTTTTTAATTCACGCAATCAATCGGCAATCGGTGATGGCTATAATTTTGAAATTGCAGGCGTTTATATTCCCCAATCAAGCCGTTACGGCAACGAAATTATCGGTGTAAGCGATGCTGATTTTGAAAAATTGTGGAATGAACAAAAGGTCTCATTTGATTATTATTCTGAAACCATTACTTCTTATGTTGAACCTGCAAACGCCATTTACAGCGTTATATTCTTACCATACCAAAACAATGCCCAAGCCATTGACAGTTATTGGGAAATATATTCTAACAAAGAATTTGGTGACAATTCATCACGCCTTGCCCTTACAGGAAACTTTATTTACAGCATTCAGAATGTTGATGAAATGGTAAAAAGTTTATCCATGGTATTTCTTTACGTAGGCCTTGTACTTGCTGTTTTTGCTATACTTTTATTCTCTAACTTTATTTCTGTTTCAATTTCGCAAAAAACACGAGAGATTGGTATTTTAAGGGCAGTTGGCGCAAGAAGTTTTGATGTGTTCAAAATATTCTTCTCTGAATCCTTTGTAATAAGTGTTATCTGTGTTGCGCTTGCAACAATAGCAAGTATCATTACATGTCATTTTATCAATGTTTCTCTTGCTTCAACCCTTGGTGCATCAATATTTGTGTTTGGTCCTGTATCCTTTATAATACTTGTGTTAATTGCATTTGCTACAGCAGTTATTTCAACTTTCCTGCCTGTTTATAATGCTGCAAGAAAAAAACCTGTTGATTCAATAAGATCATTATAAAATAAAAATGGCGCTTATATAAGCGTCATTTTTTATTTTGTTGACTTTTATCATTATTTAAAATATAATTAGTTTCGATATTTTCAAAAGGGGTTTTTTTATGGGCGTGTTTTTACCAACTTTAAATCAAATGGCTTTTTTAATGATTTTAATAATCATTGGCTATATTATTGTTAAATTAAAGGTTGTGCAAAATGAGGGTACTGTTTTACTTTCGCGGCTTGAAAACAATGTTTTTGTGCCTGCACTTATATTAAACACTTTTGTAAATAACTTTACCCCTGAAACAATGAACGAGGCGTGGAAGTTTTTTCTGGGCGGCATTGTATTTTTAACCGTTATTACTCCCGTTGCTTTAATTATTGCCCGTTTTTTAACAAAGGACAAATATTTGCAAAAAATTTGCGCATACGGGCTTATGTTTTCAAACTTTGGGTTTATGGGTAACGCCATAGTTATGGCACTTTTCCCTGATATGTTTATGAATTATATTATCTTTGTTTTACCCCTTTGGTTCGCAATTTACGGTTGGGCTGTACCAATGCTTTTAATCCCCTCTACAGAAGGCAAGCAAACTGTTAAGGAAACATTTAAAGCCTTTTTGAACCCTATGTTTGTTTCAATATTGATCGGTGCAATTTTAGGGCTTACAAAGGCGCCATTACCCGATTTTCTGTTAACATCATTTTCTTCTTTAGGTGATTGTATGTCACCTGTAGCGATGATATTAACCGGTATGGTTATAGCAACAATCAATCTTAAAACAACTCTTAAAAACATTACAATATATATTATTTCACTGATTCGTTTACTTTTTATTCCGTTAACTGCAATAATAATTTTAATTTTTATTCCAATACCATATAGCATTAAACTTTGTGTTCTTTGCGCGCTAGCAATGCCTTTAGGGCTTAACATAATCGTTGTGCCAAGCGCTTATGGAAAAGATGTTTCCGTTGCAGCAGGAATGACATTGATTTCCCACGCATTATCCTGCATAACAATTCCTATGATTTTTACGATTTTTCAATTACTTATAAAATAATAAAAAACACCGTTAAAACGGTGTTTTTTATATAAAGAACTTTCTTTCAACCTTTTCCCTTAAAGAAGGGATAATTGCCATTAATATTAAAAATCCGCCTATCAGGACAAATGTTACAAGCGGGTAAAAACTCCATCCTATAAAAGACAAGTTTTTAAATGTTACAACAAGCATAAATTCAATAAGCATCGCAAGTAATCCAAGCAAAATAAACATACCGCCAAATATATACAGTCTGCCGCCTTTAACATACCGTGTTAATGTTACAACTGCCGTTAAAATCAGCATCATCACTGACGCAATAGGAAAAGCAAAACTTAAAAACCAATTTCCCCCTGTTATGATATTTATAAACAACAGATACAATATTACGCCGCCAAAATTTGAAGGCACAAAAATTACAGGGTTTGGTTTTTCAAACCAGAAAGGCAAAATAAAAATACTATATAAAAGAATCAATGCTCCTATAACATAGCCCGACCATGTTCCCATTGAAAAACGCATATCGCAAACAAGGCAGGTTAATGCAATAATTATAAATGATGCCGCTATTATTGCCAGAATCCCTTTAAGGCTCATTTTTCTTGGCGGATATTTATCACTTGGGTAAAGGCTTTCCCCTTGTGGTATTTTTATATGGGGATGATAAACCTTTGTTAAGCATAAAGGACATACTTTTTCGCTGTCTTCAAGTTTAACACCACACGAAACACAATACATATTATTCTCCAATTCTGTTACTTTCAACTGTTGCAACAATTCCCATATCCATTAAACAATCATGGAATGCCTTTTCAAGATAAGGCTGTTTTATGTTGCGAATAAAATTTATATACACTGTATCATTAAAAGAAAGCACACCGCAGTTATAAGGCGCCGTTGCCTGAACACCTAAAATAAAATCAAAACGCTCAATAAATTCCCGCATACTCTCCGGTACTTCAATTTTTCCAAGGTTTGAAAGGCTTAAACACGCCGTTCTTTCACCTACTGCATCAAATATCGCTTTCATCACAATATTCTTGATGAATAACGGCATCAGTTTAACAATAAGCGTTTCTTCGCTTTGAACATTGGTGGTTATCTTTTTTATCATCTGTTTTTGCGTAATATCCTGTCCCATTTTGCATTTGATGATTTTTAAAATCTCATCAAAATCATATTCCCCAAGCCTTGTTTCCATTTCAGGAGTGGTATAATACACAAAATTTCTTAATGTGTTGCTTTTTAAAAGTTTGCGCAAATTTACAGGAACAAGTACTTTTATGGGCTTGCGTTTTAATACATTTTTTACCCGTTCTTTTTGTAATTTCTGTAACGCCATCATCATTACTGCGCATAAATATTGCGTAACACTTGCGTTTTTCTCTTTTACTTTTTCTTTTAAAACAGAAATCGGAATTTTAAAACAAGTATTATTTAAAAATCCTGCAGG
The DNA here is from genome assembly GCA_015069575.1 of Clostridiales bacterium. Taxonomy (GTDB): domain Bacteria; phylum Bacillota; class Clostridia; order Christensenellales; family QALW01; genus UMGS1322. The sequence continues at coordinate 111,578 of SVIH01000005.1, forward strand.
TTCGTTATCCCCGCCTAACCGCCAGGCAATAGATTCTTTTCTTGATGCCTTTACGTTTCCTTTATATTTTAAAAAGCTATCTTCAAATTCACTTTCATCAGGTTTATCATCCCTTGAAAGTATTCCGAATTCATCAGGAATTTTTACACCATATTTTTGCACAAAATATTCTGCCGCAAGGGTTTTCAAGAATACCATTGCACCGTTGCCGTCAGTTAAAGAATGGAATATCTCAACAGCCAGTCTTTTTTTGTATGCGATTATTCTGACAGCACTTTTGCGCGTTTCATTTTTATCCATTCTTGTTAAAGGATAACTGTTTTCCTGCATAATTTCAGGCGGTGAAGAAAGTTCCTCTAAATAATACCAAAACAGCCCCTTTTTCAGCCTTGCGCAGATAGAGGGAAAACGAACATAAGTTTTTTTAATGGCAGATTCCAGAATATTTTTATCAATATCCTCTTTAAAAGTAACGCTTACCCGATAAACATTACTCCAATTCTGCCTTCTTGCTGCAGGATATATCTTTGCTGCGTTATCAAGACGCATCCATCTTAATTTTCTATTTTTAAGTTTTTGTTTTTCATACGATTTTTTCATAACAAGAACATTATAACATATCAAATTAAAATTGAAAAGCCGATAAGCAAGAAACTTATCGGCATTTTGTTATGTTATTTTACCTTTTTTTCAAAAGCTTCCAGATCATTTTGTAAATAAGAAATATCTTCGCCCCATAATGTTTTATCTTTTAATATGTTTTTGCTTATTTTAAGTTTTGTTGAAAAACCATCATTTATATTCATAACGCTGTAGAGTTTTAATGTGCAAAAAAGAGCAAACACAAGATGTTTAGGGAACTTTTCATATAATTTATAAAAATTCTTAATTACAGGAATAATTGATTTTTTAAACTTATCCCCTAAATTTTCAGCGTAATCACGCCACTTAACAGTAACAGAAGCATCTTCAAACCGTTGAAGCATTTCTACCGTATAGGCTTGCGCCGTTTGAAAATTAACGTTGATTACCGGTACAATTTCTTCAAAAACAGAAACCGTCATTTGCTTAACAAGTTTTTCCCTGAACATAAAAGCGTCAAGGGTTAAAACTTCATGCAACAAAGAATATGCGCAGGCTGAACATAATGCGCCTTCATATATATGGGTTCTTAATGTGTAATAACCGGAAAGTTCTTCATCAACTGCTATAAATTTTGCATTTTTCAAAAGGTTGCTTTCTTTATCAAAAACACACAGAAAATATCTTTCCACATTAATGGTTAATTCTGCATCTATCTTTTGTGCGCCCACCCTTGTTTCAACAAAGGCATTGATAAAATTAACTTCCATTGTAAGCCAGTTTATAAAATCCATATTAAGCCCGCGCGCATGGGCATATTCAATTATTTCGCCTTTTAAAACCTCGCCATTGTGATCTTCATTTAATAACAAAATAACTTCAAACCCATGCATTTCAAGGCAAAACCGCCTGAAAAGCATCATGGTCAACTGCGCTAACAAATTATCATTTGTGTTTTTTATGGTGCCATCAGGATTAATCCAGTTCTTTTTTTCAGGAGCCCATAACACAGTAGTAATTTCACTGTTATCTGCAAGGGCAGAAAGGCGGTTATAATCATTGAATCCATCAATAATTTCATTAATGCAGTTAACATCCATTAATGTTTCCTTTGCCCCGCGTTTAAACAGCAGATTAAATCTGTTAAACTGCCTTATGTTTTTATCCCCTGGATTATCCCTTATCATTACAGCGTTGGCATTAATATTATTCTCATCATTTGCCTTTTGCAGAATTCTTCCGCAAACGCCACGGGCGTATCCATTATCGCCAAATATTACTGCTTTTATGGGGCGCTCAACAACCTCTGAAATTGTGATTTTTTTCTTCATTTTTCACCTCATGAAAAAATCATAAGTTTATATAAATTATTATATCATAAGTAAAAATGCTTGCTTGCAAGGGCATTTTTACGCCTTGATTCAATAAACTGCTGTGCAAAGCACAGTGTGCACGAAGTGTAAATTCTTGCCTTTTACAAGAATTTATATGTTTATTATATCACCTTTTGTAGAAAATTTCAACAGTAAAAAAACCGCTTAAAACAAGCGGTTTTATTTGTTATATTCAATTATATCCTTTATATCACAATTAAGCGCCTGACATATTCTATCAAGTACAAAACTATCATACCTTACAACTTTGTTTTTGTAATAATTATCTATAATCTGATATTGTATCCCTGTACGCTTGGACAATTCATATCTGCTTATATTCTGTTTTTTTAACGCTTTTTCAAGTACTAACTTAATCATAATATATATTCTGCACCTCTGACTATATTTTATTAAAGATAGGCAAAGTTGTCAATACTGCAAACAAAAACCGCTTAAAACAAGCGGTTTTATTTGTTTAATTTACTTTTACTATAACCTGCATTTTTGCAGAAACTTCAGGAAAAAGTTTAAGGGTTACAGTGTATTCGCCTTCTGATTTCATAGAAGGAACATCGATTTTCTTTTTATCAATATCAAGGCCGTGTTGCTGTTTAATAGCCTCGGCAACATCGCTTGCAGAAATCGAACCGAACATCTTGCCGTTTCCGCCTTTACCAATAACGGTTACGCTTAATTTGCTTAACTTGTTAGCATTTTCAATGGCTTCAGCCTTTAAAACTTCTTTGCGATGGGCTTCAGCCTTGTTCTGCACTTCAACTGCGTTAATATTGGTGCTTGTGGCTTCTTTAGCAAGTTTTCTTGGGAATAAGAAATTCCTTGCATAGCCATCGTTTACATCAACAATCTGATTCTTTTTACCTGAACCTTTAACATCCTGTAAAAGAATAACCTTCATTAAAAATCACTCCTTGTGAAAAATTACTTGCTTATAAATAACACACCTAATGTACCGGCACCGCAATGTGATGAAACAACACAACCGGCGCGGGTAATATAGATATTTTTAAATTTATTAAGGCCTGAAACATATGCATAAACATCGTCTATTATTGCTTGATCTGTACCTGAATGTGTAATAAATACTACTTCTTCATCAGCGTTTAAAATTGCTTCTTCTAAGCCTTGTGCATACTTCATTGTAGCAGAATGAATATCACCGCGAACTTTTTTATCAACCTTAATAGAACCATCAACAACCTTAAGTGTTGGGCGGAGTTTTAATGCTGTTGCGCCAAAGGCTGCCATAGCAGAACATCTTCCGCCTTTATGTAAGAATAAAACATCTTCAACTACAAAACCTGCGCGAACTTTAGGTATGATTTCGTTTATTTTGTTTACAACATCATCATAGTTTGCGCCTGCCTTAATCATTTCACCTGCAGTAACAATCTGTAATCCAATGCCTGTTGAAAGGTTACGGCTATCAATAATTGTTATTTTGCTTTCAGGAAATTCCCCTGCGGCGTTAGCGAAAGTTTGATATGTTGATGACATTTCGCTGCTGATAGTAAATGCAATAATATCGTATTCATCAGCATACTTGCCCATAAGTTCAATAACGCTATCGGGACTTGGCGCGCTTGTTGTAGGTGTTTTACCGTTTTTATCTGCCCATGCATAAATTTCGTCGGGCTGAATATCAACACCATCAAAACGGCTTTCATCCCCTAAATTTACCTGAAGCGGTAAAATGGCTATATCATATTTTTCAATCAGTTCTTTTGAAAGATCACTGGTTGAATCAGAAATAATTTTAATTGGTTTCATATTTTTCTCCTTAAAAATAATATATATAAGTTCAACATTATTATATCACAGCACAAAGAAAATTAAAAGAGAAATTTTTTCACATATTTTTTTACAAAAAATATTGTTATTTTCAACTGTAGACCGACAAATCAAACAAGCAAAATAGTTTAAAATATCAGTGGTGATGTTATGACGGTTTATATTGAAATAGTTTTTATTGAAAATTTTATTATAGATTATTATTTATTATTAGGTGCAAGTAAAATCACATATATTCCTTGTAAGCACGCTATCGGAGGCGCAATTTTTGGTGCATTATATGCTTGTATTATGCCTTTATTTTATTCAGTTGCGCCTGTTGTTCAAAGATTACTTGTTCTGTTATGTATGTGTGTTATAACATTCAAAACAAAAAATATCAAAACTTTGATTTTTACTTCTGTTGCTGTTTTATGTGCTTCTGCTTGTTTATATGGTATTGTAAATCTTTTATTCGGGCATTTTATTGACGGGATTTTTTATACGGACAACGTATTTTTTATTATTGCATTGTGTTCATCATTTGCTTCGGTTTTAATCTACCGTATGCTTATACTTTTAATTAACGAGAAAAAACTTAAAAACGCATATTGTCAGTTAAAAATTAACGAAATTTTGTTAAACGCTTTTATTGACAGCGGAAACTCGCTTTATTACAAATCCACCCCCGTTGTGCTTGTTAATAAAAATGTTTTTAAAGATTGCGAATTACCTATAAAACCTGTTATTATTCCCTATTGCTCCATAGAAAACAGCGGTGCTCTTTTGGGTTTTACGCCAAAAAGCGTTTCCTTGATATATTCTGATAAAACAGTTGAATTAAACTGTGTTATTGCATTATGCGATCATAAATTCAATAAAAAATATGATGCGTTATTGCATCCTGATCTTGTAAGGGAGTGTGTTTAATGAGCTTTGAAAAACTTTTAGATAAAATTCGTCAACTTTTTGAAAAAGAAAGCATATATTATGTTGGTGGCGCACAAACACTTCCGCCGCCCTTAGAACAGGAAGAAGAAGATCAGGCTCTTATAGGTTTAAAAAACGGTGACCCCAAAGCAAGAAGTTTATTGATTGAGCATAATCTTCGTCTTGTTGTTTATATTGCAAAAAAATTTGAAAACACAGGAATTTCTGTTGAAGATTTAACAAGTATCGGTGCAATAGGCTTAATAAAAGCGGTAAATACATATAACACCGATAAGCAGATTCGCCTTGCAACATATGCTTCCCGTTGCATCGAAAACGAAATTTTAATGTACCTGCGGCGTACCGCAAAACTTAAAGGTGAAGTTTCTTTTGACGAGCCTTTAAAAGTTGATTGGGACGGTAATGCCCTGTTGCTTTCTGATATCTTGGGCACCGAAGCAGATATTGTATATAAAGATATGGATGATCGCGATGATATTAAACTGTTAAGGGGCTTAATTAATAAACTTAATGTGCGGGAAAAAGAAATTATTATGCTTCGGTACGGCATTGACTGTGAACGGGAATTTACTCAAAAAGAAGTGGCGCAAAAGCTTCAAATAAGCCAGTCTTATATTTCCCGCCTTGAGAAAAAAATAATTAAAAAATTAAAAAAAGAAATGCAAAAAGTTATTTAAAAAACAGTTGACAAAAATTTTCTGTTATAATATAATAACAACGCTTTAAAGAGCACGTGGGAGCATAGCTCAGCTGGGAGAGCATCTGCCTTACAAGCAGAGGGTCACAGGTTCGAGCCCTGTTGTTCCCACCAAAAGTGGCCCGGTAGCTCAGTTGGTTAGAGCGCTAGCCTGTCACGCTAGAGGTCGTGGGTTCGAGCCCCATTCGGGTCGCCACTTTTTATTTGCGGTAGTAACTCAGCTGGTAGAGTGCCACCTTGCCAAGGTGGATGTCGCGAGTTCGAATCTCGTCTATCGCTCCATATGGCGCTATAGCCAAGCGGTAAGGCATGGGCCTGCAAAGCCTCCATCCCCGGTTCGATTCCGGGTGGCGCCTCCAGAAAGAAAGACACGATGAAAATCGTGTCTTTCTTTTTGTGTTTGTGTCCATAGGACACAACATCGTTTGCGAGTTTACTCGCAACATCATTTGACCGATAGGTCAACATCATTGTCCGCTTGGGGACACAAAACGATGTTGCCTTACGGCAAACAGTGTTGTGCTTCGCACAAACGATGTGGGCTAACGCCCAACGATGTTGCACTTCGTGCAAATATATGGTATAATCTGTGTTACATGAGAGGTGTTAGCAATGAAAGAGGATAAACTTTCGGATTTATCTATGCAATTATCGGTTGATGTTTTGAAATTAACAAAAGAACTCCGTGCAAAACACGAAACTGTGATTTCAAATCAAATTGGCAGAAGTGCAACAAGCGTTTGTGCTAATATTGCGGAAAGCAAATACGGTCATAGTCGTGCGGATTTCATTGCTAAACTTGAGATTGCATTAAAAGAAGCAAACGAAACTAGCAAATGGCTTGAAATGCTTTTTAAATCGGACTATATTGATGAAGCCACCTATAAATCTATTGATAAAACTTGCGCAACAATTCGCATATTATTGATTGCTTCGATTAAGACAGCTAAAAGCAAATTAAATAAATAACCCAAGGCGGTGATGATATGAGAAAACTATTAATTTTGTTTTTTGTGCTTCTTTTAGCCCTATCTGTGTGTGGATGCGGCGCTTCAACAACAGAATCAGATATCGGTTCTACGCCATCGGGCCCTGCTTCATCAACGAATGAAACTTCTAAAATTACTGAAGAAGAGGCTCTTGAAATTGCGTCACAACATTGGGGCATTAAAAACGGCGATAAAGATGAAGTAACGGGCTTTCCTTTTTTTATTATGCCAGTCGAGAGTTCAAACGATAATATTGCAATAGCGCTTAAATGGCTTGTAGACAATCACCATTACTCCACAGTTGATTCAATTGAAATCGACCCTTATACAGGAAATATTGTAAATAGAGATTAAGAAAATCATGTTTTCAGACATATTTCATTTCGTGTCATTAAGTTCAAAACTCCCAAAAATAAAGCACTTGTTTCGACAAGTGCTTTATTTTTATCCAATCCGAAGGATTGGTATGTAATCGCCGTTAGGCGTATGTTATCACGCGAAGCGTGTATGTCATCACCGCAGGTGTATTTTCTTTGGATTGATTACATACCACCTGCGGTGGATTGCATTCCGACTTCGTCGGATTACATACAATGCGACCCATTGATTTATCACCGCTTTTTTGCTATAAAAGCTAAAAGATAGGTGGTTTTATGAAATCTTTATTAAAATATATAAATATAAAAACAACCCTTTATTCACTTGGATTTTCCTGTGCAAGTGCCTTAACCCTTTGCTCACTTTATAATCTTTTTGTGATTGTTATTGCAGATTTGTCAAGCGCTTATCCTGAATTTGCTTCTTTAATATATATTTACCGCGCACTTTTTATTGCAAGCATAATCGGTGCAGTTATCGGCTTAATTTTTGGCAACTATTTTCGCTGTTATTTACATGCGTTTAAAGAAGAAATCTTTTACAAAAAAAGGTTTGATTATAGACATTGGTTTCAGCCTTATTTGTTTTCCGTTTTTCCTTTTAGTATTATCGTTTCTTTCAGGGTTACTAACGTTATAAGTAAAAAGGCTCCTTTATGGGAGCTCTTTTTCAATTTAACATTGCACAATCTTTCAGAATATGTTAGAATATTAATACTGCTTAAATACAAAATTTGAATATGCGTTATAATCGTTTTTTATTTTAGGAGGTAGAAAATGCACTCTATTTTATATCAGCTTAAAAGTTTTGATAAATTCTACAAAATTCTAGCAAAAAAAGAGAAGCATAATCGCTTTTTAATATTTTGCGATTATGTGTTTTCAATGTTTCTTTATGGTGCATCTGCTTCGGATTATTTTGACTTTGAGTTCTATAAAAAGAAACATTCTGTTCGCAACAAATATGTTTGTTGGAAACTTAAAAAACAGTTTATGCACACAGTAAATGATTATTCTCCTGAAAAAAATAAAATCTTTAACAAAAAAACTGAGTTTTTAAAGTGCTTTGACAAATTTATCGGTCGCGACTGGTTAGATACTTCTGTTTGCAGTTTTGAAGAATTTTGCGTTTTTATAAAAAAGCACCCTTCGTTTATTATTAAACCTTCAAATATGTCGCAAGGTAAAGGCATAAAAAAAGAAACCGTAGATGATTCACAGGATCTTCAACTTATTTTTGAAAATTATAAAAATGAAAAAATGTTGTTGGAAGAACTTATAATCCAGCATCCCAGACTTAATGATTTATATCCCGGCAGCGTTAACACAGCGCGTATTGCAGCAGTAAACTGCAAAGGTGAACTTGTTATTTTAGGTACTTGTTTGCGTTTGGGCAGTGGTGGATCAGTAACGGATAACTTCAGTGCCGGCGGGCTTTCTGCTACTATTGATAAAGAAACCGGTATTATTACTTCTGATGGATATAATCACCTTCACGATACCATTGAAAAGCATCCTGATACAAACGAGACATTCCGCGGTTTTGAGATTCCATTCTGGCAAGAAGCAATCGCGATGATAAAGGAAGCTTCCACTATAGTTGAAGGCGTTAATTATATTGGTTGGGATGTTGCCTTTACTGAAAAAGGTCCTGTTTTAGTTGAAGGCAATTTTGAAGGTATGTTCCATGCAATTCAATCTAACAACAACTATTTAAAGAAAGACGTGCTTAAAATATTAAATATTTTCCGTAACGAAAAAGGCGCTTAAAAAGTGCCTTTTTTATTGCAATCTTATTTGTTTTTCTTGCAAAATTGCTTGAAATTAACTGTTTAATCTTTTATAATATATTCACTAACATATAAGGCGGTTTTAAAAAGTGAAAAAAGTTCTTTTAACAAACGAAAAACCATATTTTAAGGCAAATTTGCATTGTCATACAACCATTTCTGACGGCAGGGTTTCAAAGGAAACAATAAAAGAGCATTACAAGAAAAACGGATATTCTGTAGTTGCATTTACTGACCACGATGTTCTTGTGCCCCACCCTGAGTTAAATGACGAAAACTTTTTAGCGTTAAACGGCTATGAAATTCAATTAGACAAATGGGAAAGTGATGATTATGCTGACACAAAAACCTGCCATATCTGTTTTATCGCATTAGAAGAAGACAACCGCTACCCCGCGTGTTTAAGGCGCACAGGCTATAAAGTTGGCGATGCAGACAAATACACCCATTTGTTAGAGTTTGAAGAGGGTCAAGAAGATTTTGATGTTTCTTACGGGTTAAAGCAAGCAAATCTTGCTTTTAAATTAGGTAGAGAGCACGGCTATTTTGTAACCTACAACCACCCCACCTGGAGCCAGGAAAACTATCCTATATATTCAAAATACGAAGGTATGTGCGCTATGGAAGTGTTTAACACTATGGAGTACCGTGATTACCTTACCTATAACCGCCATATTTATGACGATTTTTTAAGACAAGGCAAGCGCATTTACTGTATTTATGCTGACGACACTCATTGCCATTACCCATTAGGTCATCCCATGAACGATGCCTGTGGCGGTTGGGTAAACATAAATGCGAACGAATTAAAATACCGCACAATAACCAAGGCGCTGGAAAACGGTGAGTTTTATTCTTCAAACGGACCTGAAATTTATAATCTTTATGTTGAAGACGGTAAAATACATATTGAATGTTCGCCTGTTAAGAGAATTATTTTTTCTGTTGGCAGGCGCAACAATAGTTCGCGTATTGAAACCGATATGTGTTTAACAAGCGCTGAACATCCGTTAAACGCAGATGACGAATATATCCGCATTACATTAGTTGATGAAGAAGGCAAGTGTGCCGATACCAACGCATATTTTATAGATGATCTTTTAGGAGAAGAATAATGCTTTTTAATAAAAAAGACGAAAAAGTTTTATCAGAAAACTTGTTTAAAAACCCTACAAACGAATATCGCGGTGCTCCATTTTGGTCCTGGAACACAAAATTAGACGATGAAACTTTGCTTGAACAGATTGATATGTTTAAGGAAATGGGCATAGGCGGATTCCATATTCACGTTAGAACAGGAATGGAAACCCCATACTTAACAGATGAATATATGCACTTCATTAAACTTTGCAACGAAAAGGCTAAAAATGAAGGTATGCTTTGCTGGCTTTACGATGAAGACCGTTGGCCTTCAGGCGCGGCAGGTGGATACGTTTCTAAAAACTATCGTTTCAGGGCAAAACATTTCAGGCTTTCCTTTAATGACCCAAGAAATCAAGATAACTTTGCAAAAGATTATGATGAATATTTAAAAATGACCAAAAACAACGGTATGTGCTCAGGTTATATGATTTCCCGCTACGGTGTTAAATTAGATTCTGACGGCTTTTTAGTTGACTATAAGCGCTTAAATGATAATGAAGATTACGATGGTGATATCTGGTACGGTTGGATGCATATTCATCCCAGAAGCGGTTGGTATAACGGACAGGCTTACATAAACACCTTATCAAAACCCGCAGTTGAAGAATTTATGCGCACCACCTACGATGCGTATTATAACGCGGTAGGCGAAGATTTTGGCAAAAGTATTCCTGCAATTTTTACTGACGAACCGCAAGTTTTAAGGCACACATATCTTACTACTTCTTTTGATAAAACTGAAGCAAATCTTCCTTTTGTTGAAGATTTTGATAAAACTTACAAATCCGTTTACAATGAAAGCATATTAGATAAAATTCCTGAACTTGTTTGGGAAAAGAAAAATAACGGCTGTGCAAGAACACGCTACACCTATATGGATCACATGTGTGAACGTTTTGTTTCAGCATTTTCCGATACATTGGGTGCTTGGTGCGAAAAACACAATATTGCTTTTACAGGTCATATGATGCACGAAGGTTCTTTAGGTTTGCAAACAGATTCTTTAGGTGAAGCGATGCGTTGCTACCGCTCGTTTCATATTCCAGGAATGGACCTTTTGTGTGACAGAATGGAATTTTCTACTGCAAAGCAGGTACAATCCACCGTTCATCAGTACGGCAGAGAAGCTATGCTTTCTGAACTTTATGGCGTTACAGGCTGGGATTTTGCATTTAAAGGGCATAAGCGTCAGGGTGATTGGCAAGCTGCGTTAGGCGTTACAGTCAGGGTTCACCATTTAACATGGGTTTCAATGAATGGTGATGCAAAGCATGATTATCCTGCTTCCATCGGTTATCAGTCGCCATGGTATAAGCAATATAATTATATTGAAGACCATTTTGCACGCCTTGCAACAGTGCTTTCAAGAGGCACGCCCGATGTTAAAATTGGCGTTATCCATCCCATCGAAAGTTTCTGGCTCTACACTGGACCTAACGATAAAACTGCCCTTAAACGCACATATCTTGACGAACAATTTAAACTTTTAACAAATGCACTTTGCTTAGGCGGTGTAGATTTTGATTTTATTGCTGAATCTTTGTTACCCGAACTTTGCAAAAAAGGTTCTAACCCCTTAAAAGTTGGAAAAATGGAATACGATTGCGTAATCGTGCCTGTAATGGAAACAATGCGTTTTTCAACTTTAGAACGCCTTAAAGCCTTTGCAGAAACGGGTGGCAAAGTAATTCTTTTAGGTAAAGCGCCCGAACATTTAGATGCTGTTTTATCAGACGAAATTAAAAAAGCATCTGTTTCTTGGAAAAAAATTGATATTGATTATGTTAGATTAATTGATGAATTAAAAGATTTCCGCTTTGTTGATTTTATGGATAAAGATACAGGCGTGCGCAGTAAAAACATCGTACATCAGCTTCGTAATGATAATGGTGATAAATGGTTGTTCTTCTGCCACGGTGAAGATCAGACCAACCGTTTAGGCTTTGTTCCTGCATTTTCACGGGAAAATATCCGCCTTACTTTTAACGGAAGATTTGATATAACTGAATACAACACAATAACCGGTGAAATTTATACGCCAAATTATAAAATAGAAAACGGCAAAACGGTTGTTGATGTTACAATGTTTAATGAGGACAGCTATTTATTTAAACTTTCCCCTGCAAACGAGGATAAAGAAATTTTGGGTTCTGCACCAAAAAAAGCTATGCCTCTTGAATCAAATAACCCGTTAAATAAAAACTACATAAAACTAAACGATTATGTTGATTATTCGTTAGATGAGCCTAACGCCATTTTGCTTGATTTGTGTGAGTATTCTTTTGATTCTGAAGATTATCTGCCCTTAGAAGATTCTGTGCGTGTTGCAGATTTAGGCAGAGAAAAATTTTATAAATCGCATAAAAATCAAACAAGCATTCAGCCTTGGGTGCCTGTTCCTGATGAATTAAAGAACGATTGCGGACACACAGTAAAACGCAAATTTACTTTTTATAGTGATATAACATTAAATAATATTCACCTTGCCCTTGAAGAAGCAGATAAAGCAACCATCTGGGTAAATGGCGAAAAAATTACAAAAGAATTTGACGGCTGGTACGTTGATAAATGTATTAAAAAGGTTAAATTGCCTACCCTTTCCCCCGGAAAACAGGTTATTGAAGTTGAAACACCCTTTTTCTTGCGTTCAAGAACCGAATGGCTATATATTTTAGGTGATTTTGGCGTAAAAGTAGCAGGTAAATTTGTTACTGCGGTTAAAAGGGCGGAAAAACTTGCTTTTGGTGATGTTGTTAATCAAACATTGCCTTTCTATACAGGTAATATCACCTACTCAACGAGTTATACTGAAACTGAAAAAGCAAACCGCACTATGCAGATTGCCCAGTTTGGCGGTGCGTTAATACGCGTTAAAGTAGATGGCAAAGATAAGGGAATTATAGCAATTTCACCTAACACGATTAACCTTGGCGTGATGGAAAAAGGTGAGCACAAAATTGATATTACCGTCTTTGGCACACGCTTTAATGGGTTTGGCCCTGTTCATAACACAAGAAAAGTTACAGAAGATCACGGCCCAGGTTCATGGCGTACTTACGATAGCCCGATGTGGACTGATTGCTATCTGCTTCACCCTGCAGGAATTTTAAATAACCCAACAATTTATTAAAACAAAAAGTATCGCAAGAACGCGATACTTTTTTTGCGACAATTTTTTCACAAAAAAAGAGTTGACATTTTACCTGTATTAACATATAATAAAAGCGTAATCAGTTGATTACCCTATATCGCGGGGTGGAGCAGTTGGTAGCTCGTCGGGCTCATAACCCGAAGGTCGCGTGGTTCAAGTCCCGTCCCCGCAACCATGGTTGGCTACCAAAATAGATGACAGCCCGAAAAACCCAGTAACCACAACGGTTTCTGGGTTTTTTCGTTCCCTAAACACCACTTGAATTAAAAAGATGCCACCTCCCTAAAATA
>SVIH01000018.1 GCA_015069575.1 Clostridiales bacterium
AAGGTAAAACTTGTTAAAATTTCCGGTGGTAATGGCGAAAGGGATCACCTGTTCCCATTCCGAACACAGAAGTTAAGCCTTTCAGCGCTGATGGTACTTGGCTGGAGACGGCCCGGGAGAGTAAGTCACCGCCGGAATCTATATCAGAGAATCGTTAATCGCGGTTCTCTTATGCCCTAATAGCTCAGTCGGTAGAGCATGCGGCTGTTAACCGCAGTGTCACAGGTTCGAGTCCTGTTTGGGGCGCCAAACAAAAAGAGATACTCAAAGGAGTATCTCTTTTTGTTTTCCATCTCAATCAAAACTTTATCCTCTCACATTAAGGTTAACAGCCGCAGCGGCGTTAACTGAAAAGTCACCGACCGCGTCCGGTGGACGAAGCAGGGAGGGGACTTTTAGATTAGCGGTCAAAATCTGCAACGAGCTTCCACGCGAGTGTCCGCAGATTTTGGGCACCGCAATCCGATAGTGTCACAGGTTTTATCTTGCTCCTCCATCGCTTTTATGATATAATACATTTGCATTGGAAATTAGTATGTTTTGAGGTGACATTATTGGGTAAAAATTCCGAACTAATAGAATATTTGAAACAAGAGAAAGATAAAATAAATTTTGAATTTCCCAAAAATGAAAAAATTACTGATTCGTTATTTGAAAAGTTATATGATTTTTTAGAAAATGATTTCGAGGGAATGTCGGATAATCGTGTCTACAGATGCTTTTTAACTTCATTTAAAGAGATGATTTGTTTCGCTTTTGGGGAAAATGTATCAAAAGCATATCTGCGTTGTTTTTTCAAGAGTTTAAATCGTGAGGACTTTGTTTCTTATTTGGCAAAGCATGCAAAGAGCAGAGAAAAAGACATTCGTTTTATTATGAAGCGTTTTTTAAATTCTTTCATTTACAGTTGGCAAGGTTATGACAATGATAAAAACAAGGTGCTAAATGAAATTGTGTTTTTTATTGATTGCTGGATGTAACGGCGTTGTAATTTGTGAAAATTAATGAAGCGCGAAAGAAAATCAGGTTTTCGCCCAGTTCTTTTTCGTACAAGAGAGCCAAACAAAAAAGCAACCACAATCGTGGTTGCTTTTTTATTTCACCTAATATGATGCCCGACCTGCTCCACTGCTTAACAGAGTGCATCTATGCGGCGTTAACTGAAACGAAGCCGAGCGCGTCCGGTGGACGATGAAGCGAGGATTTGTTTGAGCAGGGGTCAAAATTTTCAAGGTGGCACCGTCTACCGTTAAGAAAATTTTGGGCACACCAATCCGAGAGTGTCACAGAGTATCTCTTGCCATCCACCGCTTTTATGCTATAATATACATAGGCGGTGATGATATGGAACATAAAGAATATGTAAGAATATGCGATAATTCAAACATCGTCATTTTGTTTATCCACGGAATTGTCGGAACGCCAAATCATTTTAATGAATTTGTTTCTTTAATTCCTAATTCGATTTCAATATATAATTTACTACTGGATGGTCACGGAAAAGTAGTTAAGGATTTTTCAAAAACATCAATGAAAAAATGGGAGGCGCAGGTTGCTTCTGTCGTTGAAGAATTATCATTAACACACGAAAAAATATATATTGTTGCTCACTCATTAGGAACTCTCCTAGCAATCGACCAGGCAATTAAAAACAAAAAAGTTTGCAAGTTGTTTCTTCTTGCAGTTCCATTGCGATTATCGATAAAACCTAAAATGCCAATTAATTCATTAAAAGTTTATTTCGATAAAATTCGTTCGGATGATTATGAAGCATTAGCGGCAAGAAAATGTTATGGTATAGAAAAGGACAAAAATCCTTTTCATTATATTGGCTGGATACCAAGGTTCTTAGAATTGTTTGCAAAAATCCGTCAGACTCGCCAAACTGTGAATTTGCTTAATACAACTTGCTTGGTATATCAATCAGGAAGAGATGAAATGGTTTCAAGTCGAAGTGCAAAATATTTTAAAAACAAGCCGAATGTTTTAGTGAACGAACTTAAAAAATCTGGACATTATTATTATGACAAAGAAGATTTTGATTTTTTAATAACTGAATTTAAGAAAATTCTTAATATGGATAGTTGATTTAAAAGAAAATCAGTTTTCTAGACCGTTTCCATTTTGAGTGTCGGTCTCAAACAAAAAGCAACTACAAATGTAGTTGCTTTTTTATTTTGCCCATAATATCGAACCCCCAAAAAACTACGCCACTGCGTAATAGTCAACCCTTGCACCGTCAACGCCGTTATGCTATAATACATTTAAGAGGTGATACTATGAAACATATATTAATAGTTGTTGATATTCAAAAAGACTTCGTTGATGGGGCGCTTGGTACTGCCGAGGCAGCTGCTATGACAGAGAATGCTGCAAGGAGAATCAAAGAGTTCGGTGGTGATATTTTTGTTACCTATGATACCCATTTTGAAAATTATATGGAAACTGCAGAGAGTAGCAAACTTCCCATTCCCCATTGTATTAAAGGCACTGAGGGTTGGGAACTTGACAAAAACATAGCAAAATCACTTGCGGGTAAGGATTTTACAAAAGTGGAAAAATTTACATTTGGTTCAACAGAACTTCCGGACCTTATCAGAAAAGTTGTGAGGAATGAAGATTTTGATATTACACTTATTGGACTTTGCACCGACATTTGCGTGGTGTCAAATGCACTGATTTTAAAGGCTAATTTCCCCGAAAAAGATATATATGTGGATGCATCTTGCTGTGCAGGGGTAACTTGCGAAACACATAACGCTGCACTAACCACAATGAAAATGTGTCAAATCAACATAATAGATTAGCAAATTATAAAAAATAAAGATTAAGATCGGCTCCATTTCGAGCAAAAGGCAGTATCTACCGCACCGCCCCTCTCCGTCCCTGAAATTTATAGTATGTCCACCCATTCTGCGAGATTTTTCAAAACGAATTGATATATTATTCAAAAGATCCGGCAAATTATAATCCGGGAAATGATTAATCTTAAAAAAACTGTTTCACTGTTAAGAGAAATGTGCTATACTATAAGTATAAATAAAATCATACCATATTTAAAACAATAAAACATAATGTGAAAGAAAAAAATGATACGATTTGCTAGTGAAAACGATATAGAAAAAATAGAGGTTTTGCTTAAACAAGTTTGCCTTGTTCACCATAACGGCAGGCCGGATATTTTTAAAATCGGCACAAAATATTCTGCCCATGAACTAAAAATGATTTTAAAAGATAAACAACGCCCTATACTTGTATACGCAAATGAGAATGGCGAAGTAATGGGATATTGTTTTTGCATCTTCCAACAACATAAGAACAATTCTGTTATGACCGATATTAAGACTTTGTATATTGATGACTTATGTGTTGACGAAAATCAGCGTGGCAATCATATTGGCAAGGAATTGTATGAAGCGGCGGTAGAACTTGCAAAAGACAACGGATGCTATAATCTGACGCTTAATGTGTGGAGTTGCAACCCGTCTGCAATGAGATTTTACCAAGCGCAAGGTCTTGTTCCGCAAAAGATTGGTATGGAGTTAATTTTATAAAAATATTAAAAAAAGAGATGCCATAAAGGTATCTCTTTTTCTTGTTGAAACAAGTAATGATCAACTGTTTTCAGTTTGACAAAAAAAGAAACATATGATAATATTAAGCGGTATTCTCTATGTTTAATTTATATTTTGCATAGAATTTTTGTAATTGGAGGTTACTATGTTAGCAATTTTAGCGTTTGTTCCAATTCTTGCAACATTAATTTTGATGTTGGTATTCAATATGCATGCTAAATGGAGTTTGTTAATTTCGTTAGGTATGGCGTTTGTACTTGCCTTTGCATTTTGGAAGATAGATATTGTGGAATTACTTGCAGGGTCTGTTTACGGAATGATGAATGCTGCAGATGTTTTAATTATAATTACCGGCGCAATCCTGGTTATGAATACAATGAAGGCTTCCGGTGCTACAGCAGCAATAAATCGTGGGTTTATGAATATTTGCCCTGATAAACGAGTACAGGCTTGCATTATTGGTTTCTCTTTTTGCTCATTTATTGAAGCAGCTGCAGGATTCGGCACACCTGCTGCTTTAGCAGGACCGTTGCTTGTTTGCCTTGGCTTTCCACCTTTAGCAGCAGCAATGATAACATTAATATTTGATTCTACCGCAGTTTCATTTGGCGCAGTTGGAACACCCGTAACATCTTCTTTAAGTGTTTTAGGTTTGTCAGATAATGCAGCATTTACTTCACAGTTCGCTTTCTGGACAGCGCTTCCTCATGCTGTTGTTGGTGTTATTTTACCACTTCTTGTTCTTATGATGACAACTAAAATCTTTGGTAAAGAAAAGTCATTTAAGCCTGCATTGGAAGCAGCACCTTTTGCTTTATTTACAGGCATTTCATTTGCAGTTCCGCTTTTATTGGTTTCAATGTTTATCGGCTATGAATTTGCATCATTATTAGCGGCATTGTTTTCTATTGCAGTTACCGTTATTGCGGCAAAGTTCAACTTCCTTGTTCCTAAAAAAACATGGGACTTTGGCGATTCTAAAGAGTGGAATAAAGATTGGCTTGCAACAAGTGAAGTTACTCCCATTACTGAATCAAAGATGTCTTTAATAAAAGCATGGGTTCCTTATTTGCTTATTTCTTTAATTTTAGTAATAACACGAATTCCACAGTTAGGTATAAAAGATTTGCTTACAAGCGGTGCATTTGTTCTTAAAATCAACAACTTGTTCGGCTTTGAGAAATTAGACTGGAGTCTTAAATGGGCATATCTTCCCGGTACATTCTTTATTCTTGTTGCATTAATTACAAATGTTATCCATAAAATGAACAAAGAACAAGTTGCAAGCGCATGGAAAGATACCATTAAACAAGTTTCAGGCGCGGCACTTGCTTTAATATTTGGCCTTGCACTTGTTGAAATAATGAAATATAAAAATGCTGATGGCATAAGCATGATGGATGAGATGGCAAACACTCTTGCCATGGTAGGTAAAGACCTTTATCTTTTGATTTCACCTTTTATCGGTGTTTTAGGCGCATTTGTTTCAGGCTCGGCAACAGTTTCAATGAACCTGTTTTCCAACTTGCAGTTTGATACCGCTACGGTATTAGGATTGCCAACAGCTTATATAATTTCAATGCAGTGTGTAGGTGCAGCAGTAGGTAATATGGTTTGCATAAATAATGCTGTTGCGGCAAGTGCAACTATCGGAATTACAGGAAAAGAAGGAAAACTTATAAAAACTAACGCTATTCCGATGGTAATTTATACATTAATCACTGTTTTGATTTTCTACATAGTTTCTATTTTAGGCATAACCCCTGATATAATATCATAAATAACAATAAATCCCGTTTTTAAACGGGATTTTTTATATATAAAAATAAAATAGCAACCTTAAATATTATTGCGCTCATATGGTTGATGTGATATAATAAATATATAAATTATTGCAAAAGGCAAGAATTTACACTTCGTGTACACTGTGCTTTGCACAGCAGCTTATTGAATCAAGGCGTAAAAATGCCCTTGCAAGCAAGCATTTTTACTTATGATATAATATACTTGTAAAATTTAAATGTTGAAAGAGGACTAAAAAATGAAAAAATTATCTTTTCCTTACGGTAAAGGATATCAGGAATGTGTGTTTTCAGATGATGAATTAAAAGCTGTGCTTACCTCAAGCATAGAAGAATATGTGCCGGAACTTACAGGTATTGAACTTGTAACAAAGGCGCTGGAAAATCCTGTTGGCAGCCAAAGGCTTTGTGAACTTGCAAAGGGTAAAGAAAATATCGTTATTATTGCAAGCGATCACACACGCCCTGTTCCAAGTAAGGTGATTATGCCACCTATGCTTAAGGAAATACGCAAAGGCAACCCGCAGGCGAAAATAACAATTCTTATTGCAACAGGATGCCATAGGGGTACAACCAAGGAAGAACTTATTCATAAATTCGGCGAAGAGATCGTTAAAAACGAAAACATCTATATTCACGATTGCGATGAAAGGGAAAAAATTGTAAATATTGGTGTGCTTCCTTCAGGCGGACAGTGTGAAATAAATAAAATTGCTTATGAAGCAGACTTGCTTGTTGCTGAAGGTTTTATTGAACCCCACTTTTTTGCAGGCTATTCAGGCGGAAGAAAAAGCATTCTGCCGGGCGTAGCAAGCAGAACTACAGTTTTAGCAAACCATTGTTCCGAATTTATTGCGCATGAAAAGTCAAGAACAGGCATTTTAGAAGGCAACCCCATTCATAAAGATATGGTTTGGGCAGCAAAAACGGCAAAACTTACATTCATAGTAAATGTTGTTTTGAATTCTGAAAAAGAACCTATTTTTGCAGTTGCAGGTGATCTTGAAGAAGCACATAAAACAGGCACTGATTTTATTTCATCTCTTTGCGCTGCAAAGGCTGTTCCTGCAGATATTGTAATATCAACAAACGGTGGATATCCATTAGACCAAAATATTTATCAGGCAGTTAAGGGTATGACTGCAGCGGAAGCCACAGTAAAAGAGGGCGGCGTTATAATTATGGTTGCAGCATCTGATGATGGCACAGGCGGAGACCATTTCTATCATCATCTCGCAGATGAAAGAGATATAGATAAAACAATACAGTTGTTTTTAAGCCGTAACAGGAATGAAACGGTTTCTGATCAATGGCAATCTCAGATATTACTTAGAATTTTAAAGAAAGCAACGGTAATATATGTTTCAAACATGGCAGATGAAATGATAAAAAATATGCATATGATTCCTGCCAAAAACATAACGGAAGCATTAAAGAAAGCAAAAGAAATTTTAAAGAAAGAAAATGTTACAATAACTGCAATTCCTGATGGTGTTTCCGTTGTAGTAACACAAAATGATTAATAAAAAAACAGGCTTTTTTATTAAGCCTGTTTATTTATTATTTAACCTAAAAAGGTGAAACGATGGATTTCTGTTTTCAGCATCCTTTTTTAAAACTGAAATATCGCAAACTGCAATAAAACCATCTTTCATCTTAACTTTGCCTTTCCGTCCTTCTGATTCATATTTGCCCTCACAATATGAAGGATCTAAAAGGGCAACGCGATTATCATTTTCAAGGTTAATAACCGTTATATAATGCCCTTTTTTACTAAAAACGCCGGTGTAACCTTCACGGTCACCACCAACATTTGCAACGGCAATACCACCTGAGCCTAACCAATCTTTTAATCTTTCTATATCACAAGTGGATTCGTATTCTAAATTGAACTTTTGTGAAAATGCAGGCGCAAAAAACTTGTAGTTTGTACCTATATAAGCATTTGCCTCTGATTCATAGGAAAGTTTAATTGCATCTTCAATTTCAAAATTACAGTCAGGAATTAAATTTTTTGCAACCATTACTGCGCAACATAAACCGCAGCCGGAAGATTTTATGGTTGTGGTTTTTCCACTTTCACGATCAGCGCCTTCAAGTTTTGTTCTTGTGATATAAATAAGGTCAGGATAATTTAATTGGTTAATATAGTTCATTATCTAACTTCCTTTTTAAAATTACAAATATTATATCAAAATCAAAATAGAAAGTAAAGATTAAAACTAAAAAAGCAATTTATTTTATTGATATTATAATTAATAAATGATATAATACCCAAGGAGGCGTTGTTATGAATAAATATTTTATAAATTCAAACAAGATATATTCTGCACCGGCTGATATTCCGGGCGGTTCATTAAACGATAAAGTTAAATTAACAAAAAGCGATTGCAGTGTTATTTATGAAATTTATGATCAGTTATTAAAACAACATCCCCAATATATAACAAAAACTGTATTAGGCAACGCGTTTGGATATCCAATAAACAGTTATTCAATAAAAAATTTCAAAATGCAAAACTTTTCGCCATTTCAGGCAAAACGCGTTAAAATTTGCATTATAACATCTATTCATGGTTACGAACAGGGCTGTGCATGGACATGCGCCCACTTTTTTAAACAGATGCTCACGAATCCTGATGATGAAATTCTTGGGTTCTTATTAAGAAATGTTGATTTTGAAGTTGTTCCTGTTTTAAATCCCTGGGGTTTTAAAAACAACGACAGGAAAAACGGAAATAAAGTTGATCTTAACCGTAATTTTCCTATGGGTTTTACAGGGTTAAAGGATGTTGAGGATGAGATTTATCCGGGTCCTGAGCCTTTATCTGAAACGGAAACAAAAATAATAACGGAATTTATTGAAAAACATTTGGACGCTAGTTTGGTGCTTGATTATCATAATATATATGGCGGATATCCTTTGTTTTATGTGTATTCTGAAAAAGATGTTCAACTTGCGCAATCTGTTTTTACTCAGCTTACTGATAAATGGACAAAAGAATACTCACAGTTACCTAAAGATCAAATTTTAGGGCTTGTGCGCCCAAACGGCAATTCAGGAATGTTTGCCGATTACTTGTTAAGTAAAAACTTATGGGTGCTTACTATGGAAACTCCTTGGTGTATGCCTGTTATTGCTAAAGAGCAATATGACAGTGTAACTATAAAGTGTGCCTTGGAAGTGCTTGTAAACACAATAAACACTATTGTGCATTCTTTTTTATAAAACTACAAAAGAGAATGCTATATAAAAACTTAGAAAAATTGTACTTTTAAATAAAAGGAGGATAATATGTACGATATTTTTCAATTACCTGATTTTAAATTTCCCAAGGACTTTCTTTGGGGCGCTTCAACTGCCGGTCATCAGATAGAAGGCGATAATATTTACAGCGACCATTGGGCAGACGAACTTACCTGGCCCAAAGATCCAAGCGGCACTATTGCGCCTTCGGGAAAAGCATGTAACCATTATAATATGGTAGATGAAGATATTCAGTTAATTAAGGAACTTGAATTGCCTGCATACCGTATGGGAATTGAATGGTCCCGTATTGAGCCTAAAGAGAACGAGTTTTGTCAGGAGGCTATCGACCATTATCTTGATGAATTAACAAAACTTAAAAAGGCAGGGGTAAAAATCTTTTTAACCTGTGTTCATTTTACAGTTCCCCAGTGGTTTAAAGAAAAGGGCGGAATGAATAAGGAAGAAAACTTAAAATACTTTGAGCGTTTCTTAGATAAAGTAGTGCCTATTTATGCTCCTTTTGTTGATGCGTGGAATGTTATAAATGAGTTTAATTTAGGAATGGAGCCTGAACACGGAATAAGAAAACTTAATACTTTCAGATTCCATGCCTTAGGATATCATACAATAAAAAAATATACAGATGCGCCTGTTTCATCAGCCCATGCATTAGTGCTTTTCGATCCTTACAGAAGATATGATAAGTTTGATAGCGCAACTGCAGATTATTTAGATTGTTGCTGTAATGAGTTTTTCTTCCATGCAGTTCGTACAGGCGAATTTGTTATGCCTTTTATGGAAAGTGTTTATGATGAAAGTTTTAAAGGCACATGCGATTTCTGGTCAATAAATATTTATACACGAACAATGGTTGATGCGCGTATGCCTAATGCAGATGGATATAAATATCAGCATAAGAGATTTGATATGGTGCCAATGAAATTCTATCTTGATGAAATGTTCCCTGAAACCATTATTCATCAATTAAGCAGATTAAAAGATAAACCTGTATACATAACTGAAAATGGTTGCAGTGCTGATGATGATCAGTGGCGAATCGTGTTCATAGCCCTTTATCTTAACGCTTTACATGAAGTAATGAAAGCGGGTGTTGATGTAAAAGGATTTATTTATTGGAGTTTGATGGATAACTATGAATGGCGTTCATTTAAACCGCGTTTTGGCTTAATTGAAGTTGATTTTGAAACATTTAAACGCACAATCAAGCCAAGCGGATATTTCTATCGTGAAATAATTAAACAAGGTGGCGTTACACAGGAATTGCTTCGTAAATATCTTAAATCACATCCAACAAGCGTAAAATTTTAAATTTTAAAGCAACTGCAAAAATGCGGTTGCTTTTTTATTTAAAAACGCATTAATAGTATTGCACAACACTTTTAAAAATGTTATAATTAATAGATAAAACTTCAGGAGATTTTTCAGGTGGAGCCAATACATTATTTTTTGTTAATTATAATATCATTGGGCGCGGGCTTTGTTCAAAGGGTAAGCGGATTTGGTTTAAGTATTTTTACGATGATGTTTTTTCCCTACTTTCTACCAAGCCAGGCATCAGCAGTAACTGTTTCCAATTTTTTATCAACAGGTACCACCACTTATAACGCTATTAAATATAGAAAAGATATCTCGCTTAAAACGGTTATTCCTATGATTTGTACTGCGCTTATTTCAATAACGGTTGCGGTGTATTTTTCAAAGGCAGTATCAAGTGATATTTTTAAAATTCTGCTGGGCTTGGTTTTAATACTGTTAAGTTTATACTTTTTGTTTTTTTCTAACAAAGTATCAATAAAACCAACAGTTAAAAGCGGTGTCATAACAGGCACATTAAGTGGTATTTTAGGTGGACTGTTTTCAACAAGCGGACCGCCCGCAGTACTATATTTAACAAATGCATTAAAGGATAATAAAACTTACTTTGCAACGATTCAGTTTTATTTTTGCGTAACTAATATTTATTCTTTAATAATGCGTTTGATAAATGGCCTTTTAACACTAGAAATGGTTTTATATTTTTCTGTTGGCTTTGTTGGCTGTATTATAGGTGATTTTTTAGGAAAACTTGTTTTTGATAAATTAAACGCCAAAAAGTTAAGGCTGATTATTTACATAGCGATGATTTTAAGCGGTATTATTATGCTTTTTTAAAAAAAGGAGGAGTTTTTTATGGTTACCTGGGGTATAGTCGGTCCCGGTAAAATAGCAAATAAGTTTGCAAAATGCATAAAAAACGTTGAGGGTGCTTGTCTTTTAGGTGTTGCTTCACGCAATAAAGAAAAAGGCGAAGAATTTGCAAATAAATATGGTGTTCAGCGCGTATTTGGTTCTTATGAAGAAATGGCAAAAGATAATGATATTCAAGCGGTTTATATTGCAACACCTCATCCTTTTCACTTGTCTTGCACCCAGCTGTTTTTAAAAAATAAAAAGCATGTTTTGTGTGAAAAACCGCTGTGCGTAAACGAAAAACAGGCGGAAAAAATAAAGGAATGTGCAAAAGAAAACAACGTTTTTTTAATGGAAGCAATGTGGACACGGTTTTTACCTGCAATTAAGGAAGCCGTTAAAATGGTAAAAGACGGTGTTATCGGTGATGTTTTAAGTTTAGAAGCAGATTTTTGTTACCGTTCTCAAAATCCCGAACTTTCTAAAGTATATAAAAACGAAATGGCAGGTGGCGGTCTTTTAGATGTTGGTGTTTACGGGCTTCACTTTGCCTCGCTGTTTTTAGTCGATAAGGTTAAAAGTATTGAACCTTGCGCGAATGTTGAAAACGGTGTAGATTTGCACACGGTAGTCAATATTAAATATGAAAATGGCGCTATTGCAACGATTTCTTCTGCAATAAATATAAATAAACCCGCAAGCGCTTACATATACGGAACAAAAGGTTATATTTATTTTCCTTGCTTTTTTGGGGCGCAAGACTTTTATGTTGATATTAACGGGCAAAGAGAACATATTGTTAAAAACAGCCTTGGCGAAGGCTTTGAAGAAGAAATTATTGAAGCCTGTACTTGTATTGAAAACGGCAAAACAGAAAGTGATATTTTGCCTGTTGATGAAACTATAACAATACTTACACAAATGGATACCATCCGTGAAATCATCGGTGTAAAATATCCATTTGATGAAGAATAGTTTTTAAGGAGAAACGTTATGAAAAAAGCGGCAATTAAAATTGTGTGTTTAATGATGTGCTTATTGCTTGTCATCTCTTTTTCGGCTTGCGATAAAATTAATGATTTTATTGCACCAACACCAACACCCACAGAAAAACCTTATGAGCCCAAAGATGCCCAGGAATTATGGCAAAAGATTGACGGTATTATGAATGACCTTGAATCCTACGAATCTAAGGAAAATGCCAACATGATTATCTTTAACACAGGCTATAAAATGGAAGCAACGGCTGAAGGCAAAGGTATATATTACTTAAAAAAGGGCGAAGAATTTTTCTATAATTCAGCCTACACAAAGATGGTGTGCAAGGAAGCTTCTATTGATGAAGCATATGAAAATCTTGTTGCTTACAATAACGGCAAAATGTTTTTAAGAAATATTGAAGGAAAATTTGAACGTAGTTTCTGTTCTGAAATGACTTATGAAGAATTTCTTGTTGCACAAAGTGACCAATTTTTAAACGAGTTAGACGTTCTTGCCTGTACTGATGCAAAATATACTAAAAATGAAGATAAATCGTGGACTCTTGATTTTTCAGGATATACCAAGAAGGCAATAAACGGCTTTTTAAAGGATATGGAATTTACTGAAAAAGAGCTTGGTAGCGATATAACGGATATGAAAATTCACGTTATCGCCAATGAACTTTTTTACGTAACCAAAATGGAAATTGAACTTGTTTTTGATGAAGATGCTACCGCAAAGCCCGTTATAAAGGTTACTTCTGAATATTCAAAGCATAACGCAGTTGAACCTGACCGTTCTATTATCAATGAAGGCTCCTTTGCAAAGGTTGATGACGTAAGAATAATCAAAACCGTTAAAAATGCAGTTAAAGCATTAAAAGATGCAAGAAGCGGAAGCTTTATTTTAGATGTTAAGGAAACCGTTGGTAATACACATACTTATACTGAAACGGACACTGTTACATACGGCGAACAAAACGGCGGATATTATTATGATATAAACGCCAAGTTAAGCCAGGGTACGATAACAATTAAATATAAAAACGGCACACAAACCATTAAGTCAGGTTCTGAAAGTGAATCAGGCGCTATGACAGATGAAATGGCAAAGAAGTTTATTGAAAGCCTTGTTGACCAGGTTGGTTTTAATGAGCTTTATATTTCTGCCATAGAAAAGCAAGGAGAAAATTCCTTTAAATTCCTTATTTCTAATCCTGATAATAACCAATACGATGAATTTTTTAAACAAAACGGTATTAAGAAAATCGGCAGCGACCAAACAGTTATAGTTACCTTAGAAAACGGCGAAGTTAAAAAAATTGAAAGCAAAATTACTGTTAATGGTACTATAAATTATCAAGACGTTAAAATTGTACTGCAAACTGCACTTACCATTAAAAGCGTTTCACAAATAACTACGGAGCTTTAAAAATGAACAATATAAAAAACTTTATAAAAGAAAATAGCGAAGATCTTTTTAAAACAATTAAAGAGCTTGCAGTAATTCCGGCACCATCAAACGATGAGGGTGAAAGGGCAGAGTTTTGCAAAAACTGGCTTATAAACAAAGGAATAAAATCTGCTTATATTGATGAAGCGCAAAATGTTATTGTTCCAATGAATATTGAAAACAGCAGTGAAATCACCGTTATTGAAGCGCATACGGATATCGTTTTTGAAAGAAACATACCCCTTAATTATGTTGATGATGGCAAATATATTCACTGCCCAGGCATAAGCGATGATACTGTAAGCGCAGTTGTTTTAATGAAAACGATTGAATATTATTACCATAATAATTTTGATAAGCCTGTACTTTTTGTGCTTAATTCAGGTGAAGAAGGTTTAGGTAATCTTCGTGGAACAAGGCAGATTTTTAAGGATTTTGAAGGCAGAATTAAACAGTTTGTAACCTACGATAGCACATTAGCTAAAATCAACACAAGATGCGTTGGCTCACACAGGTATTTAGTTACAGTTAAAACAGAGGGTGGACATTCCTACACAGCCTTTGGTAACGAAAACGCCATTAATCAACTTGCCCAAATCGTAAACGAAATTTATAAAATTCAGGTGCATAATAAAGAAAACGCTAAAACAAGTTATAATGTTGGCACAATTTTAGGCGGAACAAGTGTAAACACCATCGCACAACAGGCACAGATGCTTTGCGAATACCGCTCTGATGATATTGAATGTCTTGGTTATATGAAAAATCAGTTTAACAATATCTTTGAAAATGCAAAAAACAAAGGTGTTGATTTAACGGTAGAATTAGTTGGCGAAAGACCCTGCATGGCAAAGGATATTGATATTAAAAAGATAGATATGCTTTATGAAACCTGCAAAAGTATTATTGAAAACGTTTATAAAGAAGAAAAAGTTTTTTCTGCGCCGGGCTCAACAGATTGCAATATACCTCTTTCATTAAAAGTACCTGCAGTGTGTATTGGTGTGTGTAACGGTTTTAAATCACACACCTATGAAGAATACGTTGAAAAAACAAGTATTCCTTTAGGGCTTGAAATTTCTATAAATTTAGTTAGCGCAATAACAAAATAGGGGGGCAAAACAAAATGTGTAATATTGCAGGATATATCGGTAAAAAACAGGCAACACCTATTTTAATTGAATTAATTAAAAAGCAGGAAGCCTATGCCGGCGGATACTATACAGGTATCGCGGTGCTTAATGATGGCATTTTACAAAGCGCAAAGCTTACAGGTGCCTTAAAAGATTTTTTAGAAAAAACTGATGGCGCAACTTATAAGGGGAATATAGGCATTATGCATTCCCGTTCAAATGCAGGCGGCGGCGATAACTGGGCAATGCCTTTTATTGCAAGCAAAAACGATAAATCTTATTTAGCATATGCGGCAACAGGCTGCACAGGCGTTTTTAAGCCAAACAACGAAAAAAATAAACAGGTTGCTATTAATTTGTTTAATGAAAATAGAATTTTAACTTCCCGTCAGGAAGGTATAAATTCAACTCTTTATCCTCAACTTCCCGATGGCGCGTTTGTGCACATTTCTGATGTTATGTGTCATCTTGTTCATCATTTTAAGGATACAGGTGTTTCAGGAGATCAGGCAATGGCAAAAGCATTTTTAAAAATGCCTCTTGAAATTACAGGCTTAAGCATCAATACTGATGAAACAGATTTTATTTCCTTTGCAAGAATCAACGGACCTTTATATGTTGCATTTTCTGATCACGGTGCATATATTGCTTCAATGCCTAATATGTTCCATGAAGATGCAGGTGAGACTATAAGGATTCCTGCAAACTGCTCAGGCAAAATCTTTAAGGACCATATTGAGATAACGCCTTTTGAAAGTGCGCCCGTAAAAGTTGTAGAGCAAAACCAATTTAATATGGTAAAAGCCTATGAAAATGCTTACAACGCTTTAAAAGATGGGGAAAAGAATTTCTGGCAGGCGCACGAATCTATTATGCCAATTTTTAACGGTATGGATTGCTTTAATCCTATTTACGAGATTTTAGATTGTATGGATAAACAAGGTATACTTAATATAAGATTAGCAGAAGTTGTTGGCGCACGAAAAGATTTAACCGCGCCCCAGTATTTGTTTAGTATAAAATAATAAAAAAGAAGTGATTATCTCACTTCTTTTTTTAATTCTTTAAATGCCTTATAAATATTATCAATAATATCTGATGGGGTCATTGCATATTCTGTCTTTTCTTCTTGTGCCTTCGTTCCTGCAAAACCGTGAATAAACGAAGCAAACAAACACCCGTTTATATTTGATTTAGTAAGGTTTACAGCCCCTGCAGTAATGCCTGCCAGAACATCACCGCTTCCGCCTTTTGCCATACCTTTTGCGCCAAAGTGACAAAGATATTTTTGATTTCCGTCAGTAATAAAATTATAGTGGCTTTTTAAAAGAATAGTTGTATTTGTTTCTTTTGCAAAATCACTCGTTATTTTTGTTGGATCCTTAATTAAATCATTAATATCGCAATTAAATAATCGGCTTGCCTCTTTTAAATGGGGAGTCAAAACAATAGGGCATTTTGCGCCTTTTAACATTTCTTTGGTTATAAAATAAAGTCCGTCAGCATCAATAATTAAAGGACAGGTACAACTTTTTAATAAAAATTCGGCAGTTTTTTTATTATCTTCATTTCTTCCAAACCCGCAACCGAATAAGATAGCAGTTTTATCAACTAAAAATTCTTTTAAATTATCACGGTTTGTTACCATAACTTCAGGCGGGCGACAGGAAAAGTTATCTATAATATCTTTCGTAACCGCTAAAGTGATTTTGCCAACACACATTTTTGTTAATGCGCCTGAAGCTAAAAGTGAGGCGCCTTCCATACCTAAAGATCCTGCAATAACGCCGATATGCCCTAAATCACCCTTATGTACGGTGTCCTTGATTTCAGGTAAAAGGGGTGCAATTTCATTGATTGTTGGTTGCATTTTAATCTTCCTTTATCAGTTTTTCAATAACAGTGCTTACGATATCCCAAGTAAAACCGTGCCTTATTAAAAAGGCATTAAGTTTTTGCTTTTTTTCAAAATCATTTAATTTAGCATATTTAGGCAACTGCTTTTTTGCTAAATCAAGGGCCTTTTCTTCCTGAATTTCATCGCTTTCGTTTTCTAATGCTAAGTCAATATCTTCTTGGCTTATGCCCTTTGATTGTAACTTGTAAATTAATGCCCTTTTACCTGATTTTTTAGAATGTTCCACAAAAGTTCTGGCAAAAGCGCGGTCATCAATATAATTAAGTTCTTTTAATCTTAAAATAACTTTTTCAACCGAATCTTCTGAAAAACCTTTTTTATGTAAAAAATCGCGCATCTGTTTTTCACTTTTATCTGATGCTGAAAAATGTTTAAAAGCAACACTTAAACAGTATTTATAATCATCTTCTTCTTTGATTTTATCTAGTGGAAGCAAGGAAACATCCATATTTAAACTAATACCGTATTCAATAATAAGTTCGTCTAAAATTGAAAAGGCATATTCGTCATCAACAAATACCGAAACACGATTTTCATTATGCTTTTGTCTTGTTAATTTTGTAATTTTGGGCATAAAACCACCTCAAGAAAATTATACGGGATTTTTTATATAAAAGCAAGGAATTTTTAAATATATTATATTGACGAATTATGTTGAAAATTGGTATAATAACTTTATATTTATGCAAGGAGAAAAGAATGTTATATTTCATAGTTAATAAACTTTCAGGAAAGGGCAAGGGTGGCGAGATTCAGGAAAAAATCATTACCCGCTTAAAAGAAGAAAACATCGAGTTTAAGATGGTAGAAACTTTGAAAAAAGAACACGCCATAGAATTAGCGCAGGAGATTTCTTTAAAGGAAGATTGCACCGGGCTTGTTGCAGTTGGTGGCGACGGTACTTTTTCTGAGGTTTTGAACGGCATTAAAAAAGATGTGCCAATAGGCTTTATTTCATCAGGCTCAGGTAACGACTTTTTAAGAACTTTTGCACCTAAGAAAGATTTTGAAGCGCAGTTAGATGCAATAATTCAAGGTAAAACTAAAAAAATTGACTATATACAGATAAATGAAAAGCGTTCCTTAAATGTTGCAGGCACAGGATTTGATATTGATATTTTATTGTTAGAAAGAAAATTACGTAAATTTTTAAGCGGTTCATTTTGCTACTATGCAGCGCTTATTATTACGATTTTTACGTTAAAGTTCCGCAAGTTCTCAATTAAAATTGATGATGAAAAAGAGATTAATGAGGACTGCCTTATTATGTCTTTAGCAAACGGCAAGTATTTTGGCGGCGGTATGCCAATATCTTTAGATTCAAGGCTTGATGATGGTATAATGGACCTTGTTTTAATTACAAAGTTGCCATTTTATCATATTCCCGGAATTTTAATTAAATTTATGAAGGGCAAGCTGCAGGAAGAAACGCGCTATGTAAAAACTTATCGCGTAAAAAAAGTTGAATGTTCAGTAAAACCTGAAGTTCAGATGCAAACTGATGGTGAAATCCACTTTATGCCTTCCTTTAAGGCAGAATTAATTGAAAACGGATTAACAGTTTTCTACTAAAAATCTTGACAATATAAATACATATTTATATAATAGTAAACATAAATTATTTGGAGGAAATACAAATGAAGTTCTTTTCTAAAAGAAGCGTTACTGCCATTGTAATATCATTTATTTGTATGATGATTCTTCCCGTTGTAGTTTTTGCAACCGGCGGTGAAGAAGCAGTAACAAACAGTTATTATTCAACCTTTTGGGCACTTGTTCCACCACTTGTTGCAATCGCCCTTGCCTTAATTACAAAGGAAGTTTATTCTTCCCTTTTTGTAGGCGTTGTTTTAGGCGGACTTTTATCAGCTAACTGGCATCCTGTAAAAGCCTTTGATAACGTACTTAACGATGGTATTATCGGCGCAGTTCAAGGCACAGCAGGTATTTTTATTTTCCTTGTTGTTTTAGGTGCAATCGTTGCTTTAATTAACAGGGCAGGCGGTTCTGCGGCGTTTGGCAGATGGGCACAAAAGCACATTAAAACAAGAGTTGGCGCTACACTTGCTACATTTGTTTTAGGCGTTTTAATTTTTATTGACGATTACTTTAACTGCCTTACAGTTGGTAGCGTTATGGTTCCTGTAACAGATAAGGCAAAAATTTCAAGGGCAAAACTTGCGTTTATTATCGATGCAACTGCCGCACCTATTTGTATGATCGCACCTGTTTCATCCTGGGCTGCTGCAGTTTCTGAATTTACCGAAGGCACAGGCTTTTCAGGTATTGACCTTTTTGTTAGGGCAATCCCATACAACTTCTATTCACTTTTAATGCTTGTTTTCGTTGTTGCAATTACTTTAATGCAGTTTGATTTCGGCCCAATGAAAAAGCACGCAATTAACGCATTAAACGGCGACCTTTTCACAAGCGGACAAGATAATGTTGAAAGCGCTGAAACTGATGAGGAAAATCCAAAGGGTCGTGTTATTGATTTAATTTTACCTGTTATCATTTTAGTAATTCTTTCAATTATCGGTCTTTTATATGTTGGTGAATTCTTTGCAGGCGTTGATTTTGTTACTGCATTTGGTAATACTGATGCTACCGTTGGCTTGCCTTGGGGCGCAATTATTGCGTTAGTGTTTACTATCGTTTACTTAATCGTACGCCGTGTTATTACCTTTAAAGAAGCTATGGAATGTATTCCTAAAGGCTTTAAGGCTATGGTTCCTGCAATTCTTATTCTTACCTTTGCTACAAGCTTAAAGAATATGACAGGTCTTTTAGGTGCTGATGTTTTTGTTGAAACCTTAATGAAATCTGCTGCCCCCGGCCTTGCAAACTTCTTGCCTGCAATTATTTTTGTTGTTGCTTGTATACTTGCTTTCTCAACAGGAACATCATGGGGAACATTCGGTATTTTAATTCCTATTGTAACTTCAATTTTTGATCCCGCAACACCACAGTTTATTATCGGTGTTTCTGCTTGCCTTGCAGGTGCTGTTTGCGGTGACCATTGCTCACCTATATCCGATACAACAATTATGTCTTCTGCAGGAAGCCGTTCAAACCATGTAAATCACGTTTCAACACAGCTTCCTTATGCAATAACCGTTGCGTTAATATCCTTTGTGGTTTATATTATATCCGCATTTATTACAAGCGCATATATCCTTTTGCCAATCGGCATTTTGTTAACAATCGGAACATTGTTTGTAATTAAACAGGTAACTAAAAACAATTAAAGAATAAAAAAATAAGAGGCTGATGTTAATCAGCCTTTTTTCTTATCAATAAAAAGTTGCACAATATGGAACAAACTAAAATAGAACACTAAAAATGCAACGTAAATAACTAAATACAAATTATATTCAACACCTAAAAACGCCTGAACGTCATTATTTTGCATAAAGTACATAGGGTCTTTTTCAATCTTTAATAAGAAGATTTCTATAAAAGAATAGGCAAAAACTAAAATTAAACCAATGCATTCTTTTAAAAGGAAATCTTTTTTTATTTTAAACCCTGTAAGTCCTAAGGTCATTAAAGAAATTGAAGAAATTAAAAGCAACGCGTGGGTGGTAATTGAATAAAGGTTTTCAAAAAGAATCACGCTATGGTTAAAACCAACTGCTGGGTAGGCAAAAAAGATAATGGCATTAAGTAGCGCGTTCATTGATGCAAAATTATAAAACCATCTTTTTTTAACTAATGAAGACACCATCATCAGCCAACAGGATATTGCACACCAGGGGCGTGGCAGTAGTGTTACAAGCAACCCATGTGTATCCAACTGCCCGCGGGAAAGGTTGATAGCCCGTCTGCTTAATTCAAACAGTAAAATAAATCCGGCAAGCACTAATATAACATTTTGTTTTGTTTTTTCGTTTTTGTTTTTAAAAATAAAAGCGATTAAAAGAATAATAACAAGGCAGGCAACCAAGGTTAAAATATGTAAAGAACCCCATCTGCCGTTAATAACTGAATCAGCTGGATAAATGCTATAAAGCCAATCGTGAAAAGACATAAAAATCACCTCTTAAAACATTATACTACTTTAAAAGACAAAATTCAATATTTTTCGTCAAATTCCTGTTAAATCAAAATCGGGTGTAAAGGAGGCTTTGGCGGAAGAAAGACTTTGTATAAATCCGTCAGTTAAGTCTTTTTTAATCATATAATTTTTTGCTAAAACATATTCCTTATTTGTTAAAGTGCGATTAAGTTCAGGGTATGGTGAATCGACATACGGGGTATATTGGCTCATTAAAGAAAACAATACATCACCCTTTTTAAAGGTAGAAGCAACCCAATCAATAACGGAATACGTGTTTTCTAAATTTTGGGGCAAAACAAGATGGCGGATAATAACGCCTGATGCCATTAAACCGTTATTTATTTTATATGGCCCTGTTTGGCGGAACATTTCTAAAATTGCCTTCTTTGCAATTTCGGGATAGTTTTCAGCATTACAGTATTTTTTTGCAACATCGTTTTTTGAAAACTTAAAGTCGGGCAGAAAAATATCAACCTTATTTTCTAATAATTTAAGGCTTTCTACCGTTTCAAAGGCCGAAGAATTCCATACAACAGGCAGGGGAGATTTATCTAAAACAGGCGCAAGTTTTTTAACAAAATGGCTTGGCGTTACAAGATTTATATTGTGTGCGCCTTGATTTTTTAAAGAATAAAAAATCTGAACAAGTTTTTCTTCCGATACTTCAATCCCTTTGTTTTTGTGGGAAATTTCGTTATTCTGGCAAAATACACAGCCTAAGGAGCACCCTGTAAAAAATATAGTTCCGCTTCCGTTTTTATAGGAAATACAAGGTTCTTCCCAATGGTGTAAAGATGCACGGGCAATTTTTAAGTTTTCACTTGTTTTACAAAAGCCCGTTTGAATAGTTCTATCAATATTACAGGCTCTTGGGCATAAATTACATTTCATACTCTTTTTACAAAAAAGGCGGAGAATTCTCCGCCTTTTCCTTTATATTAATATGTATTTTTTGTTCTTGGAATAGGCTCGCAAGTATAATTAACACCTAATTTCTTTAAAACCTTTTCATCGGCGGCGCAAAGCATAACAGATGAATGAAGTTCGCAACCCCTGAGATTTCTGATAACTTCCAGCGCTTTTGAAGCCTGTGGGTTCATTACTGCAGAAGAAGAAAGGGCAATAAGCATTTCGTTAGAATTAAGATGTGATGATGCCGAGTTAAATATTTCTCTTTTTAATTTAACAATAGGCTCAATAAATGACTGTGCAATTAAAGGAACTGCATCATCAATACCTGCAAGGGTTTTCATGGCATTTAAAAGTGCTGCGGAAACTGAACCTAAAAGTTCACTTGTTTTGCCTGTGATGATAGTGCCGTCTAAAAGTTCAATGGCAACAGCGTGGTTGTTTGCTTGTTTTGCTTTTTTCAATGCATATTCAACAGTTTTGCGATTTTCTTTAGAAACACCTGCCTGTTTCATAATAGATTCAGTTTTAGTAACTGCGCTTTCTGAAACAAGCCCCATTACTTTATCGCATTTAACTTTATAGTAACGGCGAACAATTTCTTTTCTTGCGGCATCACAAACAGCATCGTCATCAATAATGCAGTTGCCCGCCATATTAACGCCCATATCAGTTGGTGAATTATATGGACTTTCACCTAAAATAGATTCAAGCATCGCCTTTAAAAGTGGGAATGCTTCAACATCTCTGTTATAGTTAACGGTCATATCCCCGTATGCTTCAAGGTGGAAAGGATCGATCATATTAAGATCGTTAAGATCTGCAGTTGCTGCCTCGTAAGCAAGGTTTACAGGGTGCTTAAGCGGTAAATTCCAGATGGGGAATGTTTCGAACTTAGCGTATCCTGCACGAACACCTCGTTTATGCTCGTGGTAAAGCTGTGAAAGGCAGGTGGCAAGTTTTCCGCTTCCTGGGCCTGGGGCTGTAACTATAACAAGAGGCTTTGTTGTTTCAATAAATTCGTTTCTGCCATAACCGTCTTCAGAAACGATTAAAGGAATATTGTTAGGATAGCCAACGATAGGGTAGTGCAGGTACGTTTTTACGCCAAAATTCGCAAGTTTCTTTTTAAAAATATCGGCAGAGTATTGCCCTGTATAGCAGGTAAGCACAACGCTTGAAACTGTTAAATCAAGATTACGGAAGGCTTCAATTAAGCGGATAACATCATTATCGTAAGAGATACCAAGGTCACCACGCATTTTGTTGCGCTCAATATCACCGGCGTTGATGGTAATAACGATTTCTGCACAGTCTTTAAGATTCATAAGCATTTTAATTTTGCTATCAGGCTCAAAACCGGGCAGAACGCGTGAAGCATGAAAATCGTCAAAAAGTTTACCGCCAAGTTCAAGATATAACTTGCCGTCAAACTTCTTAATACGGTCCTGAATGTGTTTTGATTGCATATTCAGATATTTTTCGTTATCAAAGCCGATTTTGTTCAAAATATTCGCCTGCCTATCCAATTTATCTAATAGAATAATACATTAACAGTATAACATTAAACCACCATAAAAGCAACAGTTTGTTTTTTTATAACGGGTAATTTTTTGATATAATTTGACTTTATAAAGATAATATGTTAAAATCAAACTGTTAATTTTTATATTAAGATAATGGGGTGTTTTGCCTGTTGTTTTAATAATAAAAAAGATAAGTATGAAGGATTGTATAATAAAATGATATCATCTTGCGTAAAACGCATCAAAAAGATTTTTTATAAAATCTGGAATAAAGCTGAAAAAGTTAAAATCATAAGATATTTAGGCAAGGCTGTGTATATCTTTTTTAAACAGGGACCTAAATCTTTTTATTTATCTGCAAAAAGAAAATGTCATTTAAACAAGCCTGATTGTTCTTTTTTTATAAACGAAAAGCGCAGAAAAGCAGAAACAGAACATAAATTTGATAAAAATCCTAAAATCAGTGTTGTTGTTCCGTTATACAACACACCCATAAAATATCTTAATGAAATGATTGCTTCAGTAGAAGATCAAACATATAAAAATTGGGAACTTTGCCTTGCTGATGGCAGTGATAGCGCACATCAGGATGTTGAAGAAACAGTTCTTAAACTTCAAAAGAAAGATAACAGGATAATTTATAAAAAACTTGATAAAAACCTTGGTATTTCAAAAAACACAAACGCATGTATAGAAATTGCAACAGGTGAATACATTTCGCTTTTTGATCACGATGATTTATTGCATCCATCTGCACTTTTTAATGTTGTGAAAGCAATAAATGAAGAAAACGGCGATTTTATTTATACTGACGAAGTTACCTTTTTAGATGATAATTTAAATAATCTTGTTAATTATCATTTTAAATCTGATTTTGCACCGGATACATTAAGGTCATATAATTATATTTGCCATTTAACTACATTTAAAAAATCGTTGCTTGAAAAAACAGGCTTGTTCAGGGAAGAATGTGATGGAAGCCAGGATTATGACCTTATTTTAAGGCTTACTGAACAGGCAGAAAACATTGTACACATTCCTGAAATTTTATATTTCTGGCGTGGGCACAAAAATTCAACGGCACAGGATATAAATTCAAAACCCTATATTATGGCTGCAGCGCATAAGGCCCTTGAAGACCATCTTGAAAGGATAGGCATTAAAGGGAAGGTTGAAGATAGCAGATATTGTTCTGCATATCGCATTAAATATGATATAGTAGGCGAACCGCTTGTTTCTATTTTAATTGCAAACAAGGATCAGAAAAAAACTCTTGAAGTGTGTATAAATTCTATTTATGAAAAAACCACATACAAAAATTTTGAAATAATAATAATTGAAAACAATTCAACTAAGCAAGAAACCTTTGATTATTATGAAGAATTAAAAGCAAAATATGAAAATCTTAAAGTAGTTTGTTGGGAAGATAAGTTTAATTATTCTGCAATTAATAACTTTGGATTTAAATTTGCTAAAGGCGAATTTGCACTCTTGCTTAATAACGATGTTGAAGTGATTTCACCTGATTGGATACAGGAAATGCTTATGTTTGCTCAAAGAAGCGATGTAGGTGCTGTTGGCGCTATGCTTTATTATCCTGATGATACTATTCAACATGCCGGTGTTATTGTTGGATTAGGCGGTGTTGCAGGGCATGCCCATAAAAATCTTAAGCGTGGCGAATTAGGATATATGGTAAGGGCAAGTATTCAGCAAAACTTTTCAGCTGTTACATTTGCTTGCGTAATGATACCAAGCAAGGTGTTTAATGAGGTGAACGGGCTTGATGAAAAGTTCCAGGTAGCGTTTAACGATGTGGATATGTGCATGCGTATACGCGAAAAAGGATATCTGATAGTGTTTACCCCTTATGCAGAACTGTATCACCACGAATCCAAAAGCCGTGGCACAGAAGATACCCCTGAAAAAGTAAAACGGTTTAATTCTGAAATTAATCGTTTCAAGGAAAGATGGAAAGCACAACTTGAAAAAGGCGATCCTTATTATAATCCTCATCTTACACTGAATTACGAAGATTTCTCGTTTAAGAACGAATAAGAAAAAGGAAGTTTTTATAATGAATAAACGCAACTTTTTTGCGGATCTGAAGAAGTTTGCACCGCTTCTTTATAATCTTGTATCAAAAGATTTCAAATTAAAGTACAGAAGATCTTTTTTAGGTGTAATGTGGTCGATACTTAATCCGCTTTTTACAATGCTTGTTATTTCAACAGTATTTGGCGCACTTTTAAAAGTTCAGGTAAAAGATTTCGCTGCCTATTATATTGTAGGCTGGTCTTTGTGGAATTTCTTTGCTGAATCCACAACACTTTCTATGAGTTCTGTTTTATCAAGTGCCGCACTTATAAAAAAAGTATATATTCCCAAATATATTTTTCCTTTGGAAAAATGCTTGTTCTCCCTTGTGAATTTTTTATTCAGCCTTATTGCTGTTGTACTTGTTATGTGTATTCAAGGGGTGTTTGAAGGTTTTGCAAGTTTTACATTTCTGCTTGCGCCATTACCGATTCTTTACTGCCTTGTGTTTAGCATAGGTTTCAGCCTTGTTTTAAGTGCTTTAACAGTATACTTTAGGGATGTTATGCATCTTTATAGCGTTGTTTTAACAGCATGGATGTATATAACGCCCATCATTTATCCTATTGAAATACTTCAAGGGCATACATTGGTTGAAACTGTTGTAAAATGTAATCCTATGTATTATATGGTAGATTATTTCAGGCAGGTTGTGATGTATGGCACAATTCCAACACTTGAACATAACATTATCTGTATAGTAATTGCTTTATGCTCGCTATTGCTTGGATGCCTTATTTTTTCAAAAGCGCAAAAGAAGTTTATTTTGCACATTTAAAGGTGATTTTATGAATGTTGAAAACGCAATTGAATTAAAAAATATTGAAATGCATTTTAATATGAGCAAGGAAAAACTTGAAAGTTTAAAAGAGTATTTCCTTCGCCTTGTTACAAGAAAACTTATGTTTGAAGATTTTGTTGCTTTAGATAATGTAAGTTTTAACATTAAAAAGGGCGATGTGTTCGGGCTTGTTGGGCTTAATGGAAGCGGCAAAAGCACCATGCTTAAAATTATTTCGGGCATACTTACCCCAACTAAAGGCACTGTTGAGACTGTTGGTACAATTGCTCCTTTAATTGAACTTGGTGCAGGCTTTGATATGGACCTTACTGCAAGGGAAAACATATATTTAAACGGTTCTGTTTTAGGCTATTCTAAAAAATTTATG
Organism: Clostridiales bacterium; assembly: GCA_015069575.1. Taxonomy (GTDB): domain Bacteria; phylum Bacillota; class Clostridia; order Christensenellales; family QALW01; genus UMGS1322. The sequence continues at coordinate 26,063 of SVIH01000018.1, forward strand.
GATGAAAAATTTGACGAAATAGTTGAGTTTTCCGAAATGCGTGAATTTCTTGATACGCCTATGAAAAATTATTCTTCAGGTATGGTTGCCCGTATCGGTTTTGCTATTGCAACTATAACAAAACCTGATATTTTGATTGTTGATGAAATTCTTGCAGTAGGTGACTTTCATTTTCAGGAAAAGTGTGAAAAACGCATCAATGAAATGATAAACGATGATACTACAGTAATTATAGTTTCACATTCTATTGAGCAAATAGAAAGGCTTTGCAAACACTGTGCATGGCTTGAGAAAGGCAAACTTAAAATGATAGGCGATGCGCAAGAGGTTTGCACAGCGTATAAAAATTCATAAAATAAAAAACCGCTATACAGCGGTTTTTGTTTTATAAAAAAACAACACAAAACTTGATATGCACCCCAAAAGTTAGACACTTTTGGAGGTGCATATTTTTATGGCAAAAAAAGGAACAATACAACAAAAATATAGTGCAGATTTTAAGATATCTGTTATAATGGATATGCGAGAACACCA
>SVIH01000019.1 GCA_015069575.1 Clostridiales bacterium
GTGTTCTCGCATATCCATTATAACAGATATCTTAAAATCTGCACTATATTTTTGTTGTATTGTTCCTTTTTTTGCCATAAAAATATGCACCTCCAAAAGTGTCTAACTTTTGGGGTGCATATCAAAAATTCAGTGGGTTATATTTTTATTCAGTTCTTAATGCTTCAACAGGGTCTTTGTTTGCCGCTATTCTTGATGGGAACAAACCGGCAATTAAAGTGAAGAAAATGCTTACAAGCATTAATACAACAGCACCTGCTAACGGCAGATATGCTGTCAGCGTAGGAATGCCTGAAACAGCCCGTATTATAGCGTTAGCCGGATAACATAAAAGAATTGTTAAAAAAATTCCTATTGCCCCTGAAGCAAAGCCTATAATAAAGGTTTCAGCGTTAAATACGCGGGAAATATCCTTTTTAGAAGCGCCGATTGATCTTAAAATACCAATTTCCTTAGTGCGCTCAAGCACTGAAATATACGTTATAATACCAATCATTATTGATGAAACTACCAATGAAATTGAAACAAAAGCAATTAAAACATAGGTGATAGCATTGATAATTGTTGTAACTGATGACATTATAAGTGCTACATAATCTGTATATGTTATTTTGTCTTCTTCTTTTGCTGAATTATTGTACTGTTCAATAATTTCCTTAACGGTATCTTTATCGTTAAAAGATGAAACATAGATGTTGATTGAAGAAGGTGAATCCACATCATGAACGCCTAATTTATTAAGGTTTTCCTTTAAGGTTGAAGAAGATGTTTTAGGTGGCATACATTCATCATAACCGGCAACAAGTTCTTCATCAGAAAGCGAAGTATAATATTCATCAAAAGCATTTGCAAGTTTTGTTAAATTACCTGCGGTGTTTGCTGCTGCAAATTGATTATAAAGCATAGTAGCGCTGCTTGTAACAAGTTTATCAACCGTTTGTTCAACAGAAGCATCATCAAGCATCATATAATGTGCCATTATCTTTTCCTGTGGAATATCTGTTGTTTTTGAATATTCCGAAACAATGTACATTATTTTAGCGTTGCGGTCAGTTAACTTTGAAAGTATCTGCTGTTTATAAGGCAATAACTCCTGCACAGTTGGTGTTTGAATAATTTCATCAATGCGTTTTTGTGCATTTTCTTTGTGTTGTGCAATAAGCATTTCCTTTATAGATGACTGAACCATTTCTCTTAACTCATCATCATTATAACTTGCGATAAAAGTTCTTATGGAATCTTCATCAAGTCCTGCGCTTTTTGCATATTGATCAAAAATCATTTTCTCTAATGAAGCGCGGTCAGGATACTGTGCCATATATTGCTCAACTGTTTGGTTAAGGGCATTTTCATCAGGAACTGAAAGAAGCGTTAAAAACATTTCAGATTTTTTCGCCTGTGTAAGATTTTTAAAATATTCTTTCATTTCCAAAGCCTGTTGGGAAAGTGACGGAGTCTTTGTATCTTCTAAAACAAAAGGAAGACCGGTAAATATATCTTTGTTTTTGTTAGCTTCAGTTTGCTGTGCTTTTGCAATATCTGAAGCATTGGTGTAATCGATTATATATTCAGCAAGGTCATGAATGTAATAAAGCGAAGCGCTTCCCATTTGACCGTTAGCATCTTCATTAGGACGGATAATACCGCAAATTTCAAGGTCAAGACCCTTTGAAATAATAACATCCATAGAATCTTTGTTATCACGAATATCTTCAAAAACGCCATCATTATCCTTATCGGTGTAATAATCTGTTGAGCAGATAAGTTTAAATTTCATTCCTAAAATATCTTCATAGGAATAACTTTTATTTGCTTGTTCAACTTCTTCGCCTTTTTGTGCAGCAATAGTATCCTGCAACAGTTTTTCTGTTGAAACAAGCCCTAAAGCGTGAAGAGTAATATCAGTTATTTCGTTATTTTTATCAAGCATAAGCACAATGTGTGATTTATCTGTTGGCCAAGAACCTGCAACAAGATCATATTGATCAGTTATAACGTCAGATACTTTTTCACCATTTAAACCACAGATAAATTCTGCCCAGGTATTGTAAGAAGCAAAACCTTGTGACATTTGCCCCATAACAGATGTTGAGGACATCTGTTGATTGTTTGCGCCTGTCATAGAAGAAAAAACTTCCATAATATCAGATTTTTGATATTCACCGTCAGCGGTTTTTGCATATATGTTTAATGGAACATCGTATAGATATTGAATAGCGCGTGCATGGTCATTTATATTTGTATCGTTGCTTTCAAAATGCTCTTTAAGTTTTTTAAGGTTGTTTGTGATAATGGTTGAATTGTTCATACTGTTAGCAAGATCGTACATAACAGAACTCGCGTAAACCTTGTCTTTTGGGTGCTGTTTGCTTTCTTCCTGTGAACCCATCAGAGAAGAAATCATACTTGACATATCCATCTGTTCAGCTTGTATCTGTATTGGGTAAGAGGTTAAAGTATCTTCCTGAACCTGATCAATATATGTTTTTATACCGCTTGAAAGTGCCAGAATAAGAGCAATACCGATAATTCCGATAGAACCTGCAAAACTTGTTAAAAATGTGCGGGCTTTCTTTGTCATTAAGTTATTTAATGAAAGTGAAAGTGCTGTAAAAAGACTCATTGAAGGTTTTTTGATTTTTTTATTTTCGTCTTTTTCATCTGTTGAATCACAGGGGTTTGTGTCATCAATAACTGAACCGTCTTTTAATCGCACAATTCTGCTTGAATATTTATCTGCAAGTTCTGGGTTATGGGTAACCATAATAACAAGGCGATCATTTGAAACTTCTTTCAAAAGCTCCATTATCTGAACGCTTGTTACAGAATCAAGCGCACCTGTAGGCTCATCGGCAAGTAAAATGTCGGGGTTGTTTACCAAAGCCCTTGCAATAGCAACCCTTTGCATTTGTCCGCCGGACATCTGATTAGGTTTCTTGTTTAATTGATCCCCCAAACCTACTTTTTCCAAAGCAATTTTTGCCCTTGATCTTCTTTCTTTACGGGAAACACCTGAAAGAGTTAAAGCAAGTTCAACATTGGATAAAACACTTTGATGGGGAATAAGATTGTAACTTTGAAAAACAAAGCCAACAGAATGATTTCTATAGGCATCCCAATCCTCATCTTTGAATTTTTTGGTAGATTTTCCGTTAATAACAAGATCACCGCTTGTGTATTGGTCAAGACCGCCCACAATGTTTAAAAGTGTAGTTTTTCCGCTTCCGCTTGGGCCAAGAACAGAAACAAATTCATTATCCCTGAATTTAAGGGAAACACCGTCAAGAGCGTTAACTGTGTTATCACCCGTTGAATAACTTTTTTTAATATCTCTTAAAATTAACAAAAGAATCACCTTTCTTTTTCTATTTATATAGATTATACCACATATTTGCTGATTTTTATGAATATTAGATAAAATTTATAAGAAAAAATCAATTTATCATAATTAATAAGTAAAATTTGCTTTTATTTGCAGGATAAATATGGTACAATGTATTTGGAATATTTTATGATTTAAGGGTTTTTTATGAATGTAAATGAAACGGCTTTTTCAAGAACTGAAGAATTAATAGGAAAACAGTCTTTTGAAAAACTTGTAAATAAAAAAATAATTATCTTTGGCGTAGGCGGTGTGGGTTCTTTTGTTTGTGAAGCCATTGCAAGAACAGGTATAAGAAACATTGCGCTTGTAGATAGCGATAAGGTTTCTTTAACAAATATTAACAGGCAGATAATTGCCCTTCATTCTACCATTGGCAAAAGCAAAACAAGTGTTATGAAACAGCGGATTCTTGATATAAATCCTTTGGCTGATGTAGAAGAATTTTCTGTTTTTTTTAATGATGAAACTAAAGATAAAATTGATTTTAGCAAATATGATTATATCATTGATTGCATTGATAGTGTAAATTCAAAAGTGCTTTTGATTAAATGCGCAAAAGAAAATGGTATTCCTATTATTTCATCAATGGGTACAGGTAACAAATTAAATCCCCAGATGCTTGAAATTGCGGATATTAAAGATACAAGTTATTGTCCATTAGCAAGGGCAGTGCGCAATAAATTAAAAAAGGAAAACATTTATTCTTTAACGGTTGTTTATTCAAAAGAACAACCACTTAAAAGTGAAGGCGTGCCAAAGTCTTGCGCGTTTGTACCTTCTGCTGCAGGGCTTTTAATGGCATCGTATGTTATAAGGGAGCTTATAAAATGAAAACAGTATTAATAACGGGTGCTACAGGCGGTATTGGTCAGGCACTTGCAAAAACTTTTTCTAAAAACGGCTTTAATGTTGTTATGAATTACAATAATAACTATGAAAAAGCAAAAGAATTATTAAAAGAAGTAAACGGAATTATAATTAAAGCTGATGTTTCTTCTGAAAAAGAAGTTGAAGAAATGTTTGCTATTGCCCGTGAAAAGTATGGTAAAATCGATGTGCTAATAAACAACTCAGCCATTCAAAGCATCGGAATGCTTTGCGATCAGGATGCAAATGATTGGCAAAAGGTTATTGATGTTGATCTTACAGGCGCCTATAACACAGTCAAATGTGCATTATATGATATGATGTATCAAGGCGGGAAAATAATAAATATTTCAAGCATCTGGGGGCAGTGCGGTGCTTCTTGCGAAGTTGCGTATTCAACTGCAAAAGCAGGGCTTATCGGTTTTACTAAGGCACTTGCAAAAGAATATCCAAACATAAATACCAACTGTATTTGCCCCGGCGTTATTGATACTGAAATGAATGGGCATTTATCTATAGATTTAAAGGAAGAACTTGAAAAAGAAATTCCTATGAACCGATTCGGCACGCCTGAAGAAGTTGCTGAACTTGCATTGTTTTTAGCCCAAAAGGGTGATTATATTTTAGGTCAGGTTATCGCTATAAACGGCGGTATGTATATGTAAGGAGTTAAAATGGACTGGATAAGAATAACCGTAAAAACTACAACAGAAGGTTCGGATATAATTTCTGAAATTTTATCAGAAGTTTCATCAGGCGGTGTTATTATTGAAGATAAACAAGATATAAAAAATTATAACCGCCCTAAAGAAGAATGGGATTATATTGATGAAGAACTTATGGATGCATATGAAGATGAAGTTTTAGTTCGCGGATTTATTTCACAAGATGAAAATGCTGAAAATTCAATAGAATATGTAAAAGAACAGGTGCAACAAGTTTATAATAACAATCCTGATTTTTGTTGGGGAAGCCTCGAAGTAATTACTGAATTTATTAAAGATGAAAATTGGGGCGAAACCTGGAAAAAGTATTATAAACCCTTTAAACCGGGCAAAGTTATTGTTATTAAGCCTTCCTGGGAAGAATACGAAAAGCAAGAAGGGGATATTATTCTTGAACTTGATCCCGGTGCAGCCTTTGGTACAGGCGGACACGAAACTACAAAAATGTGCATTGGCTTTTTAGAAGATTATGTTGAAAATGAAATGTCTGTTATGGATGTTGGCTGTGGAACGGGAATTTTAGCAATGTGCGCATATCTTTTAGGTGCAAAAAATGTTAAGGCTATTGATATTGATGAAGAAGCCGTTAAAGTTGCAAAAAGAAATGTGGAAAATGCAAACTTTGATATTTCTGTTGAATGTGGCAATTTATTAGAAAACTTTTTTGGTAAAACAGATATAATTGTTGCAAATATTATTGCTGATGCGGTTATGGCGCTTGCTCCTGGTGCAATGAAGCATTTAAATGAGAACGGAATATATATAACTTCAGGCATAATAAATGAACGCGCTGATGAAGTTGAAGAAAAGATTATTTCCTGTGGTTTTAAAAAGTTAGAAAGAAAATCATTAGGTGAGTGGACCGCTTTTGTGTGGGGTAAATAAAATGGATCTTTTTTCATTTGTAAATGATAATAAATCTGCGCCTCTTGCCGACCGTATGCGTCCAAGAAATTTTGACGAATTCTTTGGTCAGGAACATATTGTTGGCAAAGGCAGGCTTTTAAGAAGGGCTATCGAAGCAGACAGGCTTTCAAGTTGTATTTTTTACGGTCCCCCCGGGGTTGGAAAAACAAGCCTTGCATGGATAATTGCCAATATGTGTTCTGCGCATTTTGAAAAATTGAACGCAGTTACTGCAGGGGTAAATGAAGTCCGTGATATTATAAAAGCAGCGCAGGAAAGGCAAAAACTTTATAATAAAAGCACCGTTTTGTTACTTGATGAATGTCATCGTTGGTCAAAAGCGCAATCTGATGCTTTGCTTCCTGCCCTTGAAGACGGTACTATTCGCCTGATAGGTTCAACAACAGAAAATCCATACATTAGCTTAACCCGCGCCCTTGTTTCAAGGTGCAGAATTTTTGAGTTTAAGCATTTAACAAAGGAAGATATCAAAAACGCGCTTATTAAAGCGTTAAATGATAAAGAGCGTGGCTTTGGCTATATGGATATAAAAATTGATTCCGATGCCCTTGATCACATTGTATCCGTTAGTTCAGGTGATGTCAGAAGCAGTTTGAACGCTCTTGAACTTGCTGTGTTAACCACAAAACCCGATAAAGACGGCAATATAGTAATAACTATGGAAATTGCCGAAGAATCTATACAAAAACCTGTTGTGCATATTGATGAAAGTCTTTTTTATGATATGTTAAGCGCTTTTTGTAAAAGTTTAAGGGGGTCATGCCCTGATGCTGCAGTATTTTGGGCAATGAAACTAATTGAAGGCGGTATTGATCCAAGAATAATTGCAAGAAGAATGATTGCGCATGCTTCAGAAGATGTGGGCTTGGCAGATCCTATGGCACTTTTGCAGGCAATAGCCTCTATGGATGCAGTGGAAAAATTAGGATATCCCGAATGTAGATTAGCATTAACACAGGCAATAATCTATATTTGCACCGCACCTAAAAGCAACGCTGTTGTAATGGCACTTGATGGGGCAGTAAATGATGCAAGGGTAAATGTAACAGTACCAAATCATTTAAGTGACAGTCATTATTCAGGACACGAACTTTTAAATAAGGGCGTTGGATATCTGTATCCCCACGATTTTCCGCAGCACTATGTTGAACAACAGTATATGCCCGATGAAATAAAAGATAAAAAATATTATTATCCATCAGATATGGGTTATGAGAAAAGGATAAGTGAAAAACTTAAAGATGCAAAACATTATTGAAATAAAAGATGCAGTTTATAAATATGATGAAGATTCTGAAGAAGTGCTTCACAGCGTAAACCTTAATATTAAAAAAGGCGAATTCCTTTGTATTTTAGGGCATAACGGCTGTGGTAAAAGCACTTTGGCAAAACTTATAAACGGCTTATATCAGCCAACAGAAGGCACCGTGCTCGTTCAGGGTATGGATACTAAAGATGAAAATAAAATCATTGAGATTCGTTCAAAAGCAGGTATGGTGTTTCAGAATCCTGATAATCAGATGGTTGCAACTATCGTTGAAGAAGATGTTGCCTTTGGCCCTGAAAATTTATCTGTGCCGCAACAGGAGTTGCGTGCCCGTGTTGATAACGCATTAAAAGCGGTAAATATGTTTGATTTTAAAAACAGCGCACCTCACAGGCTTTCAGGGGGACAAAAGCAAAGGATTGCAATTGCAGGGATATTAGCAATGGAACCTGAAATTATTATTATGGATGAATCCACTTCAATGCTTGACCCTAAAGGCAGGCGCGAAGTTCTTGAAACAGTGCATCGCCTTAATAAAGAAAAAGGTATCACGATAGTTTTTATTACGCATTTTATGGAAGAAACCGTTGATGCTGACCGTATTGTTGTTATGGGTGACGGCGTTATTAAAATGGAAGGCACTCCCCGTGAAATTTTTGCCCGTGAAGAAGAAATTAACCAGCTTACCCTTGAAGTGCCACCTGTAACAAAAATGGCACAGCAACTTAATGAACGGGGAATGGACATTAAAAGAAATATACTTACCTTTGAGGAGCTTTTTAATTCATTATGTCAATTAGTATAAAAAAACTTAATTATGTTTATGATGCTGATTCTCCTTTTTCGGTTGCAGCCCTTGAAGGTGTGGATTTTTGTGTAAACGACAATGAGTTTGTATGCATTATAGGGCATACAGGCAGCGGAAAAAGTACATTAGTGCAACATTTAAACGGAATATTAAAACCAACAAATGTTGAAGAGATGATAATCGAAGGCATTGATCTGACAGCTAAAAAACCTGATTACAAATCTTTAAGGCAAAAGGTTGGTATGGTTTTCCAATATCCCGAATATCAGCTTTTTGAACAGACTGTAAGGCTTGATATTGGGTTTGGCCCTAAAAATATGGGATTAACACAAAACGAAATCGATGAACGGGTTATAGAAAGTGCAAAAATAGTTGGCCTTGATGAAAGTGTTCTGGAAATGTCACCGTTTGAACTTTCAGGCGGGCAAAAACGCCGTGCCGCTATTGCAGGTGTTTTGTCAATGCGCCCCCAAGTGCTTGTTCTTGATGAACCTATTGCCGGGCTTGACCCAAAGGGAAAGGCTGAAATTTTACAGGTAATAAGCAATTATCATAAAAAATATAACGCTACTATAATTATGATTTCACATAATATGGATGATATTGTTGAAGTTGCTGACAGAGTAGTTGTTATGCATAAAGGCAAGAAGGCGCTTGATGGTACGCCCCAACAAGTTTTTTCAAACTATGAAACTATACTTTCTTTAGGGCTTGAACTGCCTACGGTAAGCGCTTTGGTTAAAAGGTTAAACGAAATAGGTAAAAATGTTCCCCGTAATATTTGTAAAATAAATGATCTTGTAAACTATGTTTCGGGGGTGAAAAAATGAAAGAAATTACTATTGGTCAGTATTATCCCGTTGATAGTTTTGTTCATTCGCTTGATCCACGAACAAAAATAGTCGCAACTATTCTTATAATCGCATTCACCTTTGTTTGCAAGACATTTGCAGGTTTGCTCATATCTGCATTATTTGTTTTTCTTGTGGCATTCATTGGTAAAATACCGTTTAATAAATTATTATCAAGTTTAAAGGCGATATATTTTATTTTAATTTTTACTTTTTTACTTAATATGCTGTTTATTAAACAGGGCAATGAAATTTTTTCCTTTGGCATTATAAGTATAACTACAGGCGGTATAATCAGGGCAGCATATATGGCGTTCAGGCTTATGCAACTTATTGTAACTGCAGGGCTTCTGACGCTTACAACCTCACCTATTCAACTTACAGATGGGCTTGAAAAACTGTTTTCACCATTAAAAATAATAGGCTTTCCCGCCCATGAAATCGCTATGATGATGAGTATCGCATTACGCTTTATTCCTATTTTAACAGAAGAAACTGATAAAATAATAAAAGCACAGTCTGCCCGCGGGGCTGTATTTGATGAAGGTAGTTTGTTCAAACGTGCAAGGGCAATAGTTGCTTTGATAGTACCGCTTTTAGCAAGCGCGTTTCATCGCGCATTGGAACTTGCAGGGGCAATGGAAGCACGGTGTTATCATGGCGGTGAAGGAAGAACAAGGCTTAAGGTGTTAAAAATGCAGAAAAAAGATGCAGTTGCATTTATAGCCGTATTACTTTTCTGCGGTGTTATATTAGTTGATAATCTTTTAGTTTCAAAGATATTTCCGTTTTTGGTAGGTTAAAAATATGCGCGTAGCCTTTATTGTAGAGTATGATGGTACAGATTATGCAGGATGGCAAATCCAAAAAAATGATGTAACCGTTCAACAAAAAATTGAAGAAGCACTTTTATCGTTAAACAAAGGCCATATTACCGTTACAGGTGCAGGCAGAACAGATAGCGGAGTTCATGCAAAAGGGCAGTGTGGGCATTTTGATATAGATAGTGATATTCCTGCTGAAAAATTTATGTTTATTTTAAATACCCGATTACCTAAAGATATTCGCATTAGAAGAACATGGCAAGCAGAAAACGATTTTCATTCGCGGTTTTCTGCTAAAGGGAAAAGGTATATATATAGAATTTTTAATGCACCTTATTCTTCTGCATTAATGGGCAGATTCACTATGCACGTTCCTGAAAATCTAGATATTGAAAAAATGCAGCAGGCGGCAGAATATATTGTTGGCACTCACGATTTCAAGGCATTTTGTGCTCAGGGTAGCAGTGTTAAAACAACGGTTAGAACCGTTAATAAGGTTCAGGTAAAAAAAGAAGACGAAATTATTGAAATTACAGTTGAAGGCACAGGCTTTTTATATAATATGGTGCGCATTATTGCAGGCACCTTAATAGAAGTTGGCAAAAATAAAAAAACACCTTTACAGGTTAAAGAAATCATTGAAGGAAAAACACGAAAAGAAGCAGGTATGACTGCCGATCCACAGGGTTTAACTATGGACGAGGTGTTTTATTAAAAACGGCTTGACAAAAATTAAGTGAACATTTATACTAATATTCGCTTGGAGAGATGGCTGAGCTGGTCGAAGGCGCACGATTGGAAATCGTGTAATGGCTAATACCCATTCAGGGGTTCGAATCCCCTTCTCTCCGCCAACAAAAAAAGGCACTACGTTTGTAGTGTCTTTTTTTGTTCAGTAAGTTAAAGGGGATTTGAACCCCGAGGGGGTGCGCAGGCGTAAAAAACAGTTTAGTAAACTGTTTTTAGCCAAGCAGTTGTGAGTTGGGCACCGTTGGGAAGCAACGGTCAACGAGCAACAGGCGTGGAACACGCCACCCTTCTCTCCGCCAACAAAAAAAGGCACTACGTTTGTAGTGCCTTTTTTTGTTTTACAGTAAAGAAAAGGGATTCAAACATCTGCGCCGCTCTTCTTTTTTAATTGCAAAATTTTTAACACAAAAATAACAAAAAATACTACATTTTGTGATGTAAATTAATTGACAAATATGGTTATTGTATATTATAATATATTCAACTTAATAGTATTTTTACATGACTGACGGGTTTTGCGATATGACGCAAGGGGAATGTAAAATTAATATAGTCAAAAAACAAAGCCGTTTATGGTTAAATGTTAAATGATTATAAGCCGACCGTCTGGGCAAGTCAGTTATCTGATTTGTCCATTTTTATTTTTAAAGGAGAAAGTTATGAAGCACGAAAACTGGAATGGATTTAATAATGGCGTTTGGCAGGATGAAATCAATGTAAGAGATTTTATTCAACAAAACTATACCGAATATGTTGGCGACAGTAACTTTTTATCAGGTGCTACCCAAAGAACAAATGAATTGATGAAAAAGGTTCAGGACCTTTTTAAACTTGAAAGGCAGTATGGTGGAGTATTAGATATTGATACTTCAACAGTTGCGTCATTATTAAGTTTTTCTCCCGGATACATTGATAAAAATAATGAACTTATTGTTGGCTTGCAAACCAACCGTCCGCTTAAAAGAGCAGTTAATCCATTTGGCGGTATCCGTATGGCAAGGCAGGCTTGCGAAGCATACGGTTATAAACTTTCTGAAAAGGTAGAAGAGGAATTCCGTTATAAAACAACCCATAATGATGGTGTTTTCAGGGCATATACAGAAGAAATGCGTGCTGCAAGAAAGTGCCATGTTATAACAGGTCTTCCTGATGCTTACGGCAGGGGCAGAATAATCGGTGATTACCGTAGGGTTGCCCTTTACGGTGTTGACAGGATTATCGAAGAAAAGAAAAAAGATAAGGCAGAACTTGCAAATAAGGCATTTGATACAAATAATATCCGCCTTGATGAAGAACTTTATAAGCAGATATCATTTTTAAATCAGTTAAAAGAAATGGCAAATGGTTACGGATATGATATTTCAGTGCCCGCAAAAAATGCCCGTGAAGCAATTCAGTGGACATATTTTGCATACCTTGGTTCAATAAAAGAACAAAACGGCGCTGCCATGAGTTTAGGCAGAGTTGCCACTTTCTTTGATATTTATATTGAACGGGATATTAAAAACGGAGTTTTAACAGAAACTCAGGCACAGGAACTTATGGACGATTTTGTTATTAAACTTCGTATGGCACGCCACCTTCGTACCCCTGAATATAACGAACTGTTTGGCGGTGATCCGATGTGGATTACTGAAGCGGTTGGCGGTATGGGCGAAGATGGCAGAACATTAGTTACAAAAAGTTCTTTCCGTATTCTTAATACGCTTTACACACTTGGTTCTTCACCTGAACCTAACCTTACTGTGCTTTGGTCTAAAGATTTGCCCGTTAACTTTAAAAAGTTCTGTGCAAAGGTTTCAAAGGATACCGATTCAATTCAGTACGAAAACGATGATATTATGCGCCCGATTTATGGCGATGATTATGCTATTGCCTGCTGTGTTTCTGCTATGAAAATAGGCAAGCAGATGCAGTTCTTTGGCGCAAGATGTAATTTGGCAAAACTTCTTTTAATTGCCATTAACGGCGGTTACGATGTTTCAAGCAAAATGCATATAGGACCGCAGATGGAAGTTTTAACAGGCGATAAACTCGATTTTGATACTGTTATGGAACGCTATGATATTTATATTCAGTGGCTTTCAAAACTGTATGTAAATACTATGAATATAATTCACTATATGCACGATAAGTATTGCTATGAAAAATTACAAATGGCGCTTCACGATACTGATGTTGAACGATTAATGGCGTTTGGTATTGCAGGCTTAAGTGTTGTTGCTGATTCTTTAAGTGCAATTAAATTCGCTTCTGTTCAGCCTGTTCGTGATGAAAATGGTTATATTGTTGAATATAATACTGTTGGTGAATTCCCCAAATTCGGCAATGATGATGACAGGGTTGACTTAATTGCTAAAGATATGACCCATAAGTTTATTACTGAATTAAGAAAGACTCCAACATACCGTAAAGCAATACATACACTTTCAATTTTAACTATTACTTCAAATGTTATGTACGGCAAGAATACTGCTGCAACACCTGATGGCAGAAAGGCATCTGAACCTTTTGCGCCAGGGGCAAACCCAATGCATAACCGCGAAGAAAATGGTGCGCTGGCATCATTAAACTCTGTTGCAAAAATCAGCTATGATGATTGCCGTGATGGTGTTTCAAACACATTCTCAATTACGCCTGATGCTTTAGGCAAAACTGATGAGGAACAGATTGATAACCTTGTAAATATTCTTGATGGATATTTCAAGAAAAAGGCTCATCATATAAATGTCAATGTTTTAAACCGCGAAACCTTAATTAAGGCTTACGAACATCCTGAAGATTATCCTAACCTTACAATCCGCGTTTCAGGCTATGCTGTAAACTTTAATAAACTTTCCCGCGAACAACAAAGGGAAGTTATCAGCCGTACTTTCCACGAAGCATTATGATAGGCAAAGTTCATTCTTTTCAAAGCCTTGGCACAGTTGATGGGCCGGGAATAAGATTTGTTACCTTTTTAATGGGTTGCCCGTTAAGATGTGCTTGTTGCCATAACCCTGATTTGTGGGGTGATGGCGGTAAGGAATACACCGCAGAGCAGGTTGTGGAGTCTGCACTAAAATATAGGGATTATTTTGGTGAAAAGGGCGGAATAACCCTTTCGGGTGGTGAGCCTTTGATGCAGGCAGAATTTTGTGAAAGCGTTTTTCGTTTAGCCAAAGAAAATGGAATTAATACCTGTCTTGATACTTCAGGCTGTGTGCTTAATGAAAAAGTTAAAAAACTCTTGGATGTAACGGATAGAGTTTTACTTGATATTAAGTATTTAAGCGAAGAATTATATGAAAAATATGTTGGTTGCAGTTTTAAAAGCGTCATTGATTTCTTGGAATATTTAAATTGTAATAATATTCCAACAACAGTAAGGCAAGTTATAATACCAACATTGAATGATTCTGTTTTTGATGTTGAAAAACTTAAGGAACTTGTGAAAAAATATCCTTGCGTTGATAAAACAGAACTTTTACCACTTAAAAAAATCTGTCAGGTTAAATACGATAATATGGGGATAGAATTTCCATTAAAAGATTTTCCCACACCAACAAAAGAACAAATGGAAGAACTTAATAAAATAATTAACGGTTAATACTAAATTTATAAAAGGTAGGCTCTTTTTAAGAGCCTACCTTTTTTATGGTAACTGCTTTTTATAATATAACCAAACAGCTTTTTTTATCATTTCTTCCGGCACACAAAAATGTTGGGCAAGGTCAAAAACAGTGGTGTTTTCGTGTAACATTTTATCAAGTTGTTTTTTAGGCACTAATAATTCAACAACTTTTTTGTTAGCACGATTTTCTATTCTTAACACATTTATAGGATTTGAATAATTTTCGTAATATGCATCAGTTAATGCGTGACCGATTTCGTGGGCAAGCACAAGGCGTTCATCATATTCGTTTTTAACAACAGATGGGTCAATACCAATAAATTTGTTTTCGCCATATTTTACAGAAATGGCTTTTGATTCAGGGCAAGGAAATGTGTGCGTTGTAATTCCTGTGTTTTTTGCCAGTTTGTAAAGTTCATCTATATTCATACCCTCACATCCTTTCCCTTATATTATAAAAATTCCCCTGTCCATATTTACGGACTAGGGGAATTCTTTTTTAGTATATAATCAGCAAAAGATTTAACTTCTTCAAGCATCTGGTCAGTTACACCTTCTTTGGCATTAAATAATGCAAACTTAAGTTGATCATCTGTAATATTTGTATCAACTATACTATCATCTTCGCCTGCAAGCCATTTAGGTGAAACATTAAGGGCATCTGCAAGTTTAACAATGCTATCATATTTAGGAAGGTATTTTCCCTTTAAATATGTGCTGATAGATGATTTGCCGATATTACATTTTTGTGCAAGTTGCGCCTGTTTTATATTGCGCATCTCCATTGCTTCTTTAAGCCTTTGGGCAAAATCAACCATAAAATCATCTCCTTTGTCAACATATTATCACAAAAGTTCAGTAAATGCAACAAAAAATTATAAAAAATTACAAAAAATATGCAAAAATGACAAAAATAGCGAAAAAAACAATAGAAAATCTTTCAAAAAAGTTCAGAAAACTGTACTAAATTTGTTGACAAATGTAAAAATTACTAATATAATTGGTTCAACTTACTGAACAAAAAGCCAAATAAAAGTTCAGTAAATCAAACAAACCTTCTCCACAAACAAGGTAATAAAACAGGAGGAAAAAAGATGTGTTTAAATAAAGAAGACCAACTATGTTGGGATTGCCAGAACGCTTTAGGCAGATGCCCGTGGTCAGCGCGGGGCGAAGAAGTAGAAGGCTGGACAGCAGAAAAAACATTAATACCTAATGGTTGTGATAGTGAATATACTGAATCTTATAAAATAACAAAATGTCCTATGTTTATAAAAGATGAAGAAAGATTACCGATTGTTCTGCCGGGGGATAGGATAACCATTAAAACTTTAGCAACGATACTTGGTATAAAACCCCGCACTTTAAAAAGTTGGCAGGATGAAAAAATAGTAACCGCTGCTGAAAAAGGAGGAATCAGCGTAGAGATTCTTCGCAAAAACATTCGTACAGTAAAAGTAAAAAAAATTATAAGGAAAACTGAAAATGCTTTACTGTGATGAATGTAAAACTATATTTTCTAATCCGTTAATAATATTGTATACCGATTCAGAAATGTTTATTTCAAAGAATATTCCTGTTTGCCCAAATTGTAAAAATACTGATTACTGTGATGTTTATTTATGTAAAAGATGTAATAAAAAATACATTAAAAAAGATAATTTTTGTGCTGATTGTATAAATGATTTAGAAAAAAGCATCAAGGAGTTTTTAGATAATTTTACTGTTGAGGAGCAAGAGATTATGCTTGATTGCATTTAAAGGGGGGAATGTAGTGAGTAAAAAAGGAAGTGTAAGTTTTGGCAAAATCAAAAAAGAAAACAGATATTGAACAAGTAAAAAAATTTTGGCATCAGGTTATGGATGATGATGAGATTAATATTCAGCACAGGTTAAAAGCATCTGAACTATGCTTAAAATTAAATCAGGAAAATTCAGAAGCAACAGATCAGGTGGTGATCATCTGTGGCGAAAAAGAAATCCAAGATTAATATTTTTCTCCCTGAAATAATCGGTAAAGGCTATGGTCACTTTTGGAAAAGCGAAAAGCGTTACCGGGTATTAAAGGGCGGTAAAGGCAGTAAAAAATCAACAACCACCGCCTTAAATTACATATACCGATTAATGAAATACCCTGAAAGTAATCTTTTAGTGGTGCGCGCAGTTTTTAATACACACAAGGATTCAACATTTGCGCAGTTAAAATGGGCGCAAGAAAAGTTAGGTGTCAGCCATTTGTGGCAGAATAATGTTTCACCGATGGAAATGACATATAAGCCCACAGGACAAAAGATATTATTCAGGGGCTTTGATGATGTTCTGAAGCTCGCATCTACAACAGTTTCAAAAGGGTATCTGTGTTGGGTATGGGTGGAAGAAGCCTTTGAAATAAAGAGCGAAGAAGATTTTGATAAACTTGATTTATCCGTTCCGCGCGGAAATGTGCCTTGCGGATTATTTAAACAAACTACATTAACCTTTAACCCCTGGAGCGCGGAACATTGGCTAAAAAAACGCTTTTTTGATAAGAAAAATGACAGCGTAGATGTTTACACAACCAATTACACCGTTAATGAGTTTCTTGATGAAACCGATAAAATGATATTTAAACGAATGAAAGAAGAGAATCCACGCAAATATGATGTTGCAGGCTTGGGTAATTGGGGCATAAGTGAAGGTTTGGTTTATGAAAATTGGGTAGTGCATGATTTTGATATAGAACAATTTATGAAATCACAAAACTACAAAGCATTTTTCGGTCTTGACTACGGCTACACTAATGATCCTACAGCCTTTATTGCTTTTTTTGCAGACCCCATAAAAAAGGAAATTTATATTTTTGATGAGTTTTATGGATATAAAATGCTCAATTCAGATATAGCAAAAATGATAAAAAGTAAAGGTTATATAAAGGAAAGAATTCGTGCAGATGCGGCAGAGCCTAAATCAAACGAGGATCTTCGCAGAATGGGGATAGGAAGATTACAGTCTTCAGTTAAGGGAAGGGACAGTGTTATTAATGGTATTATGGCAGTGCAGGAATATAAGATGTATGTGCATCCTAAATGCAAAAATACTATAGGCGAACTTTCAGCATATTCGTATAAGAAAGACGCTTCGGGCAGAGGGATAAATGAGCCTGAAGATAATAACAATCACTTAATGGATGCTTTAAGATATGCGTTTTATGATGTCAGATTTTTTACACCTGAAAATAAATATGAAAAACGAAAACCTACAAAACAGGAATATTACGATATGAAACAGG
Source organism: Clostridiales bacterium (assembly GCA_015069575.1). Lineage (GTDB taxonomy): Bacteria > Bacillota > Clostridia > Christensenellales > QALW01 > UMGS1322. The sequence goes on from SVIH01000019.1 coordinate 17,286, forward strand.
CGTTAACGCCGGAAGATATGAAAGGAGAATGGTTTTGACCTCAATTTTAATTTTAATAACATTATGGCTTGTGATATGTTTTTGTTCATTTGTGTTAGGTTTGCATTTTGGAAGAAAAACAAAAAAACAGCCCGAAACAGTTGAATTAACTGAATATGAAAAGCGCGCGCTTGAAAAAGAAAAGCGTGAACTTAAGAATTTCTGGACCTATAATGGCGAATCACAAAAGTAAGGAGAATTTTTTATGGAAAATGATATTATGGCGTTAAATGATACCACACAGGAAACGCAGAATATAGATATACCTGAAGCCACACCACAGGCAGAGGACACCAAAGATACCAATATTACCGTTCGCTTTAACCATGAAGACAGGGTGCTTACTCGTGATGAAGCAGTTCAGTTTGCCCAAAAGGGTTTAAAACTTGATAAACTTCAGCCGCTGATAGATGAACTTTCATATCTTGCGGCGCTAAGGGGCAAAACACCTATCGAAACGGTAAAAGAGTACATTGCCCTTGATGAAACTGTTTATAAAAACGAACTTATTGCACAGTATGGTGAAGATACAAAAGCCATTGATGCTTTAATGGAAAAATATAAACAGGATAATGCTTTAAAAAGGGCACAGTTTGTTAATGAAGAAAAGGAAAAGGCTGAAAAAAAAGAATTTAGTGAAAAGATAGCAGAAGAATTTATCTTACTTAAAGGGGAGTGCCCTGAAATTGATAGCCTTGATAAAATTCCCATTTCAGTTTTAAAAGAAGCAAAACAGGAAAATCTTCTTAACGCGTATCTTCGGTACAAAAACCGCCAAATGCAAAAAGTAGCCTTAAATAATAAGACCCTTAAGGCTAATAAAAGTGCATCAGCAGGTGCGCTTTCAAGCGGCGGTGAACATTTTGACACGCTTTTAATGGCGTTTTTAAAGGGTCTTAATAATTAAAAATAAGGAGAAAATAAAATGGCACTTAATTCAATAGAATATGCACAGAAATACGCAAGTGAACTTGATAAACTTGTTGTGCAGAAATCAGCAACAGGCTTTTTAGCAGATAATGTTATGTGCGCACAGTTCGTTGGCGCAAAAACCGTTCTTTTACCGGAACTTGATTTTGTAGGTCTTGGTGATTACGATAGGGATAACGGTTTCCCCACAGGCAAAATTACTATAACAAATTCATCTTTTATGCTTTCAAAGGATAGGGGTAGAGAATTACAACTTGATAGAATGGATATGGATGAAACAGGCGTTGCAAACCTTGCAGGACAGACTTTAAAAGAGTATGTTCGTACACAGGTTATTCCTGAAATGGATGCTTATTGCATTTCAAAACTTGCAACAGTAGCAACAAATCAGGGCAATGTTGAAGATTACAATGCAGAAACTGTTTTCAAGCAGTTTTCACAGATGGCAAACGATATTCAGGCAAAGGCAGGCTTTGATGAAGAACTTGTTTGCTTTATGGATCCCACTTCATATGCAGCACTTATGAATTCACCTGAACTTCAAAGGCAGATTATTGTTTCTGATTTCAAGCAAGGCGAAATTGACCTTAAAGTTAAAAAGATTAACGATGTGGCAATTATTCCCGTTGCTTCTGACAGAATGAAAACAGCATACACATTTGATGCAGGTCAGACTGCATTAACAGGTGGTTTTACAGTTTCTGAAGAAGCAAAAACTGTTAATATGCTTATGATGGCAAAAAGCGGTGCAAGCTTAGTTAAGAAAACTGAAAATCTTCGCATTTTTGCCCCTGAAAAAAATCAGGATGCCGATGCATATCTTTTCCAGTACAGACTCTATTACGATGTTTTTGTTAAAAAGAGCCGTCTTGGTCACATCAGCGTAGCAGTTTCTTAATTGGGAAGAATTTTTATAGGGGCATAAAAATGCCCCTTATTTTTTAAGGAGGTAACAATGGAAAATATTAAGCTTAAGCCACAGGAAATATTTTTAGAATATCAAAGCGCCAATGAATATAAAAACTCAATAGGCGACCGCGGTATTTATGAACAAAGTAAAATGAATGAACGCTTTTATGTAGGCGATCAGTGGCATGGCGTTCAGGCAGGCAATACCCGTCCGCTTGTAAGGCGCAATATTATTAAACGAATCGGAGAATATAAAATTTCCAATATATGCGCAAGTCCGGTAACAGTAAATTATTCCTGTGAAGGCGTGCCAACAGAAAGTGTTAATGCTGAACTGTTAACTGCTGTACCTAGCGGTAAGTTAACCAACGAAGAAATAAGTTCAGTTATGCGTGCGCTTTCTTTGTATCAAACAAGCGCTGCCGAAAGGATTAAATTCAATGAAAAAATTATAGATATGGTGCGTGAAGCCTATATTGCAGGCACATCGTTTTTTTATACATACTGGGATGACAGAATTCAAACAGGACTTTTTGCCGATGAAGATAAAACTTCAAAGATAATGGGTGATATAAACTGTCAGGTGCTTAATGTTGTTAATGTGGTTTTAGGTGATCCAAATCTTGATGATATACAGGATCAGCCATATATTATTATTTCCCAACGAAAACCCCTTTGGCAAGTTAAACAGGAATGTTTAATGAATAAAGGCACGGGAATAGAAAAAATCACAAGTAATGAAGATTCTGTTTTAGCAGGCGACAGAGGCGAAAAGGAACCTGAAGACAATAAAAATGTGACTGTATTAACAAAATTTTATAAAGTTTTTGAAAATGGCAGTGCAAAGGTTAAAGCCATAAGGGTTACTGAAAATGCAGTTGTAAGAAATGAATGGGATTTAAATATTGGCCTTTATCCCCTTGCAAAATTCAGTTGGATGCCAAGATTTTCCTGTGCATACGGGGATAGTGAAATTACTTATTTAATTCCTAACCAAATTGCAATTAACCGCGCATTATCTGCGGCAGTATGGTCATTAATGATAACAGGTATGCCTAAAATTATTGTAAATAGAGATATTGTTGGCCAAGCCGTAACAAACGATCCGGGGCAAATTATAAATATTGCCGCAGGCGAAGATTATGATGTTCACAGGGCGCTTCAGTATGTGCATCCGCCGCAGTTTGCCCAGCAAATGCAAGGTGTGGTAAATGATATTGCATTAAATACACTTTATGATTCAGGTGCAAATGATGCCGCATTAGGTGATTTAAGACCGGATAATGCTTCTGCTGTAATTGCTATCAGGGAAGCGGCTTTAGCGCCAATGCAGGTATATCAAACAAGATTTTATTCCTGTGTTGAAGATATTGCGCGTATCTGGGCAGAATTCTGGGTAAATATGTATGGCCAGCGACCACTGAAAATACAGGATAAAAACGGTGTAAGTTATATGCCTTTTAATGCTGAAAGATATAAAAATCTTGTAATTAATACAAAAGTAGATGTTGGTGCTTCTACACTTTGGGGTGAATCAGTAGTTCTTTCGTCACTTGATAATCTTTTAAAAGAAGGCATCATTACGCCTCTTCAGTATCTTGAAAGAATTCCAAAAGGAACTATTCCTGATATTACAGGATTAATTGATCAGTTTAAACAAGTTAATGATAATGATGATGTTATTAAAGGATTGATGGAACAGTATCCTGAAGAATTTGAAATATTTTCTAAACTTACTCAAGAAGAAAAAACAAGCATTTTACAAGGAATAGGGGGTTAATTTAGTGACTGCAGCAAAAATAATTGATAAAGCAATACTTTTGCTTGGATATGATACCCTTAAAAATACAGGCAGTATCTCAGGGTTTGAACAAAGCGCGTTAACAGCGTTAAATACCGTATATGCCGATGTTTTTTATCTTTGTAACAAGGAAGGTTTTCAAGAAATAACAGACGCTTCACAACCTGTAAATATGCCAGAAAATGTGGTTTTTGATATTATGCCCTATGGTGTTGCGGCATTTTTAGCGTCTTCACAAGGCGATAGTGATAATCAACTGTTTTTTTCAAGAATCTATAATTTAAAACGAAAGAATATCTTAAAGGAAATGACCTTTGAAGATAAAATTCCTACAGTTTAAGGGGGTGAAAAAATGATACCTGTGTTTAACAGAAAAAACTTGTATCAGTTAACGGTTCCTCAATTTTCAGGGGGAATAAATTTGCGTGATGGCGCAAACTTTATCAGGGATAATCAGTTAACAGACTGCCTAAATATGTGGTTCAGAGATGGTGCTTTAACAACACGCCCGGGAATAAAAAGTATACAGCAAGATGATAAAGATGCACATTTTAAAAATGTAAAAGTAGTTACCAATAACATTAACACTCTTTTTATTAATGGCAAAATATATACCCTTGAGGCTCATTTGTATAATTGGCAAGAAAACAGCGGTGAAGATTATCAGCCCCATTATATTTGTTTTAAACTTTGTTCCGGTAACGACAGCATTTATGTTGGAAAAATAATTATTGATTCTGAATATGTAACAAAGATTAAATTTTTACCTATTGTTTATAAAAACGATGTTTATGTTTACTTAAGGTATTTTAATGAAGAAACAGGAGAATATTCTAACGAAATATGGGTTTTAAGAAAAACAGGTGAAAGGCACTATGCACAGGCAGAACATATTTCCAATAACAAGATGTATGCACCTTTAGTATTAACAAACTGCTCATCTTGCTATAAAGATAGTGGTATTGCCACTGCAATGATATCTAAAGGCGCACAACAGGTAGAAGGCTTTAATCTGTTAGGTAATTATTATAAAATGGAATTTTCAACTTTTGATAAAACGCCAACAGGTTTCAGAATTTATCCTAATCAGGATGGCGATATCACAGATTATTATTCTTTTATGGAATATTCTTTGCCTTATACTACTGTTCAGACGCCGGGAATAATTACTGTTGAATATGTTGATAAAAAAGGTTTAACACATCATCATAGTGTTGAAACACCAACTTCAGCGCCTACTATAGAAGCGCAAAAAGGTACGGATCATTATTATCTTCATGCATTTATCAAAGGAAATATTGTACATATTTCATTTAACTATTCCGAAGATGTTGATATGTATGCGCCTGAACATATTCATATTGATGATTATGTTCATAATAATATGATTGTTACTGCGCCGTGCAAAAATGATGACGAAAACTGGGCAAAAGTTATGGAAATGACTGAAGCTATATGGTATGGTAACACATCTTTAGGTGTTAATGGGGGAAGCAGACTTTTCCTTGGCGGTAATACGGAAGAAAAAGAAAAGGCTCTGGTTGTATGGAGTGATTTTGATAATCCTTTATATTTTAGTGAAAATAACTACGCTTATGTTGGTGATAAATCACAAAAAGTAACTGCATTTGGAAGGCAAGGATCAAGTTTAATCGTTTTTAAAGAAAAGGAAATTTATTCCTGTGAATATGCTGTTAAAACCGTAAATGCGCAGGAACTTATGGATCAGACTGCCATTGACCTTGTAACACAAACTGCAAATTTTACATTTGCTCTTTTACATTCAAATATAGGATGCGATTGCCCTAAAAGTATTCAGCTTTGTTTAAACAGGCTTGTGTGGGCAACAACAGAGGGTAAAGTATACACTTTAACTGATCGGAATCAGTATTCAGAACGAAATGTATTTGATGTATCTTTGATGATTGATAGAAAATTAAAAAAGGAAGATATGTCTTCCTGCTATTCGGCGGATTGGAACGGTTTTTATCTGTTGTTTTGCAATAACACCGTATTTGCCATGAATTACAACTCTAATGGATATATGAGCATATCTTCATATACACAAAATTATGAAGCAAATCAGTTTGTTCCGTGGTTTATCTGGCAACTTCCGTATAAAGTGGAAGCAGTATATTCCTGCGGTGAAAAGATGGTAATGGTTTTTATAGAAGAAACAAATCACACATCTTTCATTCGCAGGGGATATTTTGATTTTGAAACTGAACAGGATTATGTAATAAAGCCTTGTTTAATCGAATCAATGGCACAAACAAAGATATTTGATTTAAAGCATTTTGAAAAAAACAAACATATAAGCAGGGTAAGCGTTTTGATTGGTAATAACAAAAAAAATCAGGTAAAAATTGATTGTTTAAATGAAAACGGTGTAACGGATACTCATTTATTAACCTTAAACGGTGTAAAAGTTAAGGATAGCAATATGCACTATAGCAGCAAACAGATTATACCTTCAATCAGGCTTTGCCAGAGTTTTGGAATGCGTTTTAAAAGTATGGGCAGGCTTGAAATTAAAGGCATAAATATTAGTTTTAAATTCGCTGAAAATGTAAGATAAAGGGGTGAAAATATGGCATCAAAAACTTATACGGATTATCTTGAAGAAATATTAAAAAGTCAAAAATTACTTAAAGAAGAAAAACTTGCAGATGTTGAAAAAGAATATGATTCTTTATTAAATCAGGCAAAAGAGCAGTACTTAAATGATATTAATAATGCCGAGAACAGTTATGATGATTATATCAATAAATCATATGTGCAAAAACTTATTGATAAAAAGCAAGTTGAAGAAACTATGGCAAATATCGGATTAAGCGATTCAGGGCTTAACCGAACACAACAAACTGCAGTAGAAATAAGTCATTCAAACAGGGTAGGAAATTATAATTCTTTAAAACAACAAAAAATTGATTCTTTGGCACAGGCAATGCGTTCAAAAATGCTTGATATTGAAACAGAAAAAGTGACTGCTAAAAACAAAATCAAAGACCAGTTTGATGAAGAAGCGCATACAAAGGCAACGGAACTTTTTAATAATGCAACAAAAGGAGAAAATACACAGGCAAAAGATTGGGATAATGTTACCAATGTGCTCTTTGATGATAAAGCAAGCAGTAAAGAAAGAAGTTTTGTGCTTGAACAGTATTTCTTAAAATACGGCTTCACTGATAATGAAAAATTATTGCTTGATAAAATGAATATCGATTACAGAAGTTACGGCAAAAGCAAAAATGAGCAGGTAGCCAGTGGTGAAAAAACAGAGTACATAATTACTGATTCAAGAAAACAGCAACTTAAAAATATGTGCAGCAAGGAATTTATTTCAAGAAAAGACCTTGCTAATGAACGCAATATCAATAATATTAAGATGACATATGATAAGTACAGGTTACAGGTGCTTCAGAATTGGCGTTTGCAAAAACGTATTAATGAAGCAGAATACGAGTATCTTCTTGAAGAACTTGGCTTAAAAAAATAATAAGGGGGGATTTAAATGGCAATAAGAAAAGTTGTATTTAATGTTTTAAAAGAAGGTGTTACACCGTCAGATTACCAATGGGGTGGCATACAAAATGAAGATAATGCTACAGAAATTGTTTTTGTTATTGATGAAGAATATCTTTCTTTAATAGAAGAAGGCGGTGGCGAACTTAAATATAGAATAGATTTTAATTCTTCTTTTGCAGGTTATCAGCCTTCTGAAAATCTTTTAATAAATGAAAATGCTGTTAAAAGAACTATACCTAAAAATATTTCTTGTTATGGCGGAGAATTTGCATGTAACCTTGTTATTACCCGTCTTTTTGAAAGCGGAACAACAGAAGAAATCTTAACGGTTCCGGTTACGTTGTTTTTTACAAGTTCACAAAGACAAGATGCCAGGGTTATAGGTAATCTTTGCGCATTTGAAGAAAATATCTTAAAAAAGGTAAGTGAAGCAAAACAGTATTCAGTTGATGCAGAAGAAACTTTTGAAAAAATCAAAGAAAATTTTGATAACAACAAGTATGTTTTAAATGAAACAGATACATTAAAGATTGTAAACATTATTAAACAGGAATTTGTTGATGTTTCGGAGGTGGCAAAATGAGCAAAAATGCAATAATGCCACTTGATGATTATATTTCTGCCTGTGAAAAGATAAGGGAAAAAACAGGCTCAACAGAAACAATTAAATCAGGCGAGTTAGCAAATAAAATAAATGATGTTTATTCTGCAGGTAAGAATGCAGGCGGTGGAAGTGAATTTGATTTGTTCTGGGACGAATATCAGGAAAACGGCAAGCGTACAAATTATGACGGTGCGTTTTTTGGTGTTGGCTGGACAGAAAAAACTTTTAAGCCTAAACACGATATTGTGCCTGTAACTATCGGACATACA
>SVIH01000022.1 GCA_015069575.1 Clostridiales bacterium
TATTATTATCTGAGAAGAAGTAAAATGCTTCTTTATTTTTGCATCCATAATCAAAACCACCATTCAAGTGTATCCTATTTTCTATTATCATTTTATCATAATACTTTTTAAGATGGCATTAACGGTTAAACTTGCGTATTAAGATTTTATTAAGATTTATCAATTTACACGTTAATTATTGATTTTTTTGTAATTTTATGATATAATCCGTGCTAATTTATAAAAAAGGAGATGGTGAATGGTGGACCCACTACCCCGAAGTATTATCGGACTTTCAGACTTATATAAGTTTTGCTGTTTCTGCGGATATGGTTTCAGTATTAAACTTCGTTGCTGAAAAGCATAATGCCCATTAGCAAATATACTTATATTTTTTGGAGGTCTAAAAAACTAAATGATTAAACAATTACTATTACAAATAATACTGATTTTACTTAATGCCTTTTTTGCCGCAACAGAAATCGCAGTTATTTCGTTGAACGAAAAAAAGGTTAAGGCAAAAGCAGATGATGGAGATAAGCAATCAATAAAAATGCTTAAAATGATAGAAGAACCTACACGATTTCTTTCTACCATTCAGATAGGCATTACACTTGCCGGATTTTTAGGTTCCGCATTTGCCGCTGATAATTTTGCAGAACGATTGTCGGCATTTGCGGTGTCTGCTTTTAATATTCCTGCCTCTTACACAGGAACAATCAACACCATATCGGTTATTTTAATTACACTTATCCTTTCATTTTTCACACTTGTTTTGGGTGAGCTTGTTCCAAAGCGTATCGCAATGCGTCATAAAGAAAAACTGGCAGAACTTGTATGCGGAACAATTTCAGGATTAGCCGTTGCACTAAAGCCCATAATATGGCTGCTCACTGCATCAACGAATGGAGTTTTAAGACTTTTTGGTATTGATCCTGACGAAAAGGAAGAGCCTGTTTCAGAAGAAGATATTGTAATTATGCTTGATGCAGGTGTTGATGAAGGAACTCTTGATGAAGATGATATTGAATACATAAAGAATGTATTTAAACTTGACAATCTCACTGCCGCAGATATTATGACGCATAGAAAAGCAGTAACCTTTATATCTGCAACTTCAACAAAGGAAGAAATACTTAAAACTATTCAGGAAGAAGGGTACTCACGCATTCCTGTATATTCAGATTCCGTTGATAAGGTTGTAGGAATACTTCATACAAGAGAATATCTGCTCAAATGCAACAACACAGATTTCACATTAGAACAGGCTATGTTTCCTGCAACATATGTTCCCGAAAGTATTCACCTTGATCTATTGCTGAAAGATATGCAAAGCAAACATAATCACATTGTTATTGTTGTAAATGAATATGGCATTACCTCCGGTATCGTCACAATTGAAGATATCCTTGAGGAACTTGTAGGCGAGATTTGGGATGAGCAGGATGAAGAAATTAACAACATAAAAAAAATTGATGAAAATACATATCGTGTGCTTTCCAATACTTCTACAGAAGAATTTGCGGAATTTTTTGATCTGATTTTGCCCGAGGATTCAGAAGCAACAACCGTTAACGGTTGGCTGATTGAAAACACCGGAAACATACCGCAAAAGGGTTTTGTTCTTGACTATGAAAATCTTGAAATAACGGTTACCGAAGCCGATGATTTAATGACACACGAAATCAACGTTAAAATTATAGAATCCTAAAATTTTAACAGCCTACAAAGTTGCAAAAAGCGTTGAAGTTAAAAGAGAATCCTCCTTTTACTTTAACGCTTTTATTTTTAGACAGTTTTACACATGGCGTTTTCAAGGATATTTTTAATTATGTGGTAAAATATAACCTTGAAAGGCGGTTGATTATACTATGAAAACTATTACAAATGAAATTGTAAAAAGATTTGAACAATATCTGTATGAAGAAGAAAAGAGCGACAACACCATAGAGAAATATATGCGTGATAGTCGCTTTTTCTGTGACGGCTTAGTGGTAAGCCTTTTTTTGGGGGAATATAACTCTAACTTATGAATTACACCCACCAAAATCCCTGAAATGTAGTTTTACTGTTCCATCTTAATATATGATTTTCTGAATTTTTTCAAAAATATTAGATTTACCCTTGACAAAATTCCTCTTATAACAAGTTTTAAGCCTACAGGTCTTTTCTTTGGTTAAGGTGTATCAAAATTCAATATGGTATATTAAAGGAGTGAGCAGTTGCGACTCACTCCTTTATGTTATTTATTTTACTAAATCTTTGAAAGCTTTGCCTGCCTTAAATGCAGGAACCTTGCAAGCAGCGATTTTAATTTTTTCGCCTGTCTGCGGATTCTTGCCTTCACGAGCGGCTCTCTCACGAACTTCAAATGTACCAAAGCCGATTAAGGAAACCTTATCTCCGGCTTTAACTGTGTTCTGTACGCTGCCGATAAATGCGTTCAATGCCTTTTCAGCATCTTTCTTTGACAATCCGGCTTCTTCAGCCATAAGTGCAACAAGTTCTGTTTTATTCATCGTAAAATACACCTCCTTATTTTTTAATATTTTATCATATTTTTTGTAGTAAAACAAGGTAATTTGGAAAATTTGGAATTATTTACTTGAATAAATCCCAAAGACTGAACGATGTTTTATGATAAACCTTATTATATGCCGCCTTTTTTGGGATTCTTTATGAAAAATGTATTAAGAGGAATTATAAATCCTATCGAACCTGATTTTGATATTTCGATGCAATAATTTATAATTGTTGGTATAAAAAATTGAAGGTGAAAATGTCCGTTGCATTTAAGCAATTTTCATTTTCGCCTTTTTCTTTGTTTATGCGTATCAAATTTTGACATAGTGAATGGAGAATATATTTGTGTAATTGGCTCAAAAACGCTTTGTATTGCGTTTTATTTTGTTAGTCGAGTAATTCTGCTAATTTTATTCTGCCATGCTTAAAA